>JBMORF010000054.1:45908-84692 GCA_049322315.1 Thermodesulfobacteriota bacterium | reverse complement strand
GCCCGCGGCCAGGCCCAGAAGGGGGAGCCCCAACTGCAGGAGACGCCTTTTTAGGTCCGGGGGCCTCAGCCAGACCAGGGTGAGGAACGCGGCCAGGAGTATGGTGACGGCCAGGGGGGGGCCTTCGTATTTACACCAGGCCAGGGCCGCAAAAAAGACGGCTGCCAGGGCCAGGCTCCCCCGGGGCGCGGTATTGTTGAGCCAGAGGTAAAGGAGGCCCACCCCGGCCAGGATGAAATAGGCCAGGGGCAGATCGGCATAGGCAATATAGAGATGCGCCACGAAGACCGTGCCGTTTAGAGCCAGGAAGGCGGTGACTCCCAGGGCCCGGGTGCGGTTGAGGCCCATCCTTTTAAGAAGAGAATAAAGCAGGGCCAGGAGCAAAGCGCCCCACAGGGGAAACAGGGCCTTGGCCAGGTGGTCGTTCACCTGCCCCAGGCAGAAATAGAGGTAGCTCAAAAGCAGGGGCACCAGGTTAGGGTAGTAGTTGTGGGCGTCGAGGCAGGCGAAATCGATCCCGGCGCTCTGGTAAAAAACCTTGGCTTTGCAGCCCCAGGTGGCAAAGGCGTCCCAGGCCCACATGGGATAAAGCACGGCCCGCAAGGTGGCGAACAGGAAAAAAGCCGCCAATAAACCCAAGAACACCCAATCCCATACCTGGTAAGGGGTGGGGGAAGAGGGTGGGGGGCCAGGAGCGGGAGGCCCAGGCTGTCCAGCCTGGGGCAGCCCCTGGCCCCTTTTCCCCAGTTTGCTTTTCACCAGCAGGGCCGCTCCGGCCAGGACCAGGGGCGGGATCAGGATCAGCGGCAAGCTGAAGGAAAAGTCCAACCAGGTGAGGAGCAGCATCCATAAGGTGACCAGGGTGGCGCCGATCCCGAAACTGATACTCAACTTCTCCAGTCTCCGGAAATCCCGGAGATTGGGGACCAATAGGGCCAACCAAACGTAGCCTAAAAGGAAAATCCCCCCCAGTCCCAGGAGAAGGCGACAGAAACTCAAGGCCGACTCAATCATAGAATCTCCCCAGGAGCTTGGGGTAGTCCACCCGGTAGACCAGGCCCGGGCCGGGAACCGGCAACCGGTGAAAAGCCGGGGATTCTTGCACCGCCTCCCGGCTCGCCCAGGGCTTATCCCCCTCTCTCAGGAGCAGAAAGGCAGCCTTTTCCTGGCGCAAGGCATTGAAAAGAAAACTGGGGGGCGCCTCCGGAGACAGAAGGATATGCCGCCGGGGGGTGAGGTGGTAGCGGGCCTCGATCTCTTTGCCCGCCTCATAATTATCCACAAAGACGTAGGTGGACTGGGGGGGAATAAGGGGGGCCAGGGTCAGAAGCCAGCGGTAAAGAGGGTCTTCCTGACGCACCGCGGCCCCAACCCGCCGGTCCGCCACCCTACCGGCCAGCTCTTGGGCTTCAGGGAGGAAATACCAGGCCAGCCAGATGATTTGTAACATCCACAGGCCCAAGCATATCCAGAAGAGCCAATGACGCCAGTTATTTGAGGCTTTCATTGCGGGGGAAAGGGGGAAAAGGGAAAAAGGAAAAGCGGGGAGTAATACAGTTTTCTGTATTCCGTTAAAAGATAATAGATTATCAATAGGTTACATCGGAAGGTTATTTTATTTGTCAGGGAAATTGACCTAGAAATAAGGACTGGGAAGGAAAACTGAGGGCTTGTCATTTCTTTTCCCTTTTAACCTTTTCCCCTTTTGACCATTTTCACCATTATCAATCACAGAAACGGAAGCGGAGGATATGGAAGACCGCGGCGATGCCGTCTCGCCAGGTGATTTTTTTGCCGTGGGCATAATCCCGGCCATGGTACTGGATGGGCACTTCGTAGATGCGGCAGCGCTGTTTGGCGATCTTGGCGGTGAGTTCCGGCTCCACCCCGAAGCGGTTGGATTTGATGGTGATCCTTTTTATGACCTCAGCCTTAAAGACCTTGTAGCCCACCTCCATATCCGAGAGGTTGAGGTTGGTGAACATATTGGACAGGGTGGTGACCACCTTGTTGCCCATGTAATGCCAGAAAAACAAGACCCGGTGAGGGCGGCCGCCGATGAGACGGCTGCCGTAGACCACGTCGGCCGCGTCTTCTTCGATGGGAGCCAGCAGGGCCGGGTAATCCGCCGGCCGGTATTCCAGGTCCGCGTCCTGGATAATCACCACGTCGCCGCGCACCTGGGCGAAGCCGGTGCGCAAGGCCGCGCCTTTGCCCTGGTTGCGGTCGTGGTAAAAGAGGCGGACATTATCATATCTTTCCTCCAGCCGGGCCAAAATATCCCGGGAGCCGTCCGTGGAGGCGTCGTCCACGGCGATGATCTCCTTTTCGTAAGGGGTCTCCTGGACCAGCCGGAAAATTACCTCCAAGGTCTCTTTTTCGTTGTATACTGGAATGACAATGCTCAGCTTCATCCGTTCTTGATCGCTCCTTGAGAAAAAGTTTGCGCCTTGGTGCGAGAAAGATTCTCACGCAAAGACGCAAAGAACGCAAAGGATAATTTTCTAATTGTAGACTTTAATTAAGAAATTCAGCCGGGTTATCTTTTCTTGGGGTCAGCCGCCGATCCGCGCCATGTGTTGACAGGCGCGGAGGGTGTCCGGATCGTTAAACTCCGGTTTCCAGGCCTTGAGTTCCACGGCATCCCGGAAGAGCCGCCCCAAAGCGGCATCATCCGCGCCCTGGCGGAGCGGTCCTTTCACGTCAATTTCATATTTACCGAAGAGGCAAGGACGCAGGCGTCCGGCCGCGGTGAGGCGGAGGCGGTTGCACCCCGGACACTGATGCTCACTGATGGGGGAGATGAACCCCAACTCCCCCCTAAATCCGGGGAAGCGGAAGATATGGGCCGGCCCCGCCGCCGTCTCCCGGACTTGTGGTTCTCCCTTTCCTAAGGGGGCCAGCCGCCGGCGCACCTCCTCCATGGGGAGAAAATGGCGGGTCCATTTCCCTTTGGCCACGGTGGGCATGAATTCGATAAAACGCACCTGGAAGGGGCGTTCCCGGGCCAGACGGGCGAATGCCAGCAGTTCGTCGTCGTTCAGGTCTTTGAGCACCACACAGTTGATCTTAATGGGGTGAAACCCCAGGGACTCAGCCTTTTCCAGTCCGGCCAGCACCTCCAAAAAATTGTCCCTGCCGGTGACCTCCTGGTAACGCTCCCGTCTGAGGGTATCCAGGCTCAGGTTGAGGTGGCGCAAACCCGCGTCATATAGGTCTGGAGCCAGTTCGTGCAGGCGCACCCCATTGGTGGTGAGGCAAACTTCTGCCAGCCCCTGAACCTGGTGCAAGTTGCGGATGAATTCCACCACGCCTTTGCGCACCAGGGGTTCGCCCCCGGTAACCCGGATTTTGCGGATACCCTGGGCCACGGCCACCCGGGCCAGGCGCAACATTTCCTCGTACCGCAGGATCTCCGGAGCCGGCAGCTTCACCCATTCTTCCGGGGAGGTGCAGTAAAAACAGCGGAGATTACAACGGTCGGTAATGGACAGCCGCAGGTAGGTGACATTACCCAAGGGTTTTTCAGCGTTTCTTTTCTCCATACCCCATCTATCTTCTCTTTTTATTTTACCCTGATCCCGGGAAAATGGGAGGAGAATTTTACCTTGACAGGAAGGGGGCTTCTCTTTATCCTAGATATCGAGAGAAGATGGGTACCCCCAAAGGGGTTTAAGAGGGAAGCCGGTTTAAATCCGGCACGGTCCCGCCGCTGTAACCGGGGACAAAACCTGCGGCAAGCCACTGTTTCCTCAGGAAATGGGAAGGCGCAGGAAGTAGGACGATCCGGAAGTCAGAAGACCTGCCCATCTACCAAGGCCCGGGTCCCCGCGGTAGGGACTTGAAGGCCGGTCCGGAGGTTCAAGCCCCGGACCCCCCTGGGATCAAGAAAGCTGGGTGCCATCCCTGGGTCTTAAATGACCCGGGGTTTTTTTTGGCCTCACATAACGCGGCGGGCGCCAGGGGGAGTTTTAGTAGCCAGTGGTCAGTGGCCGGTAGTCAGAAAAAGACTCGAAGAATTGGCTAATCCGGCAACTGACAACAGGCTTCTGGCTACTAATACCGTTTTCGCTTTCAACTGCAACAAACTTTTAATGTAACATATTGATAATCTTTATTTCTTTTAACCGAAAACGGAAAACCGAAAACCGAAAACGGTGTAATAGGTGGGGATCGAGAGCGTGAGTGGAAGAAGTTATACCAATTCGCATTCAAAGGACGTTGAACTGTAGGGGCGAACCTTGTGTTCGCCCGTGGCTCCAGGGCGAACACAAGGTTCGCCCCTACGTATAGTATCTTTTTGACTGCAACTCGGTATTAAACCATTTACCAGAAGGAGGCTTCATGAAAGAGGGTCTGATTGTTTATCTGGTGAGCACCCCCGGCATGCCGGAGGAGTTCAACGCGCCCGCCGCCACCCAAGACCTGGGCTATAAAGCGGACCGGGTGGAAGTGGTGGCCCAGGACCAGGGCTTTTTCGCCGTGGAGGACGCCTGGCATTTCCTGGTTACCAAGGGTTGCAGCCGCATCAGCCTGGTGGTGGGCCAGGCGGATGGTCCGGAACACCTGCGGCCCCTGGGCCCCGCAGTGCGGCTGTACGGATAAAAAATTTCACCACCAAGGCGCCAAGACCCAGAGAATCACCAAGAATTATTTAAAGGGGAGGGCGCCAGAGCGCCATCCCCTTTAATTATTTCCTTTGTGTATCTTGGTGTCTTGGCGCCTTGGTGGTGAATTCTTTTCACTCCACCTGGAACTCTAGGGTTCTCTGGTCCTGGCCGTAGGCGGTGCTGACGACGGTGACCAGGGTATAGACCCCCAGTTTGGCGTCAGCGGGGAGTTTAAAGTTGACCTCCTGATCGTAGGAGCCGTTCTGGATGCTGCTGTCTATGGACTTGGTTTTGCCCAGGGGGCGGCCCTGGAAGAAAATTTCCCGGGTGATGGCCACCGGGATGGCGATCTTTTCCGGGGTGAGAAGGGTATAGGAGGTGATCAGCAGCAAGGTCTCGCCGGGCCGGGCCCTGCGGGGGTTGACGCCCACCCGGTCCAGGCGGATGACGCAGCCGCCGGTGGGGCAGTAGTTTTCCCGGGCCACGGCTTCTTCCCGGTTTAGGCGGTGGTTTTGCCGGGTGCTGCCCCAGAGGGCCCAGTTTTTCCCATTAAGGGGAAATTCCAGGGTAAGGCCCGGAAGGCTCCAGGCGGCCAGAATGATGAGCACCAGGCTGATGAACCAGCCGGTTTTGCGTCTCGTTTTCATGTTGCTCTCCTTGCTGAGATGATTGCCTTAAAATGCCGCCGTTACTTGCTTGAAGCTCCGCCGGACAGATAGCGCCTGGCCCCCATGAAGGAGGCGCGCCAGACCTCGGCGTCCAGGCGGCCGATGTACACGCCTCTGGGGGAGGCGTGGATGAACCGGCCATTGCCCAGATAGATGCCGTTGTGGCACACCGTATCGGCATAGGCCGGATGGAAAAAACCGGCGGCGTAGTATTTATGGCTCCGGGTCTGGCAGTAGCGGTTAAAGAAGACCACGTCCCCGAAACGCAAATCGTGCAACGCCACCGGCTGGCCCTGGGTAAATTGCTGGGCCACGGTCCGGGGCAGATTGACCCCGGCTCGATGAAACGAGGTCTGGACCAGGCCCGAACAATCCACCCCGGCCGGGGTGTTGCCGCCCCGGCGGTAAGGGGCGCCGTGAAACCCGAGGACGGCCTGCTCCAAAGCGGCTTGCTGGGGAGTCAGGGCCGGCGGCGCCGCCGGTGGCGCCACGGGCGCCATCTTGGTCCGCGGCCGGCGGGGGCCGCCGCAACCGGACAGGAGCAGGGCCACCACCAGGGCCAAACTCAGGGCGCCGCCGATTTTTCCAGCCAGACGCCGGGAGGCGCGGCATTGAACGGGAAAGCCAGAGGCCATAACGCCACCGTCC
Organism: Thermodesulfobacteriota bacterium; assembly: GCA_049322315.1. Taxonomy (GTDB): domain Bacteria; phylum Desulfobacterota; class Desulfobaccia; order Desulfobaccales; family 0-14-0-80-60-11; genus SURF-52. The sequence goes on along the minus strand of JBMORF010000054.1, from coordinate 78,766 downwards.
AGTAAACCCGTGATCGGGGTTGGGGGAGCGGGGGAAAAGGCCGCGGTGAATTTCTCCCCTAATCCCTCATTTCTCTTCCACTTCCAGCCGGGGAAAGAGGGCGGCCCCTTTTTGCAGCATACTGCCGGGCTGAAGGCGGCCCCATTTCAAGACCTGGGGCAGGGGCAGGTCCCACAGGCTTAAGCCCAGCCCCAGTTGTTCGCTCATTTTTAAGGCACTCGCGGGCATCACCGGCTGAAGCAGCGCCGCCAGCCAACGCAGCCCTTCCAGGAGATAGTACAGGACCGTGTCCAGACGCTGGGTTTTTTGGGGATCTTTGGCCAACTCCCAAGGGGCCGAGGCCACAATGTAACGGTTAAGGAGATTGATGAATTCCCAGACCCGGGACAGGGCCTTGGGAAACTCCAGGTCTGGAAAAAGCCGGAGGAAATCCCCGGCCATTTCCCGGGCCGCGGCCACCACTCCCTGATCCGCGGCCTTCGGCGTCCCCGGGGCTGGCACTACGCCCTTCCGGTACTTGAAGGCCATCCCCAGGCTGCGGGCAAAAAGATTGCCCAGATCGTTGGCCAAATCGGAGTTAATCCTGGTCTTTAAAGCTTCTTCGCTGAAATGGGCGTCCAGGCCGAAGACCATCTCCCGGAGAAAGAAGTAGCGCGTCTGGTCGATGCCGTAATGTTCCGTCAGGTAGCGGGGCTCCACCACATTTCCCAGGCTCTTGGACATCTTGCCCTGGGGCATCTGCCAGTAACCGTGGACGTTGAGATGCTGAAAGGGCTCCACCCCCGCGGCCTTAAGCATGGTGGGCCAATAGATGCCGTGGGGTTTGAGGATGTCCTTGGCGATGCAGTGCTCCGCGGCCGGCCAAAAACGGCGGTAAGCCTCGCCGGCGGGATAGTCCAGGCCGGTGAGATAATTGAGGAGCGCGTCAAACCAGACGTAAGTGACGTAGCGTTCATCAAAGGGCAAAGGGATGCCCCAATCCAGGCGGCTCCGGGGCCGGGAAATACAAAGGTCTTCAAGGGGCTCCCTTAAAAAGGCCAAGGCTTCGTTGCGGTAGCGCTCCGGCCGGATCCACCGGGGATGGGTCTCGATATAGTCAATCAGCCACTCCTGGTAGCGGCTCATGCGGAAGAAATAATTCTCTTCCTTGATGAAGGTGGGCTCCACCTGGTGATCCGGACATTTGCCGTCCACCAGGTCCCGCTCCAGGTAGAAACACTCGCAGCCGTAACAGTAGAGGCCGCCGTAGTCGCCGAAGTAGATATCGCCGGCGTCGTGGACCTTTTGCAAGACTTCCTGGACCACCCGGATGTGCTCCGGGGAGGTGGTGCGCACGTAGACGTCGTAGTCGATCCCCATCTCGTCCCAGGTCCGGCGGAACTGGGCGCTGATGCGGTCCACGAATTTCCTGACGGGCAGCCCCGCTTTGGCCGCGGCCTCCAGGACCTTTTCCCCGTGTTCGTCGGTGCCGGTCTGAAAACGCGTCTCCTCTCCCAGAAGGCGGTGGAACCGGGCCAGGGCGTCCACCACCACCGTGGTGTAGGCGTGCCCCAGATGGGGCTCGGCGTTAACGTAGTAGATGGGTGTGGTGATGTAAAAGACAGAGTTTTCTGCTTTCTGTTTTCTGTTTTCGGTTAAAATCCGGCTCTTGTTATCCACAGCAGTACTCAATTATTTCACCTGAGATGATGGTTTATTAGACTTAAATACAACAGATTCGTGGAGTTAGGTTTGTCTTTTTTACAGAAAACAGAAGACGGCAAACAGAAAACCCTCACTTCTCCTCCAGGGCTTTCAGGCGCTCCAGGGCCTGTTGCAGAAAGACGGCGTCAGCCCCGGGGTCGCCGGTTTGCAGGAACCGGCGGTAGGTGATGACGGCCTCCGGTTTCTGCCCCAATTGTTCCAGGGCCCGGGCTTTATTGAAGACCGCCCGGGCAAAGTTGGGATTGAGTTTCAGAACCTGGTCGAAGTCCGCCAGGGCCCGCCGGGGGTCTTTTAAGGCCAGATAGGCCAGACCCCGGTTATGGTAAACCTCCGGCGCCTTGGGGTTGAGTTTCAGGGCCTGGTCATAGTCTTTGAGGGCCGCGTCGGCTTTCCCCTGGTCCAGGGAGGCGTTCCCCCGGTTATAGTAAATCTGCCAGTCTTGGGGGGCGTACTTCAGGGCCTGGGTGTAATCTTCCACGGCTTTGTCATAGAGGCCCGAGCGGCTGTAGGCCAGGGCCCGGTTATAAAAAGCCTCGGAGGATTGGGGGGCCAGTTTCAGGGCCTTATCGAAGTCCTCCACCGCTTCCACGTACTGCTCCAGCCGCATCAGGGCGATGCCCCGGTTGATATAGGCTTCCGGCAGGTCCGGGTCCAATTTTAAGGCGGCGTTGAACCTCTCCACCGCCAACTGGAGATTGCCCTGGTTGAGCGCGGCTGCGCCCTGGGAGAAGAGTTCCTGGATCGAAGCTTCCGGGGATTTAGCCGTTTGGGCGGCAGAGCACGGCGGCGCCAGGACGGCGGCAACCAGCAGAGAAAAAAGCAGGACCGAGGTTTTTAGGGACATGGTTTTATGATTAATCCTTTTTTCCAAATAGTTTCCAGGGGGTCGCCAAGAATTACTCCGCCCCTAAGATTTATTTAACTGCCGGGACTCCTCCACGAAATCCTCATGACTGCCTTGGGGATCGAGGCCCGGGCAAGCGCCCTTGGCGGCCTCGAACTCGTCTTCATCCGCCAGCAGAGCGGGGAGATAAGGCCACTGGCGGCAGATAAAGGGCTTCACCGGATGGACGCCGCAACGGTTATCCTGTAAAAAGACACAGACGCCATTTTTGATGGCCAGGCGGGTCCCCAGGGAGGAGGGCTCCAGGTAGCGATCATGAAATTCCCCTTGGTCCATCTTCAGGAACGCCGCCATGGCCGTTATTTCTTCAGGGCGCACGAAGATACCCCCTCTCCCGGCGCAGCAATCGCCGCATTGTTGGCAATGGAATACGGGTCGCCGGCTCATGGTTTACAGGTTCTTCAAGGACGGCTGGCCGGTGGATTCCAGCACGCTGCGCCACAAGGGGGAATCCAACTCCAGTTCTTTATGCTTGCCCACCGCCACTTTGATGGGAATATGCACGTAATGGCCGTGCCAGCGGCTCACCAGCATGGCGGTTTTGCCGGCCATACCCGCGTGCACCGCGTTCTGCCCCAGAAAGCCGCAGTAGATGCTGTCATTATAGTTGGCAGGGGTACTGCGGATCAGGTAACTGGGGTCAATGTACTTGACATTGACTTCCATATTCCGGCAATGGAAATACTCCTGGATCTGGTAGCAGAGAAACAGGCCGATATCCCCGGGTTTTACATTGCCGGAGGGATCCCGGGGGAGGTTTTCCGCATCGAAGTATTTTTGTCCCGCGCCCTCCGCCACCACGATCACCGCATGATTCCGTGACCGGAGGCGGGCCTCCAGGCAGGAGAACAAGCCGCATTCTCCTTCCAGGTCAAAATCCGCTTCCGGAATCAAGACGAAATTGACCTCCCTCAGGGCCAGGCAAGCGTTGGCGGCGATGAACCCGGAATAGCGCCCCATAAGTTTTACTAGGCCGATGCCGTTGGGCGCGCCCAGGGCTTCGGTATGGGCGGCGCTGATGGCTTCGGTGGCCATCTGCACCGCGGTGTCGAAGCCGAAGGAGCGGGAGACGAAGGCGATATCGTTGTCGATGGTCTTGGGGATGACGATCACCGCAATGCGCAGTTCCCGTCTTTTGATCTCGTCGCAGATCTGGTTCGCAGCCCGGAGGGTGCCGTCACCGCCGATGAGAAAGAGGATGCGGATATTGATGCGGTCCAGGGCGTCCACGATCTCGCCGATGTCCTGGGGGCCCCGGGAGGAAGAGAGAATAGTCCCCCCAAAGGTATGAATATCGGCCACCACATCCGGTTTCAGATCCACCAGGTCATGGCCGTACCTGGGAATAAACCCTTGAAAACCATAGCGCACCCCGTAGATGTGGCGGACGTTATAGAGGTAATGCAACTCCAGGACTATGGCCCGGATAACGTCGTTGGTGCCGGGACATAAGCCCCCGCAGGTGGCTATGGCGCAATGGACTTTGGATGGATCGAAGTAGATCTTGGCCCGGGGCCCGGCCATTTCGAAGAACAAGGGTTCCTCCCCGGTTTTGAGCCTGGCCAGATATTCCCGGGTATCATCCACCAGCACCTGGTCCGTGTCTTCGACATAGGTCTTATCCAAGATCCGGCCGTCCCGGGTGACCATGGGGACGGTCTTTAAGGGGGAATCCACTTTGGCTTCCCCCAGGGAGGGGATGCGGGTGTCCAGGTGATCGGACTCTTTCAGCACGACGAGATCTTCTTTTTTCTTGGACATTATTTCCCCTTCAATCGGTAGTCGATGGAAACGAGAGGGACCGGGGTTCGGTTGCCGGTCTCTTATCCCACCTTACCAGGTTTCGGTCATGGCCTCCAGTTCATCTTTGAGTTCCCGGGCCATCAATTTCTTGATGGCCTCCCGGGGCGCCAGGTCCTCATAAAGAATGCGGTAGACCGCGTCCACAATAGGCATCTCCACCCCCAGGCGCTGGGCCAGGAGATGTACGGCCCGGGTGGTTTTTATCCCTTCGGCCACCTCGATCATGGCCTCCAGGATTTTGGCCAAGGGCTGACCTTGCCCCAGCTTTAGGCCCACCTGGAAGTTGCGGCTTTGGGAGCTGGTGCAGGTAAGGACCAGGTCCCCCAAGCCCGCCAGGCCCATCAGGGTCATGGGATTGGCTCCCAGGCGGACCCCCAACCGGGTCATTTCCGCCAGTCCCCGGGTGATCAGCGCGGCCCGGGAGTTGGCCCCTAACTTCATCCCCTCCAGGATGCCGGTGCCGATGGCGAAGATGTTCTTCAGGGCCCCTCCCAATTCCACGCCGGTGACCTCGAAGGTGGTATACACCCGGAAATAGGGAGTAGAAAAAAGACGTTGCAGATTATGTGCCACTTCCCGGTGCCGGCTGGCGATGGTTACCGCAGTGGGGATTTTGTGGGCCACCTCCCGGGCGAAACTGGGACCGGAAAGGACCGCATAGGGAAAGGCCGCGCCCAACTCCTCCCGGACCACTCCTTCCATGGTGAGCAGGGACTCGATTTCCATGCCCTTGGTGGCGCTTAACACCACCGCCTCCGGCGGCAGATGGGGACGCAGCTCCCGCAACATCTCCCGGAAGACGTGGGAGGGAACGGCTACCAGGACCAGGCGCACCCCCTGGAGGGCCATCGCAAATTCCTGGGTGAAGATGATCCGGGAAGACAGCCGCACTCCCGGCAAAAAGGTGTGATTGAGCCGCTCCCGGCTTAAAGCGGCGCACACTTCCGGCTCCCGGACCCAGAGGCGCACCGGCAAACCCTTTTCCGCCAGGAGTTGGGCCAAGGCGGTGCCCCAGGCGCCGGCCCCGATTACCGCGACGGTCTGGACGTCAGGAGATACCAAGGCCGGCCTCGCCGTTATCGTCGCTGTCTCCCTTTTCCGCCACCTTGGCCAGACTCACCACCCGCTCCTCCGGTTCCGCGTCCATCAGCTTGACGCCCTGGGTCACCCGGCCGATTAGCGAAATGCCTTTGACCGCCAGGCGCAGAATCTTGCCGACGTTGGTGACCAGCATGACTTCATCGTCTTCCTGGACCTGTAAGATACCCATCACCGGACCGTTCCGGGGGGTGATGCGGATGCCCAGGCGTCCCTGGCCGCCCCGGTGCTGGGCCGGGTATTTCTCGGGACGGGTGCGCTTGCCGAAGCCCCGTTCGGTGACCGTCAGAATGCTGCCCCCGGGGTGCAACACTTCCATGCCCACCACCTCGTCTTCCGGGGCCACCTCGATGCCCCGCACCCCCCGGGCCGTGCGCCCCATATCCCGGACTTCTTCGGAGGGAAAACGGATGACCTTTCCCAGCCGGGTCTCGATGAGGATCTCCTGGTCGGGTTCGGCCAGAGCCACGCCCACCAATTCATCCCCTTCGTTTAAGCCCAGGGCGATAATCCCACCGCTCCGGGGCCGCTGGAAGTTCATGAGATCGGTCTTCTTCACCACTCCCCGGCGGGTGGCCATGACCAACGAGTTCCCTGCCACGAACTCCCGGATGGGTAGCACGGTGGCTACTTTTTCGTCCAGGCCCAATTGCAGCAAGTTGACGATGGCCTTCCCCTGGGCGGAAGGCATGCCCACGGGGATCTCGTGGACCTTCAGCCAGAAGACCCGCCCCTGGTTGGTGAAGAACAGGAACGAGCTGTGGGTGGAAGCCACGTAAAGTTGGGAGACAAAGTCGTTTTCCCGGGTGCCCATGCCGGTGCGGCCCTTGCCCCCCCGGCGCTGGCTGCGGTAGATAGTCAGGGGGGTGCGCTTGATATAGCCCCGGTGGCTGACGGTGACCACCATCTCCTCATCGGCGATGAGGTCTTCGGCGGTGAACTCCTGGGCCTGGGGGATGATTTCGGTGCGGCGGCCGTCCCCGTAACGCTCCTTTAATTCCTTAAGCTCCTGGGCGATCAAGGCCTTGACCTGGGCCTCCTCCGCCAGAATCTGCCGGAAACGCCGGATAGCGGCCTCCACTTCCTCGGCTTCCTTGATGATCTTCTGCCGCTCCAGGCCGGTGAGGCGCTGCAAGCGCATATTCAAGATTTCCTGGGCCTGGATCTCACTCAGCGTGAAGCGCTCCATCAATTGCCCTTTGGCCACCGCCGGGCTTTCCGCGGCCCTAATCAGGGCGATGACTTCATCCAGGTGGTCTAAGGCGATGAGCAACCCTGCCAGGATATGGGCCCGGGCCTCGGCGTTTTTCAGTTCATAGCGGGTGCGCCGGATGATGACTTCCCGGCGGTGCTCCAGGAAATGGCGCAGCAGGTCCTTGAGGTTGAGCAACTCCGGCCGGTTGTGGACGATGGCCACCAGGTTGATGCCGAAGGTGACCTGCATCTGGGTGTGCTGGTAGAGCTGGTTGAGGATGGTCTGGGAATATTCGTCCTTTTTCAGGAGAATCGCCACCCGCATGCCTTCCCGGTCCGATTCGTCCCGGATATCGGAGATGCCCTCCACCTTCTTTTCCTTCACCAGTTCGGCGATGCGCTCAATGAGCCGGGCCTTGTTCACCTGGTAAGGCAACTCCCGGATGACCAGGGTCTCCCGGCCCCCCTTCTTTTCCACGGCCACCTTGGCCCGCAGCCGGATCAGGCCCCGGCCGGTGCGGTAGGCCTCGGCGATACCCTCGGCCCCATAGATAAACCCGCCCGTGGGGAAATCCGGCCCCGGGATAATGGGCAGCAGCTCCTCCACGGTGATCTCCGGGTTGTCCAGGACTGCCAGCAGGGCGTTGCACACCTCTTCCAGGCTGTGGGGCGGGATGTTGGTGGCCATGCCCACGGCAATGCCCGAGGCGCCGTTGACCAGCAGATTGGGGAGGCGGGTGGGCAGCACCAGGGGTTCCTGCAAGGAGCCGTCGTAGTTGCCCACGAAGTCCACGGTGTCCTTGTCCAGGTCCTGGAGGAGTTCATGGGCCAACCGGGTTAAGCGCACTTCGGTGTAACGCATGGCCGCGGGCGCGTCCCCGTCCACCGAACCGAAGTTGCCCTGGCCGTCCACAAGGGGGTAGCGCAGGGAGAAGTCCTGGGCCATGCGCACGATGGCGTCGTAGACCGCGGTGTCGCCGTGGGGATGGTACTTACCGATGACGTCACCGACGATGCGGGCGCTCTTACGGTAGGGCCGGTTCCAGTCGTTGCCGGAATCGCTCATGGCGAAGAGGATTCGGCGGTGCACGGGTTTCAGCCCGTCCCGGGCATCCGGCAGGGCCCTGCCGATGATGACGCTCAGGGCGTATTCCAAATACGATTTACGTATTTCATCCTCGATGTTGATGTGTACGGCTCGTGTTTCCATAGTGAATAGGCTCGGCTGTTTAGTCATTTATTTCCACCGCCGATATACGCCGATGGACGCAGATTGGTGCGCTTTGCGCACCATAGAATATTTTCCCAGTGTTCTGCGATGCACTTTCTTATACTTCGGATCTTTCTTCCTCGCGAAAATGCTCAGAATTTTCGGGTGCCAGGATAACAGAATAAATCATGTGGTTGAACCATCCATGTCCAATCTTCAAGATGTACTCAGGAGCACCACCCGCCCTCACGGACATTGAATTTGGCTCATCTTCTCCAATAAATTGAATATCGAGTGGCAAGCCACCCTCGTGGACTAATTGGCAGCGTAGCCATTTATAGAAGATATGCTCAAAAGGGTGACACTCGCCTCGATACTCGACACGCATTACTGGTAAATGTGTGTCACGCAGGAACTGCTCAAAACACTCACGGTCTTTCATTTTTGGATAGCGCAGACGTGCAGTGGCAGCCACTGCGATCAACGCAGAAAGTAATGATCCTTCTGCTCTACCATTTTTCCAAAGAAAAAGAGCATCATCAATACGTTCGCGAATACCTATCATGACGCCATTGACTTTTTGGTTTTACCATCTGTGTTCATCGGCGTTTATCGGCGGTTCATACTTCCACCGCCGATGCGCGCCGATGGACGCAGATTAGAAGTTTTTCACAATGCGTTTTATTTCCACTTTCGGCTTGCCAAAATTTACCAGGAGACATACTGTAAGACCTGTAGCCTTCAAGTAATTCAAACATTGGGCCATGTGCGCATCATCAAGAGCCTTGGCCGCTTTTAGTTCAATAATGACCTTTTCCTCAATTAACAAATCCGCAGCAAATTCGCCAACAATCGCACCGTCGTATTTAACCTGTATGCCATGTTGTTGCAGTATCTGCAAGCCGCATTTTCGAAGTTCATGAGCCAGAGCATTTTCATAAACTTTTTCCAAAAAACCGCTTCCCAAGGTATTACTAACTTTATAAATGCAACCGATTATTTTTTCCGTAATCCTGTCTAATTCCTTTCGGCGTTCATCGGCGTGTATCGGCGGTTTATTGATAAGCGGCATACACGACCTCTTTGGTCGTCAAGATTTCGTGAGGCCGAAAAGGATTGCGGATGCGCCCCTTTTCCACTAGATCGACTTTCCGGCCTAAAATTCCTTCAATTTCTTCCTGTATCTCCATGAAATTTTCGAAAGTGAAGCCCCCGTCCGGCTCGAAGGTCACCAGCACGTCCACGTCGCTGTCCGGGCGAAAATCTTCTCTCAAGACCGACCCGAACAAGGCGAACTCCTTGTTCTTCCACTTGCGGCAAAAGGCCTCGATTTTGTCCAAGGGAATATCTATTTTTGGTTGCTTCATCTGGTCTTTGTTTTTTACACCGAGTTGCCCCAAAAGGCGTTAAGTCGTAGGGGCGAACCTTGTGTTCGCCCGATGGCTCCAGGGCGAACACAAGGTTCGCCCCTACAGGAAAATATACATTTGGTTGCGAAAAGTATTAAAAAGCCACCGAGAGGCAACCCTCCACCGCCTCATAAAGATTATTCAACAATTCTTCGAAAGTCTCTCCCTGGGTGGCGCAGCCGGGAATAGCAGGAACTTCGGCCCAAAAGCCACCTTCCTCCGCTTCGTGGACTATGACTTTGATCTTCATGGCATCCTCAATTTAAGGATTTATCGTCGTCTGATAAGCGAACTTACCTTTATCCACCTTAATCACCACCACGCCCTTAATGGGGTTATGGTCCGGGCCCATGGTGATCTTGCCGGTGACCCCGGGAAAGAACTTGATGGCGGCCAGGGCGGCCGCGACTTTAGGGCCATCGGTGCCGCCCGCTTTCTGCATGGCCTGGAGCAGCAGGAAATAGGCGTCCGCGCCCAAAGCTGAAAAAGCGTCCAGGTCCTTGTGATACGCGGACTCAAAGGCTTTTAAGAATTTCTTCCCCAAAGGCGTGACCGCGCCCTGGCGGTGGAAGTGGGCGGTGAAGTACATGCCCTCCACCGCCTGGCCGCCGATGCTCAGCAACTCCGGCACCTGGGCCCCGTCCCCGGTGAGGATGGGCGCCTTCACGCCTAAGTCCTGGAGCTGCTTGGCCAACAGGGCGTTTTCGGCGTAATAATTGGGGGCATAGATCAGGTCCGGGTTTTTGGCCTTCAGCGCCGAAATCTGGGCGGAAAAATCCTGGTCCCCGGTCTGGATATAGCTCACCGCCACAATCTCGCCCCCTAAGCGCTTAAACTCCTTCTGGAAGTAATTAGCCAGGCCCACGCAGTAGTCCTGGGCCTGGTCGATGAGGACCGCGGCCTTTTTGGCTTTCAGGCTCTCCCGGGCGAAGCGGGCGGCCACCCGGCCCTGGAGGTCGTCCACCAAACAGGCCCGGAAGGCGTATTTACGGTTTTGGGTGACCAGGGGGTTGGTGGCCGTGGGCGCAATGTTGGGAATTTTGCCCCGCTCGGCAATGGGCACCCCCGCCAGGGAATCGGAACTGATGACCTCGCCGATGATAGCCGCCACTTTGTCCTTTTCGATGAGGCGGCTCACGGCGTTGGCGGCTTCGATCTTGTCGCTCTTGGTGTCGGTCAGATAGAGCTTCACCGGCTGCCCCAGGACCTGGGGCTTAAGCTGCTGGGCTATCTGTACTCCTTCCCAGACCATCTGCCCCATGGCCGCGGCCGCGCCGGTCATGGGCAGGTATAGGCCGATCCGGATCTCCCCGGCTGCCAAAATTGGAGGGGCTGCTACCCCCAAGAGCAGCCAGATGAAAATTAAGCTGATAATTTTTCGCAAGTGCTGACCCCAGCAGGGAATTAAGCAGGGTTCCTGGAATAACCCGGAAATGTCTTGTCACCTTCCCCCTAACACGCCTATAATACCACAAAAATCAGGGATCGGAAAGGTTTTCCGGTCAGGGATGCGAGGGAGAAAAATATGGAACTCCTGGTGGAAAAATTGGAGATTCCCGAGGATGCCAATCTCATTTTGGGACAGAGCCATTTCATCAAGACCGTGGAGGACCTCTATGAGATCATGGTGGGAGCGGTGCCGGGCATTAAGTTCGGCCTGGCCTTTTCGGAGTCCTCGGGAGATTGCCTCATCCGGGTGGAAGGCAACGACCCGGAACTGATGATTGCGGCCGCAGAGAACGCCCGGCGCCTGGCCGCGGGCCATACGTTCAACATTCTTTTGAAAAACGCCTTTCCCATCAACGTCTTGAACGCCATTAAACTTTGCCCGGAGGTCTGCCGGATCTTTTGCGCCACCGCCAATCCGGTGCAGGCGATCCTGGCCCAGACCGACCAGGGCCGGGGCATCCTGGGGGTGGTGGACGGCCTTTCGCCCATGGGGGTGGAAGAAGACCAGGGCCGCACTTGGCGCCGGGATATCTTGAGGCAGTTTGGGTATAAGAAGTGAGCAGTAAGAAGTAAGAATTAAGAAGTAAGCAGTGAGCAATAGTCAGTAACCTCCGAATGGAGAGAGTTTTGGCAGAATCCTGTTTTACTGATCACTTATTACTTATTACTCTCAACTGCCCCTGCATAATACGGAGATAATGTGAAAGCAGCCATCCTGGCCGCAGGCCTGGGCGCCCGGCTCCGCCCCCTCACGGACCTGGTGCCCAAGACCCTGATGCCCGTTTTGAACCGGCCTCTTTTGGGGGTGCTGTTGGCCCAGTTGGAGGAGGCCGGGTTTACCCAGGTGGCGGTGAACACCCACCATCTGGCGGAGCAGGTGCAGCAGTTTTTGGCCTCAAGGCCCTGGAGCTTTCAGCTCAGTATCAGCCCGGAGACCGAATTGCTGGGCACCGGCGGGGGTTTAAGGCAACTGGGGGAAATTCTCCGGGCCGAGACCTTTCTGGCCATCAACGGCGACATCCTCACCGACCTGGACCTGGGGGCCATTTACCGGAGCCACCGGCAGGAGGCCGCCGCCACCCTGGTGCTCCATGATTGTCCCCCCTTCAATAATGTCTGGCTGAATGGGGCGGGAAAGTTGGCGGGCATCGGCGAGAAGCCCCCGGGGGCCCAGGGTCCGCCCCTGGCGTATACCGGGGTCCAGGTGGTGGGACGGAGGATGTTAGTATATATCCCACCCGGTGGCCCTTCTGACCTGGTGGCCGCCTGGCGCCGGGCCCTGGCCGCGGGGGAGGCCCTGGATACCCTGGTGGTGGCCGGGCATTTCTGGCAGGACCTGGGGACCCCCGGGGCTTACCTTACGGCCCACCAGCGTCTGCTTCAAGGGGAAGCTCCGGGCTTGGCCCGCTCTTTCGGGACCCTGGCGGACCCTTTAATTGGGCCTGGCAGCGTCATTGAGTCTGAGGTAAAATTTGGCGGCGGCGTCTCCCTGGGGGCGGGAGTGCGCCTCGCCCCGGGGGCCTATTTGCGGCGCACCGTGGTCTGGGACGGGGCTGCCATCGAGCCGGGGGTGGAGTTGCAAGACTGCATCGTGGCTTCCGGGGTGCGGGTAAGCAGTTCCGCCAAGGGTCAGGTGCTGGTATGAAAAGTTCAAGATTGTGACCTCTATGAAAGAGTCTTTTTTGTCATCCCGAGCGCACCAAGGGTTTAGGCTCACAGCCGAGAAGCTCCGGCTAGCGGCCCGGGTCCTTTCGCCGCGTGAAAGGTTTAATCGTCAAGATCGAAAATTTTCATACCCACTATAACACCAAATTCCGGCCCTTTATGGGGACTGCGCCGCTGGTTCAATATTTGATAGAATGCAAAGACTTTTGGTGAGTTTTCAGGGGACAGGGCATTAAGGGAATTCCCGGTCAAACCCGGTTATTCACTGGAAAAACGCCTTGACAGTATACGTCAATTTTCATATAAATAATTGTTGAGCGGGCATAGCTCAGCTGGTAGAGTACAAGCTTCCCAAGCTTGGTGTCGCGGGTTCGAATCCCGTTGCCCGCTCCAGCCGGGAGGGCGGAAACTTTATCACCTTGTGGCCGGCAAGTGCCGGGAGGTGAAGGAGCCCGCTTGGCGACCCGCTTCCCCCATCGAGGGGCCGAACTTGAGTTAGGGGCGATAGTCCGGCTGGCTTTGACGGGCGGAGTAAGTAGTTGCTCTGGGGTGCCCCGAGATTTTACATTAGTCTTGGATTTTCCCGGAAGTGGGCGGTAGCCCGCTTTTTTTTGTGCAGTAAGCTTATTAGCAACGCTTAAGGATGGCGTGAGGCCCAGGCAAATGAAAGGCATACAATTTGTGGTGGATGATGCCGGCAAGAAGAAAGCGGTGCTCATTGATCTGGCTGAATGGGGCGAGGTCTGGGAGGATTTTTATGATGTCCTGGTGGCCCGCTCCCGGGAGGACGAAACCACAGTGGATTGGGAAGTTTTAAAGGCCGAAATGGCGGCAGGGGAAGACCAGACTGGGTGAATTTCGCCTTACTTTTAGGACTTCCGCGGCCAAGGAATTCCGCTCCCTGTCTCCAGACTTGAAAAGACGCGTGGCCCGGGTAGTGGAAGCTCTTGGGGATAGACCGCGTCCTGCTGGAGTGCGTAAGCTCCAGGGTCATGAACGGCTTTACCGGATCAGGCTTGGCCAATAGCGGCTGGTTTACGAAATTGATGACAACCAAAGAATAGTCAGAATCACTCAGATCAGGCATCGCCGGGATGCATACAGATAATGGGAATAAGATGATGAAAAAAATAGAGATTATCTTGAAGGAAATGGAAGAATTCCCGGAGCCTTTGTTAGATGAGGTATTGGATTTCGTAATTTTTTTAAAGAGCAAGATGATCTCGGGGAGAATGGAAACCGCCTTAGTTAGCGAATCTTCCTTAAAGAAAGATTGGCTGCGGCCTGAAGAGGATGACGCGTGGCAAAATTTGTAAAAGGAGATGTGGTTGTCGTCCCATTTCCTTTTTCCGATCTGACCCAGGCTAAAAGGAGACCGGCTTTCGTAATAGCAGTCTTGGAAGGGAATGACCTGATTCTTTGTCAGGTTACCAGTAAACTGGTGAGAGACAAATATGCCATTTCTATCGGCGATGATGATTTTAGTGCCGGTGGTTTGAAACAGATAAGCAATGTCAGGCCGAATCGAATTTTCACCGCAGATAGCGGTATCATTCTTTATCGAGTCGGCACTCTTAGAGACTCGGCTATAAAGAAGATAATCGACCGGGCGGTGGAAATTATTCGTAGTTGATTCAATGCGCATTTGGGACCTTGCCCCGGATCTACTTTGCCGCCAGCATTTGTTGGGGGAGCACCGGGAGTTGCACGCGCTGTGGGTGATTTTGACTAAAGAAAAGAAGGGTTTTGCCCGGCATCCGGAGACGGTGCGGTGGCGGGGGAAGCTTAAAGCGCTATATCAGCGCCACGAGGCCCTGGTGGCGGAGATGGGGCGCCGGGGCTACCGGCACGCCACACCGCTGCCGATCGAAGAGGCCGTGGGCCTGGCGGAGCAGAAGGAATATAAAGATACGCCCGCGGAGCAGGTGCGGATTCTTAAAGGTAAGGGCTGCGGCTGCCGGGTGTGAAAGCGAGGGCGCCAAGTCGCACAGGCTGGAAAGCCTGTGCCACCGGATTCTTCATTCCGCTGCGCTCCATTCAGAATGACAGCCTAATTAGTAGTTTTTAAGCGAAAAGCGAAAAGAAAAAAGCAAAAAGCAAAAAGCGAAAAGCAATAAGCAAAAAGCAATAAGCGGAAAACGGAAAACGAAAAACGAAAAACGGTACTTAAGTGGCAACTACTACAGAAATCAAGGAAAAGTTAGAGGAAATGATCCAGCCGCTGCTGGAGGCCCAGGGCGCAGAGCTGGTGGACCTGGAGTTCAGCAGGTCCCGCCGGGGCCGGAGTGTGCTGCGCCTGTTTGTGGACCGGCCCGAGGGGGGGATCACCCTGGATGAAATAGCCCGGTGCAGCCGCCTGGTGGGGGGCCTGTTGGACGTCTACGACCTGATCCCTGAGTCCTACCACCTGGAGGTCTCCTCCCCGGGGTTGACCCGGGAGCTGAAAAAGCCGGGGGATTATCAGCGCTACATCGGCAGGTTGGTGCGGGTCACCACCCGCCAGGCCAAAGAAGGTCGCCAGGTCTTCCGGGGGATACTCCAGGGGCTGGAGGACAATGCGGTCTGCCTCCAGGATGGGGAGTCTGTTTACCGTCTGCCCTTGCCGGAGGTCGCCAAGGCGCGGTTGGATTTGGACCTGAAAAAATAACCTCAAGGGGGACAAGGATCTCTCATGAATTTGGAATTACGGCGGATTATCGACCAGGTAAGCCGGGACAAGGGTATTGACAAAGAATTGCTCATCGGGGCCATCAAGGACGCCATCCGCTCCGCGGCCAAGAAGAAGTTCGGGCCCCGGCTGGAAATTGAAGTGAGTTACAAAGATGAGACCGGAGAGATCGAGGTCTTCCAGTTCAAGGAAGTGGTCCCCGAAGTAACCGACCCCCACCGGGAGATCACGCTGGCGGAAGCCCGGAAAGAGGACCCGGAGTGCGAACTGGGGGACAGCCTGGGCTTTAGGATGGACGCCTCGGCGTTCGGGCGCATTGCCGCCCAATCCGCCAAGCAGGTGATCATGCAGCGCATGAAGGACGCCGAGCGGGACCTGGTCTATGACGACTACAAGGACCGCAAGGGGGAGATTATCAACGGCATCGTGCAGCGCCTGGACCCGGAGGGGATCATCGTTAATCTGGGGCGCACCGAGGCCCTGCTGCCGCCGTCGGAGCAGGCCCCCCGGGAAATGTACCACAAAGGCGAGCGCATCCGGGCTTACGTCCTGGAGGTCAAGCGCCAGACCCGGGGTCCCCAGATCATTCTCTCCCGGACCCACCCCCAGTTTCTGGTGGCCCTGTTCGATTCGGAGGTGCCGGAGATTTCCGAGAGCATCGTCCAGGTATTGGGGTGCGCCCGGGAACCGGGGAGCCGCTCCAAGATCGCGGTGACCTCCCGGGATTCGGACGTGGACCCGGTGGGCGCCTGTGTGGGCCTCAAAGGCTCCCGGGTCCAGAACATCGTCCAGGAACTTAGGGGGGAGAAGATCGATATCATCCCCTGGAACCCGGACCCGGCCAAGTTCGCCACCAACGCCCTGGCTCCGGCCCAGGTGAGCCGCATCATTCTCAATAAAAGCGGCCAGAGCATGGAAGTCATCGTGCCGGACGACCAGTTGTCATTAGCCATCGGCAAGCGGGGCCAGAACGTGCGCCTGGCCTCCAGGCTGGTGGGCTGGAAAATTGACGTTAAGAGTGAATCCAAATATTCCAAGTCCTTGAAGGAAGGTTACCTCTCTTTGCTCAGTATCCCGGGGGTGGGGGAGATCACCGCCAACCTGCTGCATGAGGCCGGTTTTACTTCGGCCCGGGAGGTGGCGGAGACCAACCTGGAGGAGTTGATTCAGAGCACCGGACTCACGGAAAAGAAGGCCGTTGGTCTCATTGCCGCGGCCCAGGAGATGATTACCGGCGGGGCCAGTGGAGAAGAAACCGTCTTGGAAACGGCAGCCGCGGCGGAAGACAAAGTAGAAGACAAGCCTGATGCGCCATCGGAAGTTACAGAATAAATGGTGGAATTTCTCCACCAGCCGGGAAATAAGTTGCGGGGGTTAGATCAATATATGGCAAGAACCAGGATCTTAAATCTGGCCAAAGAATTGAAGGTGGACGTCAAGGTGCTCATGCAGCGCCTCAAGGATGAGATGGGACTGCAGGTGGATAATTACCTAAGTTCCCTGGATGACGCCGTCGCCGGCAGGGTGCGCCAGGTCATGAGCCAGGCGGAGCCGCAGATGGAGGAAAAACGGGTGGGGGATAATATCAAGCGCCGCCGCCGGGTGGCGCCGGTGACTACGCCCCTGCCTCCGGAACCTCAGGCAGAGCCGGAGCCGCCGTCTCCTCCGCCGGAGAAGGCTCCCAAGGCGCGCAAGGCCAAACCAGCCGTGGCCCGGGTGGTGGCTCTGCCCCCCAAGGAGGTCCCGCCGCCGGCAGAGCCGGCGCCGCCCCCCACCGTGGAAGCTCCGCCGCCCGCGCCTCCGGAGGTAGGGGAGGCCGCGCCTCCTAAGGAGGAAGCCAAAGCGCCGCCTCCCGCCAAGGCCGCGACTCCCGCCGCGGACTCCGGGACCGCGTTGAAGCGGCAACGGGGCAAAACCAGAAAGAAAGAGATCCCTGCCCGGATTATCAGTCTCCCCACGGAACCGGTACCGGAACCGGCTGCGTCTGCTCCCCCGCCGGCCGCAGCCGCGGGGGAAGCGGCCGCTGGCCCTCCCTCCGGAGCCAAAATGGGTCCGGTGGCCAAACCTCCCACTGAAGAAGAGAAAAAGGGCAAGGCCAAGAAGAAAACCAAACGCGCGGAAACCACCGAGGCCGCCCGGGCCAAGCCCGTGAAAAAGCGGGAAGTCCGGGAACGGGCCGATCTTTACGGCCTGGCTGAAGGTGAGGCCCGCCTCCCGGGTCGTAGAAAGGGAATGCGCAAGGCCGTGAAAAAGGTCACCAAGGCCGAACTCACTGTGCCTAAGGCCATCAAACGCCGCATCAAGGTGGGTGAATCCATCACGGTGGGCGAACTGGCCAAACGCATGGGTATCAAATCCAAGGAAATTATCAAGCAGCTTTTGCAGATGGGGGTGATGGCCACCATCAATTACCCCATTGATTACGACTCCGCGGTAATCGTGGCCTCGGAGTTCGGGTTCGAGGTGGAACGGGCCACCATGCAGGAAGAGGACCTGTTAGCCATTGAACCCCGGGAAATGGGAGAAGCCAAACCCCGGGCCCCGGTGGTCACCATCATGGGCCACGTGGACCATGGGAAAACCTCGCTGCTGGACGCCATCCGTCAGAGCCGCATCACCGCCGCCGAAGCCGGGGGCATCACCCAGCATATCGGCGCCTACCACGTAGAACTTCCCGATGATCATGGAGAAATAGTCTTCCTGGATACCCCGGGTCACGAGGCCTTCACCTCCATGCGGGCCCGGGGCGCGCAGGTCACCGATCTGGTGGTGCTGGTGGTGGCCGCGGACGATGGGGTCATGGAACAGACCCGGGAGGCCATCAACCACGCCAAGGCGGCCGAGGTGCCCCTGGTGGTGGCCGTCAACAAGATCGACAAACCCAATGCCAACCCGGAACGGGTCAAGCGGGAGCTATCCAACGAAGGGGTGGTGTCGGAGGAATGGGGCGGCGACGTCCTCTTTGCCGAGGTGTCGGCCAAGAAAGGCACCGGCATCCCTGACCTGTTGGAGAAGATCATGCTCCAGGCGGAAGTCCTGGACCTCAAGGCCCCCCGGGAAGGTCCGGCCCAGGGGCGGATCATTGAATCCCGCCTGGATAAAGGGCGGGGGCCGGTGGGCACCGTGCTGGTGCAAAGCGGCTTACTCAAGGCCGGAGACTACTTTGTGTGCGGCCCCCAATTCGGCCGGGTGCGAGCCCTGCTCAACGATCAGGGCGAGAAGGTGGAAGAAGTCTATCCGGGGATGCCCGCGGAAGTCCAGGGGTTCAACGGTGTGCCCGAGGCCGGGGATGAATTCCTGGTGCTGGAAGATGAGCGCAAGGCCAAGCAGATCGCCATGATGCGCCAGCAGAAGCAGCGGGAAGCGGCTTTGGCCCGCATCAGCCGGGTCAGCCTGGAGAAGCTCTACCAGAGGATCCAGGAAGGGGCCGCCAAGGAGCTGAAGATGGTGCTCAAGGCCGACGTGGCCGGCTCCATCGAGGCCCTGGCCCAATCGTTGTCCGAACTGGGGAGCAAGGAGATCAAGGTCTCCCTGATCCACCAGGGTTTAGGGGAGATCACCGAAAGCGACATCATGCTGGCTTCGGCTTCCGACGCCATCGTCGTGGGCTTCAACGTCCGGAGCAATCCCAAGGCCATGGCCCTGGCCGAACAGGAGCAGGTGGACGTGCGTTATTACGATATCATCTACAAGCTCCTGGAAGACATCCACGCGGCCCTGGAAGGGCTGTTGGAGCCGGTGGTGGAGGAAAAGGTCCAGGGCCGGGCCGAGGTGCGCCAGGTCTTTTCCATCAGCAAGGTGGGCACCATCGCCGGCTGCATGGTCTTAGACGGCAAGATGGAACGGAATTCCCTGGCCCGGGTGCTGCGCAAAGATAAGGCCGTCATCGAAGGGGCCAAGGTCAATTCCCTGAAGCGCTTTAAAGATGACGTCAAGGAAGTGCTGTCCGGCTATGAGTGCGGCATCGGCCTGGATCGGTTCAACGAGTTCCAGGAAGGAGACATCATCGAGGCTTATACCCAGGAAAAGGTGAAGGCCGTCCTGGAAGCTCCGACCTCCCGGGAAGAGAAAGAAGAGTAAACCGTATATGGCCCCAGGCGCTCTAAAGCCTAAGGGAGAAAATAATGATCGTGGCCGCGGCCCGCATCACCTTGCTGATCCCTGGGAACAACTCCTTGAAGGGCAAGCGCCAGGTGGTGCGGAGCCTGATTGAGAAAGTGCGCCACCGCTTTGCCGTCTCCATCGCCGAGGTGGACAGCCACGACAAGTGGCAGCGCGCGGAGCTAGGTCTGGCAGTGGTGGGTAATGACGAAAAACTTCTGAGCCAGTTGGTGAGTCAGGTGATGCATTTCATGGAAAACCAGCACCTGGCGGAGATCATCGACTCCCAGTTGGAATTGGTGCACCTGGAGAAATAATGCCCGGGTTGCGTGGTGCGAGTTACGGGTTACGGGATGCAAATAACGGAAAACGGAAAACGGGAAACGGAAAACGGTAGTTAAGATGCGGGCCGGAAGCGGCAAACGGGGGACCAGGGTAGGAGAACTGCTCCGGGAGCAGATTGCCTTGATTCTCCTGTATAAGAGCCATGACCCCCGGCTTAAGGACCTGACTGTCACCGGGGTGGAGATGAGTCCGGACTTAAAACAGGCCCGGGTCTCCTACCTGCTCCGGGAAGGCGCGGATGCCCTCCAGGTGCAGGCGGCCTTGAAAAAGGCCATGGGTTTCATCAAGCAGGAACTGGCCCGGGAACATATCTTGAGGATCATGCCCGAGTTCTTTTTCCTGCCGGATGCGGGACTGGAGCGGGCGGCCCGGTTGGATGAGTTGTTTCATTCCCTGGAAGCCTCGGAGTCCGGGAAGGAACCGGAAGGGTAGGGGGCATGGCTAAGCCGGGCCTGATAATCTGCGCTCTTATTTTTTGCCTGGCGGTGGGGACTGCGAGTGCCGGAGACGCACCCGGCAAGCTGGCCTTCCTGCGGGGGGGCAGCGTCTGGCTGGCCCACAGCGACGGGTCCCGGGTCCGGCGGTTGACCCACGCCACCCAGGACCGGCAACCGGCCCTGTCCCCGGACGGCCGTCGGCTGGCCTATGTTTCCGGGAGGGAGGCGCAAAGCGGCTACGGCCGGATCTTCCTGATGTCCAGCGGCGGTGGCCGGGCCCGGCTGTT
The DNA here is from genome assembly GCA_049322315.1 of Thermodesulfobacteriota bacterium. Lineage (GTDB taxonomy): Bacteria > Desulfobacterota > Desulfobaccia > Desulfobaccales > 0-14-0-80-60-11 > SURF-52. The sequence continues at coordinate 58,492 of JBMORF010000054.1, read as the reverse complement.
TCTGCCTCTGGGTCTTGAGGGCGGGGAGCATCCGGCGTTCTCCGCCGACGGCAAGAGCCTGGTCTTCGTGGGTCTGGCCGGCTTGCAGGTGAAAAAAGAGGGGGGCAGTGAGCTGAGTTTCGCCACCATGTCGGTGAGTATCGCGGATGTGAAGGGCATCGCCGTGCGGCAGGTTGTCAGCAGCCCCAACACCATGCTGGATACGGGGTATAGGTACAGCAACCCGGCTTTTTCCCCCAACGGAAAGCTCCTCGCCTACCAGGAAAGCGGCAGCGACGTCTCCGGGGGCTTCGTGGTGATCAACCTGAAGGGAGAGAAGGTCTTCAGCTTTCCCCCTGATCCCCAGGACGCTACCCCTTACTGGCGGCCCCAATTTAGCCGGGACGGCCAAAAGATTTTATGTTACTCCCCGGCCACCTCCGCCGAGGAGGTGGATACCGTTCACTTGGTGGACCTGGCCACGGGGAAAGAGACGGAGGTCACCGAGGGCAGCAAACCCACGTGGGTGGACCAGGGCCGGGCCATTGTTTTTGAAAGATGGCCTAAAGAACGTTGGGCCGTCACCGGCAAGGTGACCGCCGACCTCTGGCGACTGGAACTGGCCCCCGGGGCCCAGGCGCAAAAGATTATCACCGACGGCCAGGAGCCTGCGGGGCAATAGAGGTTGAAAGTTCAAGGTTCCAGGTTCAAAGTTCCAAGTTATGCTTGTTATTAGTCTAAGAACTAAGGCCTGTCATTCTGAACGGAGCGGAGCGAAGAATCTCGTTTTTGGCAGGACGCCTTTTCAGAGCCGTGGCGATGATAACATCTAGTTTGGGAATCGCGGGCGCTAAAATACGAGATCCTTCGCTTCACTCAGGATGACAGGCAAAGGGACTTCCAAAGAGGTCTCAAATTCAAGGTTCAAAGTTTGGTAGGCAACCACTTAGGAACTTAAGTGATTCAAGGGTAAAGCGCTGGCTTATAAGTGACTGCCATGATTAGAAATTCCCAAGAGATACTGAAGGCCATCAAAGAGAACCGGGACAAGATCAAGGGATTCGGGGTAACCCGCCTGGGGCTGTTCGGCTCCGCGGTGCGGGGGGAGGCCACCGACACCAGTGACCTTGACTTTGTGGTGGAATTCAAGAAGAAAACCTTTGATGCCTACATGAACTTAAAGAGATTTTTAGTAGAGTTATTTGGATGCAAGGTTGATTTAGTGATTCAAGATGGTATTAAACCACGACTGCGGGAGCCGATATTGAAAGAAACGTTATATCTAACACATTCTTAAGAATATCTTATAGATGAGGATGACACAATGCCACCGCCAACAGCACAAGATTTCAGAAGGGAATTGAACAATATATTTAATGACTTTTTAAAAATTCTCTCATATGAAAAAGCCGTTATAAATATTCCATCTTATGTAGACATAAACTCAGGAGGTTTGCATAGGAGACTGGGTTATTATCCAGGGCCAAATCATAGAATGCCTGATTGTTGTAATGTGATGAATCAGTGTATGCAACCTGGCGATATTATAATTGACCAGCCTCCAAGCGGACAAGGCGCACGTTTAACTATTCGTTACCAATTGCCCAGACCTTTGTGTTGATAATGCTCTCCGGCATCCTGCTCATTGATAAACCCGCGGGTCCCTCCTCTTTTGAGGTGGTGCGCCGAGTCAGGAAGGCCCTGAAGGTTAAGAAAGCCGGGCACGGGGGCACGTTGGACCCTTTTGCCACCGGGCTGCTGCTCCTGTGTATCGGCGAGGCCACCAAGCTGGTGCCCTTCCTGATGCCGGAGCCCAAGACTTATTGGGCGGAATTGAAATTAGGGGAAGAGACCGACACCCAGGACCTGACCGGCCAGGTGGTGGCCCGGAGCGGGGCGCTGCCGGAGCCGGAGAAGATTTATGCGGCCGCGGCCGGATTCGTGGGAGAGATGGAACAGACGCCCCCCATGTATTCGGCCCTGCATCACCAGGGGGAGAGGCTCTATAAGTTGGCCCGGCGGGGTGAGACGGTAATGGTGAAGCCCCGGCAGGTAACGATTTATGACCTGGAGGTCCAGGAGGTGGCGCGGCCCCGGGTGACCTTCCAGGTGAAGTGCTCACCGGGCGCTTATATCCGCACCCTGGCCGCGGATTTGGGCCGGAGCTTAAGTTGCGGGGCCCACCTGACGGCCCTGCGCCGCCTGGCGGTGGGGCCTTTTCAGGTGGAGGCGGCCCTGCCTCTGGAGGCCATGCAGGAATTAACCCGGGAAGAACTGGCCTCCAGGATCATCCCCCTGGCGGAGTGCCTGCCGGGGCTGAGGGGGCTCACCGTGGGGCCGGAAGAGGCGGAGCGCCTGGGCTACGGCCAGGCCCTGCCCTGGCCGGGGAATAATCTGGTGGCCGGGGAAAAGGTAAGGATTTTGACCGGCGGTAACTTACTGGCAGTGGCCGAAGTCCGGATGGAGAGAGAACGGCTGGTGCTGGCCCCGGTGCGGGGATTCAAGAGAGTGGGCAGTGAGCAGTGAGCGGTAAGCAGTGAGCAGACGGGTAAAAGTCCTTCTTTGGAAAAGGGGTATTTAGGAGGATTTTCAGGAGCTTATAAAATCTTCCTACCCCCCTTTAGAAAAGGGGGGAATAAAAGGCTTGGCAAAATAATTAGCTACTGAGGGTCAGATAAGGCTTCTAAGCTGAAAGCTGACCGCGGAGAGCTAATAGCTAAAACAAGGAGGAAGTCGTGGGCTTAAATACGGAAACCAAACGGGAGATCATTGATCGCTTCCGGCTGCATGAGGCGGATACCGGCTCGCCGGAGGTGCAGGTGGCCATCCTTAGCGAAAGGATCAATTATTTGACGGATCACTTCAAGTCACACGCCAAAGATCACCACTCCCGTCGGGGGCTGATCAAGCTGGTGGGACAACGCCGGCGGCTCCTGAACTTCTTGAAAAACAAAGATATCGAACGTTACCGGACCTTGATCGAACAACTCGGTCTGCGTAAATAGGAGGCAGTTTAAATCACATGCAAAAAATATATAAAGTAGAAGTGGGAAGCCGGGACCTCAGCTTCGAAACGGGCCGCCTGGCCCAGCAAGCCAGCGGCTCCGTCCTGGTAAGATACGGCGAGAGCACGGTGCTGGTCACCGCGGTGATCTCCGATGAGATGCGGGAGGGCATCGACTTTTTGCCCCTGACCGTAGATTATATGGAAAAGGCCTATGCCGCCGGCCGGGTCCCGGGAAGTTTCTTCCGCCGGGAAATCGGCCGTCCCAGTGAAAAGGAGACCCTCACTTCCCGGTTTATCGACCGGCCGCTGAGGCCGCTGTTTCCCAAGGGGCTGAAAAACGAAATCCAGATCATCGCCACGGTGCTCTCCGGCGATGTGGAGATCGACCCGGATATCGTCGCCTTAAACGGCGCCGCGGCCGCCCTGGAGATCTCCGACGCTCCCTTCCAAGGACCGGTGGCCGCGGTGCGGGTGGGTAAGATCGACGGTCAATTGGTGGTCAACCCCACCAATTCCCAGTTGAAGGAGAGCGCCCTCAACTTGATCGTCGCCGGCGCGCCCCAGGGGCTGGTCATGGTGGAAGCCGGGGCCCAGATGATCCAGGAAGACGAGGTGCTGGAAGCCCTGTTCTTCGCCCAGGAACAGCTCAAGCCCATACTGGACCTGATCATGCAGATGCGCGCCGAGATCGGGGTGCCCAAACGGCCCGATCCGGAAACGCCGGATTACGGGGAACTGCCCGAAAAAGTCGAGGCCCTGGCCAAAGACCGCCTCCTGGCGGCGGTAAAAACGCCGGGGAAGAAAGATCGCAATAAGAAAGTGGCCCAGGTCCACCGGGAAGTATTAGCAGAACTGGGAGAAGAAGCCCTGGGCCAGGAAAAAGTGGTAGCCGCGCTCTTCCAGGAGGCCAAGAAGCGGCTGGTGCGCCAGATGGTGCTGGCGGAACAGCGGCGCATCGATGGCCGCAGCTTCAACGAAGTCCGGCCCATCTCCGGGGAAGTGGGGATGCTGAGCCGGACCCACGGCTCCGCCATCTTTACCCGGGGGGAGACCCAGGCCCTGGCGGTCGCCACCCTGGGGACGCCGTCTGATGAGCAGAAGATCGAAACCCTGGTGGGCGAGACCTTCAAGTCCTTCATGCTGCATTACAATTTCCCCCCCTACTCGGTGGGGGAAACCCGCATGCTCCGGGGACCGAGCCGCCGGGAAATCGGCCACGGCGCCCTGGCGGAACGGGCCATCTCCCAGGTGTTGCCCTCCGCGGAAGAGTTCCCCTATACCATTCGCATCGTCTCGGAGATTTTGTCCTCCAACGGCTCCTCCTCCATGGCCACGGTGTGCGGCGCGTCCATGGCCCTGATGGACGCGGGTGTGCCCGTCAAAACCGCGGTGGCCGGGGTGGCCATGGGGCTCATCAAGGAAGAAGACCAGGTGGCGGTGCTCTCGGATATCCTGGGAGACGAAGACGCGCTGGGAGACATGGACTTCAAGGTGGCGGGCACGGCCCAGGGCATCACCGCCTTGCAGATGGACATCAAAATGACCGGCCTGACCAAGGAGATCATGCATCAGGCCCTGAAACAGGCCCAGGAAGCCCGGCTCCACATCCTGGGGGAGATGAACAAAATCATCGCCGAGCCGTCCCCGGAGCTGAAGGAGCATGCCCCCAAGATCATCGTTCTTACCATCAATCCCGATAAGATCCGGGAAGTTATCGGACCCGGCGGCAAAATGGTGAAGAGCATCGTGGCGGCCACCGGGGTGAAGATCGATATCGAAGACGACGGCCGCATCCATATCTCCTCCGCGGACCAGACCGCGGCCAATGAAGCCATCCGCCTGATCAATGAGATCACCGCGGAGGCGGAAGTCGGCAAGGTCTACCATGGTGTGGTGAAGAAGATCATGGACTTCGGCGCCTTCGTGGAGATTCTGCCGGGCACCGACGGCCTGGTCCATATCTCGGAACTGGAACACCGCCGGGTGCAAAACGTCACCGATGTCCTGAAGGAAGGTGACAAGTTGGATGTCATTGTCCTGGACGTGGATCGGCAGGGGAAGATTCGCCTGTCCCGTAAGGCGTTGTTGCCGGTGCCGGCAGGCTTCCAGCCGCGGGAGTCGGATAATAAAGAGAGAAGACCCAGCCGTGGCCTGCCCAAAAAGCGTTCTTAGCAACGGCCTCCGGGTCATCAGCGAAGCAGATCCCCACTTCCATTCCGTGGCGGTGGGGGTATGGCTCAACGTGGGCTCCAGGGACGAGGTCTCCGAAGAAAACGGCCTTACCCACTTCCTGGAGCACATGGCCTTTAAAGGCACGCCTGAGCGCAGCGCCCTGGATATCGCCCGGGAGATCGACCAACTGGGCGGCTCCTGCAACGCCTTCACCAGCAAAGAAAATACCTGTTTCCACGGCAAAGTCCTGGCCGAAAATTTGCCCCGGCTCCTGGACCTCTTAAGCGATCTGGTTCTTAACCCCAGCTACCAACTCCAGGATTTGGAGCGGGAACGGCAGGTTATCCTGGAAGAGATCGGCGCTCAGGAGGACAGTCCCGAAGACCAGGTCCAGGTGCAGTTCGCCAAGGCGTTCTGGGGGGACGAGCCCTTCGGACGGCCCATTTTAGGGGAGGAAGACCGCATTTCCCAGGTCACCCGGGAGCAACTCCTGAATTACCGGGCCAGCGCCTACCGTCCCGAAGCCATCATCGTCGCCGCCGCCGGCCGGGTGGCACATCAAGAAATTCTGGATTTGGTCACCTCCAGGTTCCAGGATTTCCGTAACGGCTCGCCCCACCGTTCCCGGGAAGCGGTGGCCACCTATCCGGGAATCTCCCAGGTATCCCGGGATCTGGAACAGGTGCATGTCTGTTTAGGGACCAAAGGCCCCGCCGCGGGAGATAAGGACCGCTACGCCGCCACGCTCCTGCAGCTCATCTTGGGGGGGAACATGAGTTCCCGCCTCTTCCAGGTGGTCCGGGAGGAACTGGGCCTGGCCTACAGCATTTACGCTTTCTTAAGCTTTTTCAGCGATACCGGCTTGCTGGGGGTCTCCGGGGGAGTGAGTCCGAAAAATCTGGAACAACTTTTAGACGCCACTTACCGGGAATTTAAGAAATTGAAAGAAGAAGCGGTCTCCGAGGAGGAACTGCGGGCCGCCAAAGAATACCTGCGGGGTTCCATCTACCTGCACGCGGAAGACTGCGACCACCGTATGATGCGCCTGGCTAAAAACGAAATCCACTTCGGCCACTATATCCCCCTGGAAGAAATCATCCAGGGCCTCCTCCAGGTCACCGCCGGGGAAATCCAGGACCAGGCCCGGAAGCTGTTGCAACCCCAGAACTGGGGCCTGGCCCTCCTGGGGCCGGTGGCCGGGGAGATGGGGTTGGATTTTTAATACCGTTTTTCGTTTTGGGTTTTTCGTTTTTCGCTGAAAAAAATAAGTGATATCAGTGAGCTATATTAAATAGTCGATAATCCTTGAAATAGAAAATGGCATAAAAGGGGCCAGGGCTTAAAAGCCCTGGCCCCTTTTATGTAGTTTTAATGAAAAACGAAAAACGAAAAACCAAAAACGGCTTTAGAAATCCTCGCCGTCTTCCATGATGGCCTTGTTGATGAATTTATAAAGGCTGCCGATCCATTCCAGTTCGTTTTCCAATTCCGAGTTGGCGAAGATCCATTCGCCTTCCCGGTCCTTGGCGATGACCACGATCTCTTCGATGTCGTCCAACTCCTGATAGAACTTTTCCATGACCTCCTTGACGGAACGTTTGGCTCGGGCAAAGGGGATGATATTTTTTCTCATGCGTGTTGTGGCGGGTTTAAAGGCGCCCGTCACCCTCCCGTGAAAGGAATTTCCCTGAGGGGTGCAGGGATAAAGGTAAGCTGCCCTAATTGTTTATTGAACGGGCCAAAAAATCAATGATTATTTCGTTCACCAAGGCAGGGTCTTCTTCCTGGGGGGCGTGGCCCACTGCCGGGAGGAGGTGTATAGTTGCCCGGGGCAGGCGCGTCCTGAGCCAATGGACTTGGCGCACCGGCAGGATGCGGTCCTGCTCGCCCCAGATAATAACCATGGGTAGGAGTAATTGAGCCAGCATGGCCTCGATGGCGGCCAAAGGTGGAATCTGCGCCTGGCGGCACAGGGAGGCCAGGGCCAACCGGCGCCGGGGCTCCCGGAAAGGCGCGGCGTATCCTGCCACCACCCGGGGGGTGATGAGTTCCCGGCGGTGGTAAATCAGGCGCAGGGCCCAAGGGATGATCCAGGGACCCAGAAGGAGGGGAGCCAGCATCTTTCCCAGCCCCGGCAGACGCAGGGGATAAAAGATATAAGGGAAACGGGTCAGGGCCGCGGCCGGGGCTAGGAGGACCAGGGCGGAGACCCGTTGGGGATAATCCCGGGCCAGGAGCAGGGCCAGCCCGCCCCCCAGGGAGTTGCCGGCCACGGCCGCCCGGGAGATACCCATGTGGTCCAGGAAGCCGACAATGCCTTGTACCAGGCCTGCCAGGCTGTAGTCTCCGTCCAGGGGCGCAGGAGAGCGGCCGTGGGGGGGCAGGTCCGGGGCCACCACCCGGAAATGCCGGGATAAAACCCCCATATTATCCCGCCAGGAAAAGCCGGAGGCCCCCAGGCCGTGGAGCAGCAATAGGGGAGGGCCGGAGCCTGATTCGAGATAATGCCAGGAGTTATTGGGAATCATGTTTTTTATGGCCGGTGGTCAGTGGCCAGTGGTCAGTTGCCAGTGGTCAGTTGCCAGTATTTCAAGTTTACCTGCTTCATTTGGGAACTGAGGGAATAAATCATAATATTGGGGGGCCGGGTGCAAAGATCAAGAAAAAAACAGCGGTGTAAAAACACCGCTGTTTCTTGAGGCCTCCCGGGGTTAGTCCCGGTTCCTTCTAAATGCTTCCTATTCCTTTTCCGGCTCAGCGGCTTCGGGAGCTGCGGGCGCGGCTTCTTCTGCTGCCGGGACTTCTTCCTCGACCACTTCTTTGGTGGGCGCGGCGCCACGGCGATGATCTCTTCCGGATCGGCCAGGATTTTCACCTGGTCGGAAACGACAATGTCCTGGACACAGACGCGGTCGCCGATGGCCGCCAGGCTGGAAATATCCACCTGGAAACGTTCCGGCAGGTCCTGGGGCAGGCGCTCCCCCTCCACCTCCGAGAGGACGTGGGTGATGAGGGCATTGAACTCCTTGACGGCCGGCGCGGTGCCGATGGATTCGATGCCCACCTTGGCGTGCATCTTCTCGGGGCGGGAGACCACATGGAAGTCCACTGAGCTGCCCCAAATAATGGGGGACATCTCAAAATCGCCACCTCTCTAAATTAAGTTCTGGTATAATCCGTGGGCGCAGTCAAAAGGGAGAGGCAATGTCGATTTGGAAGCTTTTCCACCACCTGCTGGCCCGGTACCGGGTGAAGACCGAGGAGGTAAGCAAACAAGTAAGATTTGCCTGGTTCAAGACTTCGCCGGAGCGGCTTGCGGCTGTAACTGAAGATATTCGTTATGGGTCCGAGCCCAAAAAAAGTTTTTATGCCATGATGGCCACGGCTTGTCTCATTGCCAGTTTTGGCCTGATTGCCAACAGCGCCGCGGTGATCATCAGCGCCATGCTGGTCTGCCCCCTAATGACCCCCATGCTCGGAATGGCCTTGGCGTTGGTCCTGGGAGATATGGCGTTATTGGGTCGGTCTCTCCAATCAGAAATCATCGGCATCTGCTGTTCCATTGCCATTGCTACTTTATTGGGCCTCCCCCTGGCGCTGAAAGCCACCCCGGAGATGATAGCCCTGACCACGCCCAGTTTATTTGATCTGTTAGTGGCGGTTCTGGCCGGTTTTGCCGGAACTTTCGCCCTCATCGATGCCCGCCTAAGCCCGGTACTGCCCGGAGTAGCCATCGCCACTTCCATTATGCCGCCCCTGGCTAACACTGGACTCTGTCTGGCCGCGGGCGCCTACCAAGGGGCCATTGGGTCGTTTCTGGTGTTTCTGGCTAATTTCTTGGCCATCTTAATCGTGGCGGCCGCTACTTTTATTGCGGCAGGGATGGCCCCTCAATTAAGGCATTTTAACTACCGGGAAATCCTTCGTTCCTTTGGAGTGCCAATTGTGAGTTTCGTGTTGCTTAGCGCCTACCTTACTTACACCTTGGTCGTAATAGTCCAGGAACGCAATCGGCGCAATGCAATCCAGGCGGTGATTACTACGGAACTTTCCCGCTACCCAGCTACCTCCTTGTCTGACATAGTTCATCAAATTTCCCAGGACAAGATCTATGTCTTGGCAACCGTACTGACTCCACAAGTCATTCCTCCCGACAAAGTGAAAATCGTCCAGGAAGCTCTGGTCAAGCGTCTCGGCAAGCCCACGGAATTAATCATGCGGTCCGTGCTTTCTAAGGATATCGAAGCCACCGGCTCCACCAGTCAGGTAACCGCCCAGAATCTTGACGGGTGCTTCCTGACTAAAGATCTGGCTCCGGAAGTGGTAAAAGTGCACGAAGCGGAACAGGCTCTGCGGGAAGTGCTCACCAACAGACCCGATCTTATCCTAATGGAAGTGGTGTTGCTCAATTTCCCCCGGGGGCCAACCATCTTGGCGACTATCCAGGGTTCCCGGGTCTTGATCCCCGCGGAGATTCAGAAATTCCAAAAAGCCTTGCGGGACCGTCTAGGCGATCCTCAGATACAACTGCTGGTCCGCAACCTGTTGACTGTGGATGTGGACGAAAAAGGGGGGATACTATACGGGTGGGCGCATCTGGGGGCGCAGAGCCCGGAAGAACAACAAATCCTGGCCCGGATTGAGGCCGCAGTCCGGGAGGAGTTTAAAAAATTCAACGATGTCTTTGCCACCAACATTGATGCCGCACCTATAAATGGCTCCTGGGGGGTCAGGGTCGAAGTGGCCGGGGCTCGCATTCTGCCCCCCAAGGAAGTGGCTAGATTGGAAAAGTCGTTGTCAGATAAGGTTAAACAAAAAATTAAGCTTTATTTCAAGTCCCGGCTGGAAGCCATGGTTACTTCCGGGGGTTATGTCTCCCTGGAAGAGTTTACCAAAAAAGGATTGCTGGAAAGACAAAAATAGAAAAATCCCTATTTGACCCGGGGAACCGGAGAGGCAGGGGAGGGGGGAGCCGGATTCGAGATAATGCCAGGAGTTATCGGGAGTGATGTGCCAGTAGTCAGTAGCCAGTAGTCAGTGGCCAGTAGCCAGTAGCCAGTAGTCAGTAGCCAGTAGCCAGTAGTCAGTAGTCAGTAGTCAGTAGTCAGTGGCCAGTGATCAGTAGCCAGTAATCAGTGGTTAGTGGTCAGTATTTCAAGTTTCCCTGCTTCATTTGGGAACGGAGGGAATACACCATAATATTGGGGGGATGGGTGCAACGATCAAGAAAAAAACAGCGGTGTAAAAACACCGCTGTTTTTGGAGGCTTCCCGGGATTAATTCCGGTTCCTTCTAAATGCTTCCTATTCCTATTCCTATTCCTATTCCTATTCCTTTTCCTTTTCCGGTTCGGCGGCTGCTTCGGGGGCGGCTTCTTCTTCAGCCGGGACCTCTTCCGCCGCCACTTCCTTGGTGGGGGCGGAGGCCACGGCGATGATCTCTTCCGGATCGGCCAGGATTTTCACCTGGTCTGAAAGGGCGATATCCTGGACGCAGATCCGGTCACCGATGGCGGCCAGACTGGAGAGGTCCACCTGGAAACGTTCCGGCAGATTCTGAGGCAGGCACTCCACCTCCACCTCGGAGAGGACGGGGGTGACCACGGCGTTGAAATCCTTGACCGCCGGCGCCACGCCGGTGAGTTCGATGCCCACTTTGACGTGCATCTTCTCGGTGAGGGAAACGACGTTGAAATCCACATGCAGCAAGCAGTTTTTGAGATAATCGCGCTGCTTCTCCCGCACCAAGGTCAAAAATTCCTTCCCCTCCAGGTCTATGGTCACCAGGCTGGACGAGGTCAATTGGGCCAGCATCTGGGTTCCGGTACGGGCGTCCAGCATGATGGGGGTGGTTTCGATGTTGTGCCCATAGAGCACGGCCGGGAGCTGGCCGGCCCGGCGCAGAGCGCCTACTTTCTTGCCGGTCACCTCACGTTTGCTGGCTTTAATAACAATTTTCTCCATGTAACTTGACTCCTCGAGCGCCTCTCACCCGACTGCCAGTAACCGGACAGCAGGCGGATTACCTTCGCTCTTTTCAGGATTTGGTTGTTGGCTGACTCTTGCGGCCGGGGCTTCTGCAAGGAAAAAAGCCGGTAAATTTAAAATTATAGCAGTTGAGCCTTTGACTGCCAAGATTTTTTGTCCTGGCCCGGGGGCTAAATTTAACGGTTGGCTGACTGCCGGGCAGCGCCCCCGGCCGGGCAGGTCCGGGGCCAGCACCGGGCAGCGCCGGGATCAAGGACCGAGATGGTCCCGCCAGGAAAGACCGGAACCTGCCAAGCCGTGGAGGAGTAATACCAAGATGCTGTCAAATGAGTAATATTGTCATCCTGAGCGCCGCGTAGGAAGCCGATTACTAACCGCGAGGGCGCTATCATAGAGTAAGGGAAAAATGCAGAAGTGAATCCCGGGATCATGTTTAGCTCAAGGTGGTTATCTTGGCGGCCGGACCGTGAGTTTAGCAGACGCCGAGAGGGGCAGGGTGAGGAGGGTCGGAAAATCCTTGTGCCAACCAGAGTAACTCTTTCTGCTTTTTAAATTAACCAAATATTAATGAAAGCAAAACCCGCCGCCAATACTTAGTGCCGATAATCATTTGGAATGAATGATCTTTGTTCGCAAGAGACAAAACCTCCTCTAAACCTCAATATTAAAAACTCTAAAGGGACTGTTCGATCACCCAAGAGGAGACCGATCGATGGAGAAAATGGGATTGGTTAGTCATACCAGGGAAATCGAAACGCTTTTTAACGAATATCTGGAAATAATGTACGGGGCCCGGCAAGATACTTTCCGGATTATCTCCTTTCTGGAGGCCACCATCATGAATATTGACATCCTGGCCTCTGGGACCGCTTCCGGCTTTCCCGGAGAAATTAAAGAGGACTCGACGGCTGCGGACGCCCGGACCCTGGCTCTCGTGGCTCTTTCTGCGGCCACTACCATCGTCAGCATGATTCAGGCGAATATTCCCAAAGCCCAAGAAGGAACGGCCAAATCCGCAGGATTATTAATGAGGTTGACCCGGGGAACGATGGCCGAGAAAGAGAGCTATGATTCCCTCTATCCGGCATTAACAGAGATACAAAATGCGGCCCAGCAGGTGGAAAAGGACGCCGAAGGCTGCGTGGCCGTGCTCAAAGCGCTCCTGCCCAAGGTGGAAACCCTGAAAAACTGCATGCTGGCACTGTTGCCCGGATGGCAAGAGGAAGATAATCACAAAGCCGGGAAAACCGCGGTGGTGCAGCAGTGGCCCGACGTTTGCCTTTCCGTTATCAAAGGCGGCCAGTATCATTGAGAAAAGTGGGGACAGACTATTTTTCTCGTGGTTCCAGGCTGGCAAGCCTAAAAACCCCAGGCCAGCGCCGCTCGGTGACGGTTAGCCGGACAAAAGCCTAAACCTAACGCACCCAGCACCCACCTGA
>JBMORF010000054.1:0-45808 GCA_049322315.1 Thermodesulfobacteriota bacterium | reverse complement strand
TGAGATCATTTTTTCGGGGGCAGGAGGGGGAAAGGGGTGCCCCGTTGGGACTCCAGGTGCACCTGGCGGTGCTGCTCCGTGAGTTCTCGAACGAGGTTTTCGCCCCGGATCAGCCGGTCCCACACTCCCCGCCGGGAGGGGGTGGCGGGGGGCTCCGGCTGGGCGGCCATCTCCTTGAAGTAGGGGTAGGCCGTGATCTGATGCCACAATTCGACGCATTTTTCAAAGAGATCGGGGTAGAAATAGGGCAGTTCGTCCTCTTTGGCTTCCAGGAAAGCCAGGGCTTCCTGCAGCCGCTGGGTGGGGCCGATATGGGGGCCGCGGCGTTGGACCAGCTTCTCTAAAGGTTGCAGCAGATGGGCCTGGGAGACATAGGCCAGGTGCTGCACCACCTCCCGGTGCAAATCCGGATGTTTGCTAAAGACCTCCCGGTATTCCCGGTTGAGCAGGTAGCTGTTCAGCACCTTCTTGGCGTCCTCGAAGGATTCCTGGCTGTAAGTGCCCAGACGTCGCTGGTTTTTGGCCAGCCAGGCCGAGAGAAACCGGAGACGGTCCTCATGGGTCTTGGTGGAGGAGAGTAGTTCATGGCGCCGGTAGGAGATGGTGCCGATGTGTTCCCCCCGGACGATGTCGGTCAGTTCCTTCAGAAACCGCTTGGTGTCCTTTAAAATATTGAGACTGCTATCCCGGCCCCCATGGTAGGGATGGATGATCTCCTGTTTGATGACCGACAGGGCCCGGTCTTCCAGGACGTTGAAGCGATTGTACTTGTGCTGTTGATAAGTAACTTTCAGGATTACCACCCGCTGCCGGCGGTCCACGTAAAAGCCCTGGTCCCGAAGATGGGGAGAGGAGTCGGCCAGGGCTTTGGGGAGGGAGGTCAGGGCGGTTTTCTCCACCAGGGGATACCTTTTCTGTTCGAAACCGGAAAGACTGGTGATGGTGCGGTCGGATTGCCCCAGGACCTTGATGAGGTACTGCTCTTTCAGGCGGCTCAACTTGCGGGCGAACAAGGCCGCGGAAGTGCGCCGTTCCGCGGAGATGGGAAAGCCGTAAAGCTCCATGAGAAATTGATAGACGAAATCCCGCTCCCGCTCATAGACGGCGTTATCCAGCTTTTTAAACTTGCCCAGGCGGCGGCCCAAGGTCTTGAGTTCCGTGTCCAGTTCGGAGGGAAAGGAAGCATACACGCCCAGGAGACGGAAGTCCCCCTGGGCGTCCTTGGCGATTACCTGGGCCCGGTCCATATGGAAGAGGAAGGGCATCACCCCTTCATAGTAGGCCAGATTAGTGAGGTCTTTGGTCCCAAAGTGTTGTTTCAGGCTCGGCCTAAGGTCCGGGTCCAGATGGGGGACGATGCGCTCCAAATTTTCCCGGGCCGCCCGCTTTCCCCCATCTTCCAGAGGATGGAGGAGATCGAACTGGAAGGTCTCCTCCTGATAGGACACGGGCCGGTTGAAGGCCACCAGGCTGAAGGAGGGCAGATGCCGGTATTCGGCGAAGTTCTTCTCAAAGGAGGGCAACAGTTCCCGGGGTTCCACCAGGGGATACGAACGGTCGTAAGGAACCAGCAGGCCTTGCTTGATATGGATATATTCCAGGTAATCTTTCAGGACATACCGGTCCCGGATGGCCACGCCCTTCTTAAAGGCCGCCAATGAGGAACCTGCCAGCTTTACTTCGGCAAAATACTGCAAGGTTTTCTAGGCCCCAGGCTCAAAAGTTCAAGGTTCCAGTCGAATGCCGACTCATGGTGTTGGCAAAATTTTATTATGACTGGCGGATCTAGCTACTCAGGTGAGGGTTAAGTTCTCCCCTAACTATAACAAGCCTTAAATTAAAATTTCGAACCTTGTACTTAAAATCATTAAAATTTAAGTGTTTCAGGGAGTACTGCCCATGATCGCTCTCATTAAGGCGTGAGCCTATCTTTTAGTCTGGCCGCAATGATTTGCGCGGCGTATTTCGACCCCGTGTCATTAAAATGCACCATGTCGTAAATATAAGTCTCATCCGGAGGAACTCCCCTGGCCAAATCGATGACCAGGACCTGATTTTGCCGTCCCACCCGGCGGATGGTCTCATTGAAGGAATCATAGGCCTCGGCAACATCCTGGTAATTGATGCCGGAATTATGTAGGTAATAGGCGAAGTAGTCCTTCACCGCCTGGTCCGGCTGGGCCGTAATCCGGCTGGCCTGGGTCATGAGCACCGGAATTATCCCCCGGATTTGGCAGATGTTGACGATGGTTTCCAGGTTCATGGCAAATTCCCGGTTGAGCCTGGCCGGATCGATTTTTAATTTCTTCCCCCGGGCGGCGGCGAACTCATCTCCCCGATCCTGGAACAGAGCATCTTTCAGATTTCTATAAGCATAATTGATATTGGGGATGCAAATCTCTTTGAGGAGTTTGCCCAACCACTTCGTTTTATTCATGGTCTCGACGGGGGAGCGGCTGGAGTTCTTATTCCAATAGGTGCCTTCATAGAGCAAGGTGCTCAGGTCATTGATATTTTCCATGAAGACCACCACCCGGGGTTTCAGGGGGATCACCTTGTTCACCAGGATATCAATGGAATTTAAAGAGTTGTTACCGGACATGGCGCCGTTGTAAGAATTGATCTTCTTGCCGGTCATCCCTTCCAGAATGACCCCCGCCAGGTAGGGGAAGCGGTTTTCTTCGTCCACGAAGAGGCACTCGGTGGTGGAGCCTCCCAAAAAGACGAGGCTCAGGTCCGGTTGGGCATATTTCCGGGAGGGCATGATAAACCCGTCACGGTCCACGGTTAGCCGGTATTTCTTGGAAGGAACGTGATCGCTGCGAAACGGCTGGTTTAAGGAAAAGGGGAGCATGAGCCGGGTCAGGGGCCGGTGTTCCCGGAGCCGGATATACCTGGGAGCCGTTTCCAGGAAGACGCCGTGGCGGTGGTTATAAAATTGCAGGAATTTTTCCGTGGCGGCAACGAGGCAGAGAAGGGCCACCCCGGTAATCAAGGCCAGGGTCTTCTTGGGATTCTGTTGGAACCAGTTGGTTCCGGTAACTTCTGGCGCTGGGGACATCCTTCCCATATCCTGCCGCACAGAGAGTAAGACTAGGCAGCCTTTCCAGAAAAAGCCTATAGTTTCGGGGTCAAGGTTTATTCACACGGAACTTCTTTGCATGATTTGGGCGGGCCCAAGACTCATGCTGGACCATTTTATGATTAAGACGACCTAAAACCAAGGATAGAGAGAGAACCCCGCCGCTTTTCCCTCAGCCTTTCCCCGGAGGCGCAATAATGTTCTTCAGCCTGGCGGCGATGAGGCGGGCGGCGTATTGGGAGCCCGCGTCGCTGAAATGCACCATATCGTAGAGATATTTTTTATCCGGGGGCACTGCCGCGGCCAGATCGATGACCATCACCTGATTCTCCCGGCCTAGCCGCCGGATGGTGTCGTTAAAAGAGTCGTAGAGTTCTTTGAATTCCCGGTAACTGAGGCCTGAGTCCCGGCCGAAACGGCCCACGTAAGCCGTCACCACCCGATCCGGTTTAGCGGTGATGCGGTTGGCCTGGGTCATGAGCACCGGCACTATCCCCCTGGCCTTGCAAATGTCGATGATGATCTGCAAGTTCATGGCAAATTCCCGGTGGAGCCGGGCCTGATCCACCTTAATTTTTTTGCCCCGGGCGGCGGCGAATTCATCCTCCTCCTTCTGGGATAACCAGGTTTTCAAATTTTTATAGGCATAATTAAGGTTGGGGATGGTGGCTTCTTTGAGGAGTTTGCCCAGCAGCTTTGATTGTTTCAAGGTCTCTATAGGCGAGCGGGTGGTGTTCTTACTCCAATAGGTGCCGTCATAGAGCAGGGTGCTTAAGTCGTTGATATTCTCCATGAAGACCACCACCCGGGGGTTTAGGGGGATCACCTTGTTTACCAGGACATCGATGCAATTCAGGGTGTTAAGGCCGGACATGCCGGCGTTATAGGAATTGATCTTCCGGCCGGTTTCTTTCTCCAGGATGGTCCCCACCAGGAAAGGGAAGCGTTGTTCTTCATCCACGAAGAGGCACTCGGTGGTGGACCCCCCCAAAAAGACGAGGCTCAGGTCCGGGTGGGCATACTTCCGGGAGGGCATGATAAAGCCGTCACGATCTATCCGCAAAGGGTATTTTTTGGTGAAATGGTGCTCGGTGTAAGGCTGGTAGTCGCGAGGGAAGGGGAGCATGAGCCTGGTCCCGGGCCGGTATTCCTTCAGGCGGATATAACGGGGCGCCGTTTCCAGGTAGACGCCGTGACGGTGGTTATAAAATTGCAGGATTTTTTCCGCGGCGTAGACGTTGAGGAGCAGGACCACCCCGATGATTACGGTCAGGGTCTTTTTGGGGTTCTGGTGGAACCAGCTTTTCTCGGTAGTTTCCGGCGTTGGGGGCATCCTTTAATTATACAAGTTCAGAGTTCAAGGTTCAAAGTTCAAAGTTGAGTAATTTTTGCCATGTTTTACGCGGAGGCCAAAGAGGCATGAAGGGCTAATATATTTGCTAGGTTGGGATGTTTCGCCGGGCGCAGGCTAACGCCTGCGGCTACCATAGATCAAAGCAACCTCAAAAACAGAAAACAGAAAACAGAAAACAGAAAACTTTATTTTATCCTTCCACCACCTTCACGTGCAGCCGGCGGGAGCGGGGGCCGTCGAACTCACAGAAGAAGATGCCTTGCCAGGTGCCCAATACCAGGCGTCCTTTATTCACCAAAACGGTGGTTTGGCAGCCGATGATCGAGGACTTGATGTGGGCCGGGGAGTTGCCTTCCTGGTGGCGGTAAGGCTCCTGGTCGCTGATGATCTTGTTCAAGACCATGAGGATGTCGGTCTTGACGCTGGGGTCGGCGCTTTCGTTGATGGTCACCGCCGCGGTGGTATGGGGCACGAAGACGTGGCAGAGCCCCTCGCTGACGCCGCTTTGCTTGACCACCTGCTGCACCTGGGAGGTCAGGTCCAGGAGTTCGGTGCGGTGATTGGTGGGGACGGTCAGGGTCTCGAACATGCTCACCTCCGGATCAACAGAGGGTCAGTGGGCGGAGCCAGCAGCGGGGAGGAGGCTTCTTCCTTCCCGGACTTTTCCAGATATTCCCGGGCCAGCTTCAAGGACTCCCACACCAGGGCCTTGAAGAAGGGGCTTTCTCCGGCCAGAGGGCTCCGGGTTGCGGTTTCCAGGTCCTGGGCCACGGCCTGGGCCCACCGGGCTTCGGTTTCCTGGCCTCTTAAGTCCAGGAAATAGGCCATGGCCAGGAGGCGGCCGCGCCATAAATGCCGTTCCTTAAGGGGATAAAGGTCCCGGACGGCTTCCTCCACCACGTCCTCCAGGCGGGCCTGGCGCTGCTGCTCGTTAAGGACAATCCGGCTTTCCTGGACATCCCGGAGTTTCTCCAGCCAGGGGGTGAGTTCCTCCAACCCCGGCAGCCAGGTGAGAAACAGGGGGTGCAGGGCCAGAGACCGGGATTGGTCCAGGAGGCGGCTCTGCTCTGCGGGGTTGAAGGGCGGCAGGAGGGCCGCCAAAGCCGGGGCCTCCTCCGGGCGGCCCCATTCCTGGAAGATTTTGGGCTTCAGGGAGCGGTAACGGCTGGCGCCTTCGGCATTGGGGTTCAATTCCTGGGCCTCCTCCAGGAGGCGCACCGCTTGGGCCGGTGGAGGCGAGGCAAAATCCGTCAGGCCCTGCTCCCGGAAAAGATCCCAAAATTCCCGGTGCTGGCGGCTTTTAACGGTCAGGAGATGGCATTCCCGGAAACCTGCGGTGTCGCTGATCCGGGATACCAGGAAGTTGCCTCCCAGGAACTCCTTGGGGCCTTCCAGGATGACGAAACATTCGCCGTTCCCCATGACCTGGGAGAGGTGCGCCAGAGTCGGGCCGAGCCCCGGGGAGCGGCGAGGCTTGGCCTCCTCCCGGGGCAGGAGGTCCTCGGGCACCGGCACCCCCTTAGTCTTCAATAGGTGCAGGGCACGTTTCAGGGCCTTTTTCCGGGATTTATCCGCGGCGGCGCCAAAGAGGGCGGCCAGGAGGCCGGGGACTCCCGGGTGGGCCAGAGAGCCCAGGGCGGCGAGGAGGTGCAGGTCCCAGCTCAGGTCCCCGGTGGTGGCGGCCACCATCTCTCCCAGGCTTTCCTGGTCCTGGCCCGCTTCCAGGGCCGCGCCCGCCTGGGCCGTCAGGTCTTGGAGCCGGGCCGCAGCGTCCGCGGTCAAAGGCGGCAGCCCCAGAGCGCCGCTTCTGGCAGCTTTTTTCCCTTTCGCCATGGTTATCTGGCCGGGGGGCCGGACTCGATGGCTACCAGGTCCGGCCGCCCCATCTCCTGGAGATAGACGTTGACCCTTTGGCTGGGGGCCAGTTCCACTGTCTGCCCCACATAATCGGCATGTATAGGGAGTTCCCGGCCTCCCCGGTCCACCAGGACGGCCAGTTCGATGCGCCGGGGCCGGCCGTAATCGATGAGGGCGTCCAGGGCGGCCCGGACCGTGCGGCCGGTGAACAAGACGTCATCCACCAGGACTACCTCCTGGTCGTCGATGGAGCCCGGCAGTTCCGTCTTCCCCACCAGGGGCTTGTGACTGAGCTGGGTCCAGTCGTCCCGGTAGAGAGTGATATCCAGCACTCCCACCCGTACCGCCCGGAAAGAATGTTTCAGGATTTTGTCCGCCAGGCGCTGGGCCAGGAAGGCGCCGCCGGTGCGGATGCCCACCAGGACCAGGTCTTCCAGGTTTTGGTGACGGGCAAGTATCTGCTGCGTGAGCTTCTCCAGGGTGAGGTCCACTTCCTGCCCAGGCATGTCCGGACTATTTTTCGGGGTCATGTAACCGGGTTTCCTTTGCAAATTTAGGTATGAGAATAACAACTTATCATGCGGGGCTGGATAAGACAAGAGAGCATGAAGGGCTGGAAGTGTGCTATTTTCCATGTTAGGGTTGTATGTCTCCCTGAGAAGGCGGGAAGGGCTTTCATAATCTATGATCATAAGGCGATAAAGTTAAAAATAAAAAGCGGCCCGGAAGCCGCTGATTATTGGGGCTATTTATTCAGGATTAAGGCTCAGAAAGCGGATTTACTTCCGCAGCATCGACAGTAAAAGGGTTGGACTTGTCATGTTTTTGTATCCCCATACTCAGCAAGGGGATGATCACGCCTGGGACCAAGATCTCTTTAGATTCTTCCTTTTCCGCTTTCACATTGACATTCGCGGTCTGTAAACCGAAACGTATAACCAAAGACCATAAACCCTCGTGAATTCCTTGGTGCTTGATTAATGCCTCTGTAATCTCTTTGTATTCGAAAATTATGATCTGCGGTTCACCCATTTAAATCGCCCTCCTGATTAATCAAACCGCGTAGAGTTATAAGCGGCTGCCCTCCAAATGACCAAGGAATGGGTGATTGACCTGCTGATATGGAGATAATATTCACCACCGAACTTGTCGACCATAGAGAGTTGGGCAGGTCGATAGCAGAAGATATGCCCTTTGAGAATGTCATACATCTAGCTTCCAGCTTAGAACATAAGCGCTCATAAAATTCCTCTGCACCCACTCTTGCGGCTATGGCAGTCAGAAAGAATTGGTTGAGGCTCGTATCATCCATTTCAGCGAATTTAGCAGCTTGTTTATGGATGCTCCTCGGAATCCGGAGAGCAATACGGCCCGAAAAATCATGGCTTGCAATCGGAGGGGGAATCTCTTGTCCTCGACTGATAGCAACTTCAATCCATGATTCGGCAGCTTTTTCAAGATTTGTATAGGCTTCCTCTGGGGTGTTCCCTTGAGCGAAACATCCGTGAAACTCCAATACCTTAGCTGAATAAGTTCCATCCACAGGAATAAGTATGCGTGAATAGGGTTCCTTAAGGTAGTCCGTAGCTGTCTTGTTCATCATTAATTTCCTTCGCCTTGGTTAGTCTGATTTTGACTGAGGCGCTCCTTCCATGCGAAGACATAAACCTCAAGCTGACCAAGAATATCTTTCGCCGTAAATTTGTTTATTTCTCGATGGGAGGGTATGGAAAGCGGTGTTAAGTGTGGAAAGTCATCACTCACGTATGTGGGCTCTTTTCCTCTCTTCTCCCATCTTAAGCCGAGCGCTTATGCCAGGTTCTCCAACTTGATTCTCTTGATATTAGCTGGCGCAGACCGGAGGTTATCTAAGCGGCGCTCTAGTCTGTGCAGCTTCTTCAAATTCATGGTATCATATTCAATACCATAAATATATATTCGTCAAGGATCAATGCGAAGGTTAGCAAAAAATTCTTTTTGGGGCACCGGAGCAAATTAGGAAACCATCTGAAGAGCAAATGAGGCTTAACGAGAGGCCAAAGTTGGCTAACACGAGTTCTTTCCTTTATAATAGACAATCATGACACTGGATGAAGCCCGGGAGTTGCTGGGACTGGCCCAGCAAGCAACCCGTAAAGAAATCAAAGCTGCGTACCGCCGCAGCGCCAGGCGCTGGCATCCCGACCGGGCGCCGGCGGGCCAGGAAGAAACCTACCGGCAGCGGATGCAAGCAGTTAACGCCGCCCACCAGAAGTTGGTCCAATTTATGGAAGAATACCGCTTTGAGCTGGTGGAGAAGTCTACCCCCGAGGATCTCCAGGAGTGGTGGAACAAACGCTTTGCCACCGGTGTCTGGGGGCCGCCCCCGCCCCGGGATGCGGGAGAGGATCAGGATTGAGGCGCGTAAGCGGCGTTTTGCTCTTATGCCTGGCCCTGGGCTGGTTGGGGATGGCTGCCTCTGCGGCCGCGGCCCCGGAGAAACTGGAGGAGCTGCGTTACCGGGTGAGCCTGGGCCCCTGGGAGGAAGTGGCCCTGGTGCACCTGCGTCTCACCCGGGTGGGGCCGGAGCGCTACCGCGCCCAATTTGGGGGCGCGGCCCAGGGATTCTGGAGTCTTTTGCAACGCTGGCTGCCGGAGGGCTATGAAAGCGACATGGCCCTGGAGGACGGCAGGCTCAAGCCCCTGCGCTACCGGGAAAAGTTCTACTCCCAAGGCAAACATATCGATAAGGAATACCGCTTCGACTACTCCCGGGGGGTCCTGGAAATCTGGCGGGGAGTGGACGGCCGCCCGGCGGTGAAGGATTGGCAAGGACCCTTAAAGGGGCCGGTCTACGATCCCCTGACCCTCTTTTACAACCTGCGCCTGGGGGCCGTGGGGCCGGTGACGCCGGGCCAGACCTTGAGCGTAACCCTGGTCCCCAATCCGGAACGCCGGACAATGCTGCTGAACATCGGCCCCAATACCCCCCAGGGCCACAAGGTGATGGTGTCGCTCCGTAAAGACGACGGCGCCAAGAACGGCCCTTATTTTGTTTGGGCCAATCCCCAAAGAGTGCCCCTTAGGGCCTGGGTCCGGGTGCTGGTCTTCGGAAAACTGGCGGGGCAGTTGCTCAATCCCGGGGAGATTATGGAAGGGGGCCTGACGCGGCCCTCGCAGCTCTCCCGTAAGGGAGGAAAGCAGCCCTAAAGTCCATGAAAAATCAGATAGAGGGGCAAAGAGGTAAAGGGCAAGAGATGAAGAGGGAAATTAAGCCCCTGGCCCTTTTCACCATTTGCCCTCTTCGCCTTTTCGCCCTCAGTTCCAGGATCTCCGCCTTCGGGAAGATTGTCCTGATATTTCTGTTAGCCAGCTTGAACGTGCAGGCGTGGTTTCTCTTACCGGCGGCGGCCGCGCCGGGGCGGGAGAAAGTGCTGGAGGCTCTTAAATACCAGGCGGACATCTGGGTATTAACCGACGCGGCCCGGGCCCGGGTCACTTTTACCAGACTGGGGCAGGGCCGCTACCGGGCGGAAGTGGCCGCGGAAGCCCAGGGGCTGGCCAAGCTGCTCAGCGGCCAGCGGATGGATAATTATGCCACGGAGATGGTCGTTTGCCACGGCCTTCTGGTGCCCCTGGTCTACCGGGAAGAGAGCCGGCGCTGGGGGAAATACCACCTCAAGGAATACCGCTTCGACTATGAGAAGGGCCGCCTGGAGTTATGGCAGCACCAGGAGGGCCAGGGCCTGGTGCGCAAATGGGAGGCAGCCTTGACCGAAGAGCCCATTTACGACCCCTTGAGCGCGTTTTATAATTTCCGCCTGGGCGCGCTGGGCCGCCCCCGGGCCGGGGAGAGCTTGCGGCTTCGGGGCATTCCTTATCCCCGGCCGGAGGAGATCGTGATTCAAATCGGCCAGAGGGAGAAGCAGGGCCGCAAGGTCATGGTGAGCTTGATCAACCGGGTGTTCAACGATGAGGGAGTGGTGGTCTTCATCTTTTTCGATAAACATTGGACCCCTTCCCAGGGCTGGAGCCAAATACTGAGTTTCGGGAAGGTGGCGGGGCAAATCCTGCCCGGGAGCAAGCCGTTGAACGGTTCCCTACCGGAGATGCATTCGGGGTTGAAGAGTTCCAGGTGCCGAGTTCCAGGTTCCAAGTCGGGGGAATGACAGTCAGAGATTTTTGGTAATTTATGGAGGCGGCGGAAAAGGATCAAATGAACGGTTAACAGGGCAAGCCGTTAAAAAGTCCCCCTTTTCTAAAGGGGGATTTAGGGGGATTATCGGGGGCGCATGATAATCCCCCCTGCCCCCCTTTAGGGAAGGGGGGTAAAAAGTCCTGGTTTTAAGTTCTATAGTAATTGTGGAGCGTTATTGCCTAGATCCCCTGGGCCTGAAAGAACTCCTCCAGGATGGCGGCCGGCGCCAGGCGGCAGAGGAGTTTCTTGAAATTGCGGCAGTCTCCGGAGCCCTCCGGCAGCTCCTGCCAGGGGCAGGCGCGGCAGGGCGGCGGCAGAAAGGGATTCTTACCTGGAGGCAGGGTTAATCTTGCTCTCGTCATGGCCTTAACCCCCCTTGATTGGAGGCAAAAGGATGATTACTAAATAATTGAAACAGCCTGATGACCGGAAAATCTGCCTCCGGCCCCCCACAAGCTTTGCGACTGGAAGGGGAAGGATGCGGGGCTTGCAGTCCCGCCAGGCTGTGGTCGAAGAAGCCGTACAGAAATGTACGGCTTTTTTTGGGAAATTCTTGACAGGTTTTTTTGATTAAGTTATGAATAATCTGTAATTAGTCCCAAAGGGTCTGATAATGGCACATGGAAACCTTCCCGGTTGGGAGACTGAATTGCTGCTGGTAGTAGGCGGCGGAGCCGTAGGCGCCGCGGCCTGCCTGTCGGTTTCGGCTCCGGTGGGGGTGAGTAGGACCTTTAGGAAATAGCAGCACTCCCAGAACCGAGATTGCCAGGCAGGGCCGCATGCGGCCCTTTTTTTTCGCCGTGGCCTTGGGGTGAAGCCGTTCTTTCATGACTGAGCTTTTTTTTGCCGCGGGGGCGACCTGCAATTGACAAATTTCTCGCATTATTTTAGCATTTTGTATTCAATTTTGAGAAAATCAAGGTCAGAGGACAGGCATGGAAAGACAGGATTTAGAGATAATTGCCGAGTGGAGGGAGCAGGACCCCGAGTTAAAACGTTATTTGGATGAACACGAGGAATATGAACGGCAGTTGGAGGAATTCAACCGTCGGCCATATCTCACCGCAGCCGAAAGTGTGGAGCGCAAAAGGCTGCAAAAACTGAAACTGGTGGGCCGGGATAAGATAGAGCAAATCCTGGCCAAATATCGTCAGAAGGAAAGCGCGTGATGAAAAAGATGACGGGCGCGGAAATCTTTCTCGAATGTTTGAAGCGGGAAAAAGTCAAAGATATCTTTGGCTATCCCGGCGGGGTGGTGCTGGACATTTATGATGAACTGACCCGGCATCCGGATCTCAATCATATCCTGGTGCGCCATGAGCAGGCTGCGGCCCACGCCGCGGACGGCTATGCCCGGGCCTCGGCCAAAGTCGGGGTAGCCCTGGTAACTTCGGGTCCCGGCGCTACCAACACCGTAACGGGCATCGCTTCGGCCTATATGGATTCCATCCCCATCGTGGTCTTTACCGGCCAGGTGCCCACCGCGCTCATTGGCAACGATGCTTTTCAGGAAGTAGACATCGTCGGCATCACCCGGCCGTGCACCAAGCACAATTACCTGGTGAAGGACGTGAAGGATCTGGCTTATACCATCCATGCGGCCTTTCACATCGCCCGCTCCGGACGCCCGGGGCCGGTGCTGGTGGATCTGCCCAAAGACGTCATCCAGGCCAAGACGGTCCCGGATTTCCCCAAGGAGATCAAGATCAAGAGCTACCAGCCCACCTACCACGCCAATCCCCGGCAGGTGAAACGGGCCCTGGAACTGATCTTGAGCGCCCAGAAACCGGTGCTCTATACGGGGGGCGGGATCATCATGTCCAGCGCCTCCGAGGAGCTGAAGAAGTTCGCGGAATTTTTACAGATTCCGGTTACCAGCACCCTTATGGGCCTGGGGGGCTTCCCCGGGGATAACCCCTTGTGGATGGGGATGCTGGGCATGCACGGCACCTACTGCGCCAATATGGCCATCTCCGAGACCGACGTCCTCATTGCGGTGGGAGCCCGCTTCGATGACCGGATCACCGGCAAGCTGTCGGAGTTTGCGCCTCATGCCAAGATCATCCACATCGATATCGACCCCAGCTCCATCAGTAAAAACGTGGTGGTGGACATTCCCATCGTCGGCGACTGTAAGGATGCCTTGCATCAACTAAATAATTTGCTTAAGGAAAAGGAGCCCCAGGATTGGGCCATGGTCCGGGGTCAATGGCTGGACACCGTCAAGGATTGGGCCCAGAAACACCCCCTCACTTACGCCTGGAGCGACACCGTCATCAAACCCCAGTACGTGGTGCAGAAGCTGTGGGAATTGACTAAAGGCGAAGCCTACATCACCACGGAAGTGGGCCAGAACCAGATGTGGGCCGCCCAGTTCTATAAATTCAAGCGCCCCCGGCAACTGATGACGTCCGGCGGCCTGGGCGTCATGGGTTATGGCTTACCCGCGGCCATGGGGGTGCAGGTGGCCCAGCCCGGGGCTACGGTCATCGATATCGCCGGTGACGGCAGCATCCAGATGAACATCCAGGAGATGATGACGGTGGTGGAAAACGACCTGCCTGTGAAGATCGCCATCCTGAACAACTCCTTCCTGGGCATGGTGCGCCAGTGGCAGCAGTTGTTTTACGACCGGCGTTACAGCGCCACCCCTATACCGGCCCCGGATTTCGTCAAGCTGGCCGAGGCTTACGGCGCGGTGGGCTTACGGGCCACCAAGCCCGAAGAAGTGGAGCCGGTGATCAAAAAGGCGCTTTCGACCCCCAAGCCGGTGATTATGGACTTCCGGGTGGAGCCGGAAGAGTGTGTGATGCCCATGGTGCCCGCAGGGAAAGCCATGCACGAGATGCTGTTGGCCTAGGAGCGAATGATGGAACCGCGACACACGATTTCCGTTTGGGTGGATAATACTCCAGGAGTTCTTTCCCGGGTCACCGGACTCTTTAGCGGCCGGGGCTTCAACATCGAAAGCCTGTGCGTGGCCGAGACCATGGACCCGGAGGTCTCCCGCATCACCATCGTCTCTACCGGGGATGAGCAGATTACCGAGCAGATCATCAAACAGTTGCACAAGCTCATCAACGTCATTACGGTGGTGGACTTAAGCGAAAAAGAGCACGTGGAACGGGAGATGGCCCTGGTGACCGTGAAGGCGGAAGACAAGTCCCGGGCCGAAGTCCTGCGGATCGCCGATATCTTCCGCTGCCGGGTGGTGGACGTCAGCCCCAACACTTACTCCCTGGAGATCACCGGCAACCACGAGAAGATCGGGGCGGTGCTGGGCTTATTGAAAAACCACGGCATCCTGGACGTGGTCCGCAGCGGCACCCTGGCGATTCAGAGGCCGAAGAAGGAATAGAAGAAGCTGTCAGCTTTCAGCGGTCAGCTTAAAAGAAGCTGTCAGCAGTCAGCTTTCAGCTTTTTTATTCTTGCAGATAATTGTAAACACATTTCGCTAGATGTTCTCACGGATGCAATAATCTAAGCTAAAATAAAGCTGATAGCTGATAGCTGATAGCTGATAGCTGATAGCTGATAGCTACTTTTTGAGAGGAATTGGACTGATGAAAATCTACTATGATAAAGACGCGGATCTGAAATTGTTACAAGGCAAAAAAGTGGCCATCATCGGCTTCGGCTCCCAGGGGCACGCCCAGGCGCTGAACTTAAGGGACTCCGGGGTGGACGTGCTGGTGGCCGAGATGCCGGGGACACCTAATTATGAAGCGGCCCTGAAGTACAAGTTCCAGCCGGTGTCGGCGGCGGAGGCGGCGAAGCAGGCCCAAGTGGTGCAGATTCTCACCCAGGACCACGTCCAGGCCCAGCTCTACGAGAACGACCTTAAGCCCCACATGAGCGGCAAGACGCTCCTGTTTTCCCATGGTTTCAACATCCATTTCGGCCAGATCGCGCCGGCCCCGGACGTGGACGTGGTGATGGTGGCCCCCAAGGGCCCGGGGCATTTGGTGCGCAGCGAATATGAAAAGGGCGCGGGCGTCCCCTCCCTGGTGGCCATCGAGCAGGACGCCTCGGGTAATGCGCTCAAAACCGCGTTGGCCTATGCCAAGGGCATCGGCGCCACCCGGGCCGGAGTCCTGGAGACCACTTTTAGGGAAGAGACGGAAACGGACCTATTCGGCGAGCAATGCGTGCTTTGCGGCGGGGTCTCCGAACTGGTCAAGGCCGGTTTCGACACCCTGGTGGAAGCGGGCTATGCCCCGGAGATCGCCTACTTCGAGTGCCTGCATGAACTCAAGCTTATCGTCGACCTGTTCTATCAGGGCGGCATCAGTTACATGCGCTACTCCGTGAGCGACACCGCGGAGTTCGGCGACTACACCCGGGGCAAACGCATCATTACTGAGGAGACCCGGGACGAGATGCGCCAGATTCTTTATGAGGTGCAGACCGGCGAATTCGCCCGGGAATGGATCCTGGAAAACCAGGCCCGGCGGCCGGTGTTCAATGCCTTGCGACGCCAGGAAGCGGCCCATCCCATCGAAGAAGTGGGCAAGAAACTTAGAGCCATGATGGGCTGGCTGAAAAAATAAGGGGAAGATGGAAAAAGGCTAAGAGGCGAAAGGCAAAAATACTGGTCACCTTTCGCCTTTTCTTTTAAAATTAGTAGGAGGGTGGAATTCCCATTTTTGAGGTTATGATGCCCGTCGCTAATGGAAGAAGGCTAATTTTCATCAGCCATTCAGGGGAAGACACCTGGGTGGCTCGCCAAATAGCCGGGAAAATCACAGAATGCGGGGCAACATATTTCCTAGATGAAGCTGACGTTGACGTTGGGGCAGAATTTGAGGAAGATATACGTGATTTTTTGGACAAAGCTGACGAACTTATCGTTCTATTTACACCATGGGCCTTAGAGAGGCCCTATGTCTGGGTTGAAATAGGCGCTGCTTGGATCAGGAGGATACCTATTGTCATCTTACTTCATGGTCTCACCATAAAAGACTTTCAAACACACCCTAATGCCCCAGTGTTTTTAAAAAAACGTGATATGATTAAGCTTAACGATATTGACCAGTACCTTGA
The DNA here is from genome assembly GCA_049322315.1 of Thermodesulfobacteriota bacterium. Taxonomy (GTDB): domain Bacteria; phylum Desulfobacterota; class Desulfobaccia; order Desulfobaccales; family 0-14-0-80-60-11; genus SURF-52. The sequence continues at coordinate 30,295 of JBMORF010000054.1, read as the reverse complement.
CCAACTTAGTACGCGAGTATTACCAGGGAGGAAAGATGATTGAGAAACGTAAATACGATGTTTTCATATCTTCTTCCTCAAAGATAGATAAAGGTTGGGTGAAGGAGTTTGCTTCGGCGCTTAAGGATGCTGGCATCACCAATTTTTTCGATGTTCGAGACATCAAACCAGGAGCGCGATGGCAGGATGAAATTGAAAATGCACTGAGAGATAGTCGCACATTAGTGCTTATCTTAAGCGGCACCGGCGACATCAGCCCTTGGATTTTCTTTGAGCTAGGTGTTGCCTTAGCAGACCAAAAAAAGATCATTCCTGTTGCTTCTGAAGAGATCGACTGGAAGAGCATAGATCCCATATTGGCAAAATTCCAGTTCCTCAAAGAATCTTCGGGTAGAGAAGCTGGAAGAAAGGTTGCAAAAATAATTGAAGAGAATTGACATGAAAGAAAAATCTCAGCGTAATTTCATTGCCGCACCCGGTCCGAGGTTCATCCTTCCCATGGCCGTTATCTGCCTCCTGGGCCTGGCCTTAAATTCCACCTTGCTGTTTCTGCTAGGCTTGGCGGGAGCAGGATTTTTCGCCTACTTTTTCCGGGACCCGGAACGGGCCGTACCCCAGGAGCCGGACGTGATCGTCGCCCCTGCGGACGGCAAAGTGGTGGCCGTGGATGAGGTTCAGGAAGATAAATTCCTGGGCCGGCCGGCCAAACGGGTGGGCATCTTTATGAACGTCATGGACGTCCACGTGAACCGGTCGCCGGTGGCGGGGACGGTGGTGGTTACCAACCATCAGCCGGGGCAGTGCCGGCCCGTTTGCTGTGCGGGCGCGGAAGAGGTGAACGAAAAACAAGCCACCCTCCTGGAGGGCGAAGATGGCCGCCGGCTGCTGGTGGTGCAGATCGCCGGCATCCTGGCCCGGCGCATCATCCCTTACGTGCACCCCGGCCAGACCCTGGCCAAGGGAGAGCGTCTGGGGATGATCTGTTTCGGCTCCCGGGTGGACCTCTACCTGCCGCCGGAAGCGGAGATCATGGTGCAGGTGGGGGACCGGGTCCTGGCCGGAAGCAGCGTCTTGGCCCGGTGGTGGCTGGATGCCGCTTGAGCGGTAGGGAGGCCTCAGGTCCCCTGCCGTAGCAACACGGGAAGAAGAGATGTCTTTACGCCGCAAACGGAAGAAGAAGGACCGCCGGCGCTTCCGGGGAGTCTATCTCCTCCCCAATCTGATCACCTCCGCCAGCCTCTTCGCCGGCTTTTTCGCCATTGTGGCCGCGATTGACGGCAAGTTTCTGGCCGCGGCCTGGGCCATTTTCATTGCCCTGATCCTGGACGGCCTCGACGGCCGCATCGCCCGCATGACCCAAAGCACCTCGAGCTTCGGGGTGCAATACGATTCCCTGGCCGATCTGGTGGCCTTCGGGGTGGCCCCTGCCGTCCTCGTCTATCTCTGGGCCCTGAAACCCTTCAAGCAATTCGGTTGGGTGGCGGCCTTCCTCTTTGTGGTCTGCGGCGCCCTGCGCCTGGCCCGGTTCAACGTGCAGAGCGGTTCCATGGACCCCCGCTATTTCAACGGCATGCCCATCCCCGCAGCGGCCATGGTGGTGGCCACCTGCATCGCCTTTTATTACCAGATCGGCGAATGGGCCCCGGAGAAGCATAAGCTCGTCCTGGTGATGATCTATGTCCTCTCCTTCCTGATGGTCAGCAATATCAAGTACTTCAGCTTCAAAAAGGTGGAGCTTTTCAAGCGCCACCCCTTCCAGACTTTGGTGGCCGCGGTGCTTCTCTTTGTGGCGGTGGCCACCGCGCCGGAGATCATGGGTTTCCCCCTCATGTTGGTGTACATGGTTTCCGGTCCCTTCAGCACTTACCAATACTACCGGCGGCCCGCCTTGCCGGAGAAACCGGAAGAAGAGTCTCCGGTCCCCGGACCCACGGGGCCGGGAGGCTAGAAAGAGTTCATCTCAGGGAGATAAGGCTCAGGGCACAGGTGGAAAAGTTTCCGCAGATTTTAGGAAACGCTGCCGGCTGTCTCTAAAAGATAAAAAGACGCTTATAGCCCCCGTAACGCCGCCTGCTGGACTAAAGGCGGGAAGAAACAGCCCAGGAGATTGGGGCGGCAAAACGGGAATTCCAGGCTGGCCGTTGCCAGTCCCTGGTGTCTGAGAAGTTGTTGAGAGAGATCAAGGGCAGCTTGGTTTAACCCGAGTCCTGCCGCCTTTACCCCCGTTGGCAAGCCCCCTGGGTGACGCAAATCGTGTCAGAAGTCCTTTAATCCTCAATCTGATCTCTGGTTTTCCCTGAAGCCGGGGAAAATGATATCGTTGGCATTAAACTTTTTCTATTAACAGGCCGTTGAGGCTGATAGCGGGTTGAGACCCCTGCGCCCATGCCATTCTCTGTCATCCTGAGTGAACCGAAGTATCTCGTATCTTAGCGTTTAAGATTAGCAAACCGGGGGTAATCATCGGCACGGCCTGGAAAAGCTGTGCTGCTAAAAACGAGATTCGTGGCGCCGCGGCGCGCCGTTCAGAATGATGGTCCCAAGCGCAAATTAGGAGAATCATTATGCTGTTGCATCAATATCTCTATCAGGTCGCGCACCAGGTTCCGGAAAAAAAAGCGGTAATCTGCGGAGAAAAAGGACTCACCTATAGGCAACTGGTGGAGAAGATGGATGCTTGGGCCGCATGGCTGATGGGTTGCGGTGTCAGACGCGGTGATCGCGTGGGTTTAATGATGTATAACGGGCTTGATTTGGTGCAGTTTTATTATGCCTGTTTTCGCCTCGGTGCCATCGCTGTTCCTTTTAACACCCGTTATCAAGAACCGGAACTGGCCTATGCCGTAAACCAGAGCGGCAGCAGCATCCTGTTGGCCGGGAGGGAATTTACCCCGGTAGTCCAGAATATCCGTAAAGACGCTCCTGGTCTGGGCGGCTTATTTATGGTGGATGATCCCCTGGAGGAAGTCTTTGCCAATCCCGGACTCCGTCGGGAGGCGGCCATCCCTGAATTCCCGGAAGTGGAAATCACTGACCCGGCCGTTATCATTTACACCTCGGGCAGCACCGGCAAGCCCAAAGGGGTCATCCACACCCATTATTCCCTGTCTCACCATATTGACAATAAAACCAAAAGTCTGGAAATTGACGCGGATACAGTGGGGCTGATCGGCACCCAGATCTGCCATTGTGCGGGATTCGCCGGTATCCTGCTGCCCGTCCTGGCCCACGGCGGCACCTGCGTCATGCTGAAAGAATTTGAGAGCGGCGCTTATATTGCCCATTTGCAGAAATACCAACCCACGCTGCTTATTTTGATGCCGACTCAACTTCTGGAAGTCCTGGAGCATTCCCGGGCCCAAGATGCCGATTTTTCCCGCACCAGTTCCATGTTGATCGGCGGGGATAAAGTCCCGCACCATATCTATGAGCTTTTTCGGGCCCAGGCCGGGTTCGATCTCTCGGAAGGTTGCGGCATGACCGAATGCGAAGGCTATTGTGTGCAACCTCACCACGAGCCAAAAAAGCCCGGCTCCATCGGCAAGCCCATTGCCGGCGTCACCATGAGACTCGCCGATGCGGACGGCAATGAACTGCCGGATAACCAGGCGGGGGAAATACAACTCCAGGCGGAATCAGTGACCACAGGTTACTGGGACAATGAGGCAGAAACCGCCAGGGCTTTGGTAAACGGGTGGTTTAGGACCGGGGACCTGGCCTTCAGAGATGCAGACGGCTATTATCATTTTGTCGGCAGAATCAAAGAGATCATCATCCGGGGAGGTTCCAACATCATGCCTGGGGAGGTGGAAGACGTGTTGGACGACCATCCCCAAGTGGAGTTGAGTGGCGTGGTGGGCTTTCCCGATGCCCATTACGGCAGCATTGTCGGGGCTTTTATTATCCCGAAAGACCCGGTCAAGCCACCGACTCCCGAAGAGTTGCACGATTTTGCCTCAAAAAGGCTGGCCCGCTACAAGCTGCCCGAGAAATGGATCTTCGTGGCCCATCTTCCCCAAACCGCCTCGGGAAAAATTGATCGGAAACAACTTCATGTCCTGGCAGCCGCATACGCCAAAAAAGAGGAATAAGGCTCTTTACTTCCGATTAAAATTGATATATTATATTAAAACTTGAAAATTAGCGTAACCTCATGATTACTGCACCCACTTTCCCATCTTTTGGTTTTGCCCACCAGGGTCTGGCCCTGGTTCTGCTGCTGCCTGCCTAGGCAGGCAAATCTCTATTCTTTCATTCCCAATTTGGCAAAGATATTGTTTTAACTGCTTCTTTTTGAGGCGGACACCTGTTATAATGCTATTTGCTTCCCCGGCCGCGGCCAGGGGAGAGGAGACGCATATGTCTGACAAAATCTATATCTTCGACACCACCCTCCGGGATGGGGAACAGACCCCCGGGGCCAGCCTCAACGTGGACGAAAAACTCCAGATCGCCCGGAACCTGGAGCTTTTGAACGTGGACGTCATCGAGGCCGGCTTTCCCATCGCCTCCCGGGGGGATTTCGAGGCGGTGAAAGCCGTGGCCCGGGAGATTCGAGGCTGCCAGATTGCCGGCTTGGCCCGGGCCTTCGAGAAAGACATCGACGCGGCCTGGGAGGCCGTCAAAGAGGCCACCCAACCCAGGATTCATACTTTTATCTCCACCTCCGACAATCATCTGAAGTACCAGATGAAAAAGACCCGGGAAGAGGTCCTGGAGATGGCGGTGGCCGCGGTGAAACACGCCTGCCGCTATACTGCCAATGTGGAGTTCTCGGCCATGGACGCCTCCCGAAGCGACATCCAGTACGTGGCCCAGGTATTCTCCGCGGTCATCGAGGCCGGGGCCAAGACCCTGAATTTCCCGGATACCGTGGGCTACGGCATCCCGGAGGAATTCGGGGCCAAGATCAAGTACCTGATGGAGCATATTCCCAATATCGATAAGGCCATCATCTCGGTGCACTGCCACAACGACCTGGGCTTGGCCGTGGCCAACACCCTGGCCGCCATCAGAAACGGCGCCCGCCAGGTGGAGGTGACCATCAACGGCATCGGCGAGCGGGCCGGAAACTGCTCCATGGAAGAAGTGGTCATGGCCCTGGCCACCCGTAAAGACTTGTTCGACTATTACACGGACATCGTCAGCCAATATATCTATCCCACCAGCCGCCTGGTGAGCAAGCTCACGGGGGTGGTGGTGCAGCCCAATAAGGCCATTGTGGGGGCCAACGCCTTTGCCCACGAGTCCGGCATCCACCAGGACGCGGTGCTCAAGGAGGCCAGCACTTTCGAGATCATGACCCCCAGCGACGTGGGCATCAAGAAGAGTTCGCTGCCCCTGGGGAAGCTCTCCGGGCGCCACGCCTTCAAAAAGAAGCTCCAGGACATGGGCTACTACCTGGGGGACGAGGAACTGAACCGGGTCTTCTTCCGCTTCAAGGACCTGGCGGACCGTAAGAAGACGGTGTTCGACGAAGACCTGGTGAGCCTGGTGGAGACCGAGGTCATCTATAAGTCGGTGCCCGAGCATTTCAAGCTCCTGGACCTGGTGGTCCTCACCGGCACCACGGTCAAACCCAACGCCAACATCAAGATGGAGGTGGGCGGCGAGGTCAAGTCCATCTCCGTTTTCGGCGACGGTCCCATTGACGCGACGTACAAGGCCATAACCCATCTGGCCCAGTCCCATTGCAAGCTGCTCAAGTTCGCGGTGAGCTCCATCACCGGGGGCACCGAGGCCATGGGGGAAGTATCCGTGCGCCTGGAAGACGAAGGCCAGATCGTCACCGGCCAGGGCGTGGACCCGGACGTGGTCACCGCCAGCGCCAGGGCCTATATTAACGGGTTGAACCGGCTGAAGTTTTCGAAAGAGATGGGGCCCAAGCTGGGGAAGCCCGAAGAACTGTAAGCAGTAAGCAGTGAGCAGGAAACGTAGGGGCGAACCTTGTGTTCGCCCCGGACGCACAGGGCGAACACAAGGTTCGCCCCTACAGAAAACGTATATTGACTGCTAATTGGTATGACAAGTCGCGGGAGCAAGGGTCTGACACTTAGCCCCCCCTCGACCAGCAATGGAGACATTCATGGGAAAAGCGCAAACCATCACCCAGAAAATTCTCGCCGCGCATTGCGGCAAAGATTATGTGGAGCCGGGGGAGTTGATCATGGCGAAGGTGGACATCGCCCTGGCCAACGATATTACCGCGCCCTTAGCCATCAAGGCCTTTCACCACGCCGGGGCCAAGCAGGTCTTTGATCAGGAACGGGTGGTGCTGGTGAACGACCACTTCGCGCCCAATAAGGACATCGCCTCGGCCAAACAGTGCCAGACCGTACGCCAGTTTGCCAAAGAGCAGCATCTGCGCCATTTTTACGACGGCGGGAACATGGGGGTGGAGCACGCCCTGCTGCCGGAGCAGGGCATTGTCGGCCCCGGGGATTTGATCGTCGGCGCGGACAGCCACACCTGCACTTACGGGGCCTTGGGGGCCTTTGCCAGCGGCGTGGGTTCCACGGACCTGGGCGCGGTGATGGTCACCGGCGAGATCTGGCTGAAGGTGCCGGAATCCATGCGCTTTGTCTATACCGGCAAGATGCCTCCCTGGGTCACCGGCAAGGACCTGATCCTGTTGACCATCGGCGACATCGGCGTGGACGGGGCCAACTACCGGGCCATGGAATTCACCGGGGAGGCCATCCGCAACCTGCCCATGGACGAGCGCTTCTCCATGGCCAACATGGCGGTGGAAGCCGGGGCCAAAAACGGCGTCATCGCCCCGGACGAAATCACCCTGGAGTACGTGCAGGGCCGGGCCTTGCGGCCCTTTCAGATTTATGCCAGCGACCCGGACGCGGCCTACCTAATGGAAAAGACCTATGACGTGAGCAACTTGGAGCCCCAGGTGGCCATGCCGCCGTCCCCGGAAAACGTGCGCCCTCTCTCCCAGGTAAGGCACGTGCACATCGACCAGTCGGTGATCGGCTCCTGCACCAACGGCCGGATCGGCGACCTGCGCCTGGCGGCGCAAGTCATCAAAGGGCACAAGGTGGCCTCAGGCGTGCGTCTCATCGTTATTCCGGCCACGCCCCTGATTTACCGTCAAGCTATGGACGAAGGTCTGCTGGCCGTGTTCCTGGACGCGGGCGCCATCATCGGCCCGCCCACCTGCGGTCCCTGTCTGGGAGGGCACATGGGCATCCTGGCCCCGGGGGAAGTGGCCATCGCCACCACCAATCGCAATTTCACGGGGCGCATGGGCCATCCCCAGTCCCAGGTCTACCTGGCCAACCCCGCGGTGGCTGCGGCTGCCGCAGTGGCCGGGCGCATCTGTGGACCGGACGATCTCTAACCGGCGGAATTTTATCAACTTAGCCGCTGAAAAAGATTGCTTTTTAAAGAAAAAGTCTGGTAATGTCAAAGACCTGGGGGTCTCCGGCAATTTTGCGATCACTCTTTTTGTGTTTTGATTTATCTCCCGGTATGGGGCGGCGAGCCAAGAAACCATCACCACGTTGACCAAGCCCCAAGCAGGAAAGTCGGTGGACCGGCTTTAACTAAATACCTCCAATAATAGTCCAAGGTTCAAGAGGACAAGGAGGGGGGCATGAAGAGCCGGAGTAATTTATGGTGGCTGGGATTGGCGCTGGCAGCCCTGTTGGGGGTTTCGGGATGCTCAGGGATCTTATCGGAATCCCGGCACGTGGACGGCCAGGTGGAGCGGGTCCGGATTTCCGGCGGCGAGAGTTGGAGGACCTGGGACCGCAACGCCACCCGGGGAGATGCGACTTCGTTTATCCTGAAGAAGGAACAGACTTTTTAATTTAAAGATTTGCCACAGAGGCACGGAGAACACAGAGTTTCACAGAGAAGAAAAAATAGCCCTGGCTGTAAGCCAGGGCTTATTATTTATCTCTATGTTTCTTGGTGTTCTTTTTGTCTCTGGGGGAAATCCTTCCTCTTACCGGCGCCGGCCCCGGATTACCCGGGCAATCCCCAGGTGATCCGGGATGCTTTCTATCTGCGCCAACTCCCCGGTGTCCTGCAATAATTCTTCGACCTTGGGCGCCTGTCCCTCTCCCACCTCCAGGGCCAGCCAGCCGCCGGAGTATAGAACTCCAGGAGCCGCCTGCACCAGGGGCCGGATCAGGTCCAGGCCGTCCTCCCCGCCAAAAAGCGCCTCCCGGGGTTCGAAGTCCTTGATATCTTTGGGCAAGTGCTCCCAATCCGTCCGGGGGATGTAAGGGAGGTTGGCCGCCACCAGGGCAAACCGGGCTGCGGGCTGGAGCGCGGCCAGGAGGTCGGCCTGGAGAAAATCAATCCGCTCGGCCACCTCGTGGCGCCGGGCGTTTTCCCGGGCCACCATCAGGGCCGGGGCGGAAATATCGAGGCCCACCCAGCGGGTCCGGGGGAGTTCCCGGGCCAGGGCGATGATGAGGGCGCCGGAGCCCACCCCCACTTCTAAAGCCCAGTTTTCCGTTTTCCGTTTTCCGTTTTCCGTATTTTCTTTGAAAACTTGCAGGACTGCCTCCACCAGGGTTTCCGTTTCCGGGCGGGGGATCAGGACCCCGGGGGTGACTTTAAAGTCCAGGGACCAGAATTCTTTGTGGCCGGTGATGTAGGCCACCGGCTCCCCGGCCCGGCGGCGCAGCACCAAGGCTTTGAAGCGGGCCAGTTCCTCCTGGTCCAAAGGCTGGTCATAGCGCAGGTAAAGGTCCAGGCGGCTGAGATTAAGGGCGTGGGCCAGGAGCACTTCCCCGGAGGCCCGGGGCTCGGACACCCGTTTTTCCTGGAAATAGTCGGTGCTCCACTTCAGGAGTTCCAGGATGGTCCAGGTACCGGGGGAAGGGTCGGTCATTTATATCATGTTCACTTTCGAAGATAACAAATGCTGTATCTGTTAACGAAAAACGAAAAACGGTTATTACGCCTGTTGCAGGGCCAGGGTGCGGTAGTGGGTGGCCAGGGCCTGGAGAAGCTCGTCCAGGTCTCCGTCCAGGGCGGCTTCCATTTTCAGGCCGTGGATATGAAAGCCGATGCGGTGATCGGTGATCCGGCTTTGGGGGAAGTTATAGGTGCGGATGCGTTCGCTGCGGTCTCCGGATCCCACCTGGGTCTTGCGCTCCTGGGCGATCTGCTGGTGCTGCTCTTGCTGCTTCAGGTCCAGGAGCCGGGCCCGGAGCACCTTCAGGGCCTTGGCTTTGTTCTTGTGCTGGGATTTTTCATCCTGGCAGATAACCACCAACCCACTGGGCACATGGGTAACTCGCACCGCGGAATCCGTGGTGTTGACGCTCTGGCCCCCGGGGCCGGAGGACCGGAAGACGTCGATGCGCAACTCCTCGGGATTGATCTGCACCTCCACCTCTTCCGCTTCCGGGAGGATGGCCACGGTCACTGCGGAGGTATGGATGCGGCCCTGGGATTCGGTCACCGGCACCCGTTGCACCCGGTGCACCCCGCTCTCAAACTTGAGCAGGCTATAGACCCGGTTGCCGGCGATGGAGGCGATGACTTCCTTCAAGCCGCCGATGCCGGTGGGGGAATGGCTCAAGACCTCCACCTTCCAGCGGTGGCGCTCCGCCAGGCGGCTGTACATCCTAAAGAGATCGGCGGCAAACAGGCCCGCCTCTTCGCCGCCGGTGCCGGCCCGGATCTCCAGGAGGACGTTTTTGTCGTCATTGGGATCCTTGGGGAGCAGGAGCAGCCGCAGCTCTTCCTCCAAAGAAGCGGCCTGTTCCTTCAGGGTTTCGATCTCCTCTTTGGCCAGGGCTTTCAGTTCCTCGTCCGCCTCCTCCTGGAAAAGGGCCTGGCTGTCCGCCAACTCCTGCTGCACCTGGCGGTAGCGGCGGAAGGCCTGGATCAGGGGGGAGAGCTCCGCGTGCTCCTTGCTTAACTTTTGATATTCCTCCTGGACGCGGATCACCCCGGGATCGCCCAACCGGGCTTCCAATTCCTGATAACGTTTCTCTAAGTCCTCTAACTTTTGTAAAAACATATGGAATGGGGGGAGGGCAGGAAACTGTGAGCGGTGAGCAGTCAGCAGTGAGCAGGGAAAACAGGACTTAGGGAGTTCCATATCTTTACTGCTTGCTGCTCACGGCTTACGGCTCACTTTTTCTGCGCTACTCCTCTGAACCCCTCCTGGGTAGCATATTTTTATTATTATATCAAAAACTTAGTCTATGGCAAACACATTTCCGAGATTGGGAGAAAGGCCAGGGGGTAAGGATTTGGGGTTGGCGCTTAATGGAAAAAGCAAATTGATTAATCCCTAACCCCTAACCTACCTCTCCGCCAATCTTTTGATGATTTCCGGGATGGTGCGGGTGGCCAGGTAGGGCAAAGAGCCGCCTCCCAGGACCACCTGCAGGGGGACTTGCATCTCCCCGGCGCTCTCAATCATCAGGTCGCAGATCTCAAAGAAGGGTTCCAGGCTGAGTCCCAGGGAGCCGTAATCGTCCGCGTGGGTGTCGAAGCCGTAGTACCAGAGGAGGAGATCGGGTTGAAAGGGCGGGATCAAGGGGAGGTTCTGGCGCACCTTCTCCACGTATTGGGTATCCGGGGATTCGCTGTAGGCCAGATGGTAGACGTCCACGTCCATTTTGGCGCCGTCGGCGGAGCGGTAGTCGTCGCCGCAGAAGCAGAGATGGAGGACTTCCGGGTCGTTCTCCACCAACTGCCGGGTGCCGTCCCCATGGTGGGCGTCGGTGTCCACGATGGCGAGGCGGCGCATCGAGGTGACCTCCCGGACGTGAGTCAGGGCCAGAACCACGTCGTTGAAACAGCAGGCGCCCCAGAACTGCTGGTAGCCGGAGTGGTGGCCGCCGGCGCCGATGAAGCAAAAAGCCCGGTCAATTTCGCCCTTAGCCAGGGCTTCCATGGCCGCCACCACGCCGCCTGCGGATTCATAGGCGGTAGAGCAGAGGCTGTCCCGGGCCACCCGGGGAACCATCTCCGGGTCGTGGACTTTAAGGATTAATTCTTTTGAAACCCGGGGAGATTCATACAAGCGCACATTGGGCTTTTTCAAGAGTTCATCCAGGACCTCGGGAAAGTCCCGGAGGCGGTTGCCGATGGTCATGTAACTCTTACGGCTGAACGAGGGATGATAATAGACACCGATCTGTTTCATGAGGTTACCCACCGGGAATTGGTTTAGGATGAGGGCCGCCTGGAAGTCTTAAGGGACCCGGACTTGTCAGCGCATTTCTTATTACAGCCCAGCTCCAAAAAGTCAATTTCTTTATATTGGGGGCCAAAAAAATGGATGGGAACCATGGTCTTGCCGGCAAATTGACTGATATTCATCTCGATCTGGGGCCAGTCCAGATAAGGGCCCAAGCCAGAGGCAGGATCCCGGCCCAGGATCCGGAGCATTCTCAAGGTGGCGATCTCTCCGGGATGTAAACCATCCAGGAATTCACAATCGCTGGAACCAAACTCCCTGGGGTCGGATAAGTCAAAATAGTGGGGGCTGACCTCCGGGACCCGGGCTTTTATTTCATCGATATAGGCATAATTATCTCCCAGGCTGCCCATCAGGTGCAATAACCTGATGGGAAAGGGGCCCAGGAAGGTGATAACCCGTATATTCTGGGCCTGGGCATACTTCATCAGGGAGACAAAATCCGCCCACCTCTGGGGATCGATGGTCCGGTTGTAGGAGAAAACTTCCATTCCCCTCTTAATCAGTTGCTCTTCATTGGCAAACTTGATTAAGTCGTGGTTTTTACAGAGTCCGAAAACCCTCCCATAATTATAGAGGGAGCCATCCTGGTAAAACCCTTCCCGGTTGATGGTGGCAAAGACGCCCAGGCCCCGGTAAGGATTCTTTGACCGGCCCCTCAAGGCTTGGTAGTAATCGTGAAAGGATATCCTGCGTTTCAGCAGCCACTCGCAGGGCAAGAAGAGGAGGTCCAGGCGAAACTCGGAACCGTTGGGGTAAGCGCCTTTGGAGATCTTAGATCCTCCATAGCTGCCAAACCACCAGGGATCAAGGTTCAACAAGACGATCTTGGGCTTATGGAGGCGCGTTATCGTTCTCAATACTTGTTCCGCTTCAGCCAGGGATTGCGCGGCTCCGCCCAGGTTGACAAAGGGAACGGTGAAATAACGGCCCCGGAACTGCCAGACCCGGGAGGATCCCAGGGCCACTATGGTCGGCTTAACCTCTTGATAGAGGGCGAGTTTATAAGGGTGGATGGTGTCATGCAGCGCCGATAAATAGAGCCCCCCATCTTGGCGCTGGATTTTTACTATCTTATCCACCGGTTTAAACTCCCCGGTATTTATTAAAAAAGTGTAGTTGAGCAGGCCGATAGCCGGGGCCAAGACAAGAAACAGGCCCAGGACCCAGAGATAGTTGCGGGAAATTTTCAGGTATTGATCACTCACGGTTAATTACTCAAAATTGAAAATATAAAAATGGATTTGGCTGCCCCATCAGCAGTATGGAGATCAGTGCCAGAAAACCGGTGAGACCGGCCCAGGCCAAGGTGGGTTTCCACCGGAGCCAGGGCCAGGTGCCTTCGTGTTCCTTTAAGGTAAAATCCAGGCAGGGCTCGAACCGGGACATAATTTCCTGGGTGTTGGGGAAAAAGAAAACGATGCAGAGGTAAACCAGGAGAGTTTCAAAGATATATCCTTGCATTAGATACAACTCCCTCACCTGAATGCCCCAACCGGTTAAAAACGTGATGAAATTATCAAGGTGCAACAAATGTAGAGTTTTAACCCCCAGGGCCAGGCCGTTCAGCCCCACCAGGCCTTTGAGCATGTTGACGGCGGCTTTCATGTTGTCGGCCCGGAACAAGGCATTTACTCCCGCGGCGCACAGGAAGGTGATGATCCGGCCCAACCAGGCGCCCCAGAGGGTGGGACGGCTGAGGTCGTGGCCCCAGGAGCGGCGCAGAATCAGCCACGCATGGTTGACAATGAGAAAGAGTCCATGCAGCATCCCCCAGAGGATAAAGGTCCAGGCGGGGCCGTGCCATAGCCCCACAATGGTCATGATGATCATCAGGTTGACGTACTGCCGGGGCACCCCCTTGCGGCTGCCTCCCAGGGGAAAATAGAGATAGTCCCGGGCAAACTCGGAGAGGGTAATGTGCCAACGGCGCCAGAAGTCCATGATATTGACGGATTTCAAGGGGGAATTGAAGTTAACCGGCAATCGCACCCCAAAAATCCTCCCCAAACCGATGGCCATGTCGGAATAGGCCGAGAAGTCAAAATAAATCTGGATGAAGAAACCTATATTTGCGGCCCAGGCTTCCAAGAAGGTAATCGGGGTGCCGGCGCTGGCTCCCGCAAACAACGGGTCCACAAACTTGGCCAGGTGATCGGCCAGGATCACTTTCTTGAAAAGGCCCAGGCAAAAGAGGGTCAGGCCCACGGCGATGTCCAGGGCACTGCTGGTGCGGGGAGAACTCTGGGAGAATTGCGGCACCAGATCCCGATAGCGCACAATGGGGCCGGCGATGAGGTGGGGGAAGAACGTTACCGAGGCGGCATAAGAAAGAAAATTGAACTTTGAGGTCTTCCCACGATAAGCGTCCACCAGGTAGGATATTTGCTGCAAAGTGAAAAAGGAGATGGCCAGGGGCAGGAATATCCTCCCCAGATCGAAATGTTTCCCTGACAGTTCATTAAAGATATTAACCAGAAACCCGGCGTACTTATAGTAAGCCAAGAGACCGACATTACAAATAATTCCAAAGGTCAGAATCAGTTTGCTGCGGGCGGGCTGGTCAGAGGTTCTGCCAATGAGGGCGCCGAGGCCAAAATTAAATAACACGGATAAGACCAGCAAGGCCAGATAGGGGGGATTCCACCAGGAATAGAAAAAGAGGGACGCGGCAATCAGCCAAAGACATATGGCTGTCTGCGAGCCAAATCTGCCAATAAAATAAAAAACCAGAAAAGCTATCGGCAGAAAGCAGAAAATGAAGACGTAAGAATTAAAGAGCATGGTTACTTTACGGGCAATTTCCGGGAACCGAAAAGGTCCTCTCTTACGAGTATTGTTCGTTTAAGACTGTGGTTCATTCCGTCATCCAGGTCCTTGGCGGCCGATTGGGCAACCGCCGCCAGGGGCTCCGGGTGATCTACCAGGCATTACACTTACGCCACTCGCCTAAGAAAACCAAGTGGTCATTTGCCCGGGGCAGCATCCAGCAATTTCTCCCAGCGGTCGAATCTGGGAAAGAACATATAAAAGTAGAACAGGGAAAGGGCCATGAAGATATAGAAATCCTCAGCCTTGCCGGCGATAAAGAAGAAAATCAGGCCGTAAAGGGCTACCGCCTCCGCCAGGACAAAGGAGATAACGGCTCCTGCAGGTAGATTGAGATTGGGGGGGGTAGAGAACCTCTTTTGGAGCACTTTGATCAGGAGATAATGCCCTGCAGACCCAAATAGCAACACATATTTAATAACTCCCGCCGTCTGCGGGGGGATGTTGATAAACCCGGTGAACGGGGCCAGATAGCGCTTGATTATTTCCACCACCACGCAATAGCCAAAGACCGAGGCGATCATCATCAGGCCGATGAAGTTAATGGCCAGGTATCTTTTCTTGATCTCTTGCTTATCCATTTCCATGTCCCAGGGTCCGTTAATATCCTAATTTTAACAGGGTCCTACCTATGTGTGCCCCAAGTCAGGACGACCAGGAAGTTTGCCGCTGGAAATTGTTGTTGGGCGAAGGAGGAGTGGGTGTAGCGCGGCATCGGTTCAGAATTTATCAGGGTATCGAGTAAACTAGTGCCCGAGTCCACCTTCTCTGGTACGAGCTGGCAGTCATTTCTAAATTTACCCTTATCCGTCCGGGAAATAAAGAGAAACCGCCATTATGGACGCAGTTTTAGCCCGCGCCCCCGTAAATTCAGGATCACCCGAGGAGAAACTCGACCTGGAAGATGATGAGTACGGCTCGTTTTACCATTAAAAAGGGCCAAGCTGAGGCTAACCCCGGCCCAGCCGAAAATAGGAGGTTTTTCCCCCGGTGGTCACACGTCTTCGGATTGCAATTGTCCCTTGAGGATACTGACCATGAACCGGGTATCCTCTTTTTCGAGGTTGTGCATGCTCTTCTCGAAGCGTTCGATTCTTGCCTTTTTTTCCAGGAAACCTTCAATATTGGCGGCCACCCGGATGGCGTCCTCCAGGATGGCGTGAAGATTTAACAGATTCTGGAGGGTCACTTCCTGGCCTTCATAACCCTGGACGGCGCTTTGCAGGGCCCTAAATTCCTGGAGCCAGGCCTGGAGATGGTTTTCCACCCGGGTATAGCTCTCCGCGTCGCCGATAATCCAGGAACGCACATAGTCCTTTTCTTCCGGGGAAAGGGGTTCGCCTTCTTCCAGCTTTTTGATGATGGCCTCCATCTGCGGCCCGGTCAGGTCCTGGATGGCTTCCCGCACCTGATCCTTGGCCAGGGCCAAAGCGGCGCCGGCGCGGTCCAGATCATCGGCGCTGCTTTGCCCGGATACTTCCATGATCCGGGAAATGCCTTGAGGAATCTCCATGTAACGGCCTCCTGGAAATAATTAAGGATGCCAAATATATCGGGCGGATGGGAAAAAAGTTCAAGGTTTAAGGAAATGCCCCGGGGATATGCCCCCAAGTCGGCTTTGGCAAAAAAAAAGTAATGATAGCACAGGCGTTCCAGCTAGGCCATAACCACTTTCAGACCAAAAAAAATCTCTCGCAAAGACGCAAAGAACGCCAAGTTTTTTATCTTTTCTTTGCGTCCTTGGCGTCCTTGGCGTCTTTGCGAGAAATCATTGGGTGATCATTACCCCCCAAACCTCTCCCCGACTTCGGGTTTCTTGGAGGCAATAAACTCCGGGGCCTTCACCTTGCCCAGGTCTTTGGTGCGGAAGCGGCTGATGAGGATGGCGCCGCCGTTGGCCGCCACTTTAATCCCCTTGTCGCTTACCTCCAAAATCTCTCCAGCCGGGGCTGAAGGCGCGTCGCTGAAGAAAGAGGCGTTATAAAACTTCACCTTTTCGCCCTTAAAAGTGGTGGTGGCCCCGGGTTGGGGGTCGCAGCCCCGGATGAAGTTGTAGACTGCCCTGGCGGGTTTGCTCCAATCCAGGGCGGCCACCTTCTCGTCGCAAGGGGGATCGTAAG
This sequence comes from Thermodesulfobacteriota bacterium, assembly GCA_049322315.1. GTDB lineage: Bacteria > Desulfobacterota > Desulfobaccia > Desulfobaccales > 0-14-0-80-60-11 > SURF-52. The sequence continues at coordinate 14,158 of JBMORF010000054.1, read as the reverse complement.
TGCCTTGAGAGTGATCCTGGGGAATGCGGGGGGCCTTACCCTGGGCCACCAGGGCCACCGCTTCCAACACCCCCTGCACCCCTAAAGGAAAAAGCTTATCGAAATAGACCGCGCCCGTGGTTTCGTCCGGTCCCACCTCCACCTTTTTCTGGAGGAGGATATCCCCGGTGTCGATGCCGGCGTCCACCCAGAAGATGGTGAGCCCGGTCTCGGTCTCGCCGTTGATCACCGCCCAGTTGATGGCCGACGCCCCCCGGTACCGGGGGAGGATGGAGGGGTGATAGCAAATGGACCCTAACTTGGGGGCATCCAGGACCCGGCTCGGCACGATATCGGTGACAAAGGCCAGGACCCCCAGGTCGGCGTTAAGTTTAACCATCTGGTCATAAGCCTCCTGGTCCCGCATGTGCCCGGGTTGAAAAACGGGCGCCCCGGCCTTCTCGGCCTCCACCTTCAAGGGGTCCGCCTTGCCGCCCCGATCCGGGGGACAAAAAACGCCCACCACTTCCTGACCTTGGGCCAATAGGCCCTTTAATACCTCTGCCCCAAAAACCGCCTGACCGATCAAAGCAATGCGCATGGCTACCCTCCGGCTGATGACGGAGAGTAAGCAGTAAGCAGTGAGCAGTAAGCAGTAAAAGAACAGGGACTTGTTTTCTTACTGCTCACTGCTCACTGCCCACCGCTCACTTCCTCAATGGTGATGTTCGTCCGGGGCCTTTTCCGGTTCCATGGTGGAGGCCCAGAAACAGAGGCCGCAGGCCGCCAGGATGGAGATGACGGAGGCCAAAGCGTTGCCGCTCCAGAAGGCCACACCGATGCAGATAAAGACCAGGACGCAGAGCATGGCCTGTTTTTTGCGATACGCCGGAGTTTTTTCCTCTTGCTGATGTTCGACATGATGAGACATGTGCCAAACCTCCTTGATAAATATCGGGATGGACGTATTTTTAAATGGAGAGGAGCGTTAGTTGTCTAATGTTCATTTTTCCTTATAAATGAAATCCAGGGCCAGATTCAACCTTTTTAATACTTCTTCTTTACCCAAAATGCTGATGACGTCAAAAAGGCCGGGGCTGACGGTGGTGCCGGTCAAAGCCAGGCCCACGGGTTGGGCGCCAGTTGCACGATTTTTCAATTTAGCGTCGCACTCCATAAATTGTACAGTAATTATTGTGCCATTGTCTCCAAAAGCTGGTTTTTGAGTCCCCCTTTTCTAAAGGGGGATTTAGGGGGATTTTTCGAGGTGTTATAAAATCCCCCCTGCCCCCCTTTAAAAAAGGGGGGAATGCAAGGTTCAAGGTTTTTCCTTTTTTATGAAGTCTAACCCTTTGTATATTCTCTTGATAGACTCATCTTTCCCCAAAATTGAGATTACTTCCGTGAGGCTTGGGCTTGCCATGCTTCCAGTCACTGCTACACGCACGGGTTGGGCTACGAAGACCACCTTTTGTCCAGCGGATGAGGCTGCTTCCTGAAGAAGGCGCATAAGAGAGGTTTCAGAAACCTCTGGCAAGGATTCCAGTCGATGGGCGAAATCCTCCAAAACCGGCACGGTTGCTGGGGTAAAAAACTTTGCCACCCCTTTGGGGTCGTAAGACTTTGGTGGCTCGAAATAAAAGCGGGCCGCCTCCGCCATCTCCACCAGGGTTTTGGCGCGGGTATTCAAAGTGCCCGCCACCTTTGCCACGTAGTCCAAGTCTGGCCCCGTGATCCCTAGCTTCTCCAGGAATGGCGGCAGTAACTGCGCCAACTCGGGCAGCGGGGTTTCCTTGAGATAGTGGCCGTTGAGCCACAGGAGCTTGTCGATGTCATACACCCCCGGGGATTTGCTCATATGCTCCAGGGAGAAGTATTTAACGAGTTCTTCCCGGCTGAAGATCTCCTGGTCGCCGTGGCCCCAGCCCAGACGCACCATGTAGTTGACCAGGGCCTGGGACAGGAACCCCTGGTCCCGGTAGGCCAGGATGGGGATGGCGCCCCGGCGCTTGGAGAGCTTGCCCCCGTCCTTGGCCAGGGTCACGGTCATGTGGGCGAACTCCGGCAAGGGCGCGCCTAGAGCCTGGTAGATGAGAATCTGCCGGGGGGTGTTGGGGATGTGGTCTTCCCCCCGGATGACGTGGGTTACGCCCATGGTGATGTCGTCCACCACCACTGCGAAATTGTAAGTGGGGATGCCGTCGGCCCGCTGGATCACCAGGTCGTCCAGCTCCCGGTTGTCGAAGGCGATGGGGCCTTTACCCCGGTCGTGCCAGTTGGTGGCGCCGGTTTGCGGGGTCTTGAAGCGCACCGCGGTGTGAGGGCCGGGGGTCAGACCTCGGTCCCGGCAGCGGCCGTCGTATTTGGGCTTATCCCCCCGGGCCAGGGCCGCCTGGCGGCGGGCCTCCAGATCGGTGGGGTCACAGTCGCAATAATAGGCCAGGCCCTGGTCCAGGAGGCGCTGGATATATTCCCGGTAGAGAGGCAGGCGCTCTGATTGAAAATAAGGGCCTTCGTCCCAATCGAGGCCCAGCCACTTCAGGCTCTCTTCAATCTCTTTAACAAAGCGCTCTTCGGAGCGCTCCCGGTCAGTGTCTTCGATGCGCAGGATAAAGACGCCGCCGTGATGGCGGGCAAAGAGCCAGTTGAACAGGGCGGTGCGGGTGCCGCCCAGATGCAGAGAACCGGTGGGACTGGGAGAAAAACGGGTGCGGACTTCGGTCATGTGACATACCTCACAAGCTCCAAAATTATTAACATAAAAACTGAGTTTAAGCCAGGGCTAATCGGGAAAAGGGGCGGGGGATCGCGTGTCTACTGCTTTATTTTAGGCGTGGGCAAAGGAAACCGCGTCGGTGAGTTCATAGTTTTGACTTCTGCGAAAGGGCTTTTTCTTGTCATCCTGAGTGAAGCGAAGGATCTCGCATTTTAGGGCCCATGATTCCCCAGTTGGGTTTAATCATCGGCACGGCCTGGAAAAGCGGTGCTGCCAAATACGAGATTCTTCCCCTTGCGGTGCGCCGTTCAGAATGACAGAAGAGGGACTTTCCCAGAGTTTTCAAGTTCAAGCCATCAAAGTCCCAGATTCCAAATTCAAGGTTTAGAACGCAATTCCGGCTACATTTAATTACTTAAGGGATGAGCCGGTGGCTCAGTCATGCCGTGATATCTGATTAAGGCCTGGTCCTTTTGAGGCCGGGGTCCGTCTTGGCATACGTCATCTTTAAGCCTCCATGGGGTCGGGTTTTCCGGGACCAAGGGCCTAGCGCTCGAAGAACTTGGACAACATGTCGACGGCCTGGCCCAGGCGTTGGCACACTTCTTCGGAGCCCAGCTCGCACCCGGATTCCTGGTAACATCTGACGAGGTATACCTTTAAGATCAGGTTAGAGACCGCCTTCAAAGCGGATTGCGCGGCCCGGGCCTGGGTCAGGATCTGTTCACATTCCTTGTCCGCGGCAATCATGCCCTGGAGACCTCGGATTTGGCCTTCGATCTTCCTTAACCGGGACTGGATATCATCTTGCATTTGTTGGATTGATTCTGGCGGCGGATACATTTTTTCCTCCAAGGCCTGGTTGGGCCGGAAAAGGGTCAGGGACGTTCCCGGGGCGGCTTTTGGCCAGGCGCCGCCATTCCCTGAGATTATCCAGTCGATGATTGTTACCCTACCCTGGTATGGTATTTTTTGCAAGAAAATTAATAGAAAAACCTTTGGCTCCTCCAAAGGAAATCGGAGAAGTACGCCAGGAGGCAAGCGCAGGTAGAAGAATCATAATGAACGATATCTGGAGTCTCCAGACCTAGTTACCAGCCGGGGGCACTACCGCGGGCCCTCAGAGATTCTATCGCCGGTTAATAGAGGTTTGAAGAAAGGTCTTTATTAAAGAAAGGTCAGGTTCGGCCCGATAGTAATTTTATTAAATTGACATTGAGCTTTTTAATTGTTATTTACAGCAGCGATAGCATGTCAGACGAAAGCAGGGTCAGAAGTGGCGCTGAACCAAAATTGGAACGGTATGCTTTCCCCGTTCCGATGTTTTTGTCTGGCTGCTAGCCGGGGTCTGCCGCCGGCAGACGGGTGTTACCATCATTTATGGAGGATTGCAGTTAATGAAGGTGCAAGGGAAGGTGAAGTGGTTTAATGATGCGAAAGGTTTTGGCTTTATTTCTCGGGAAGACGGTCCGGATGTCTTTGTGCATCACAGCGCCATCCAGGAAGAAGGCTTTCGCACGCTGCAAGAAGATCAATTGGTAGAATTTGAAGTAGTCCAGGGCGCCAAGGGCCTCCAGGCACAAAACGTCAGAAAAGTCGGGTAAAATTTACCGGGTGAACCGGGGGCAGCGATTGCTCCCTGAGTTTTCCAAACCACGAGAGCCTCTTAAAGTCATTTTAGGGGGGAGGGGGTCAGGCAGGCGGGCCAGGGGAGCCGCTTATGAGCCTCCCTCCCCTCGCTGACTTGTATTTTATAAAACCAACTTTTGCAGCCCAGCACTGTCGCCCAGGGGTCGACCGACCAGGGGCCGGCAGTCAATCCTGAGTTTTATCTAAATCCTGGTCTCATCCTGCCTTAGTCCGGGAGGAAGACCGGGGCCTGCCAAAGATCCGCGCCAGACCTGTTAGCCGACAATTCTTAGGGAAATGAAATAGTTATGTCTTTGCCGTCCAAATACCGGGAGGTTCAGTAGATAGGCGTTCCACCGGCAGGGGTCCGGGGGGATTAAGGCCCTGGGGAGCCGGACCTGGGGAGGGAGGTGGGAAAAGTAATTGACGGGCCACGCTTTTCTTGTTAATTTGTTAAAGTAGCGGAAGCTTGTCAAGGGGACTTCTTATGCCCAAACTTGCTGATTATTTTAAGAAAGCCGATCGCAAGAAACTCTTCTTCGATTACCTTAAATTGATCGGCATCCTGGAAATCGTCATTTTCATCGTGGTGGTCCTCTGGGCCTCGGATGATAAATATCACCGCGTCTATTCCCCGTTTCCCTGGCGGGAGTATATCTTCGTAGCCTTTGCCTTCCCCATTGTCTTCACCTTTATCATGGGGATCATCGTTACCGGGTTCAACCATTTTCTCGGGGAAGAAGACACGCCGTCGGCGGAGGCGGGGGAGCCCGGCGTCAACCAGTTGGACGGCCTGGTGCGGCAGATCCGCCGCCTGCCTTACCTGGGTGTTCTTTTTCTGTTGCTGGTGACCATCCTGGCCCTGTTCAATATGAACCACATCATGGGCTGGCTGAGTTCCCTGGGCTATAATACCTTTCTCTTCCTGAGTTACGCCCTGGCCGGATTGGGGGCCATAGTGGTCATCTACCTGGTGTTCTTCCTCTTCTTTAAATACCGCCTCAACCAGAAGAACATGAAATATCAATACTATTCCCAGATTTCCGATAAGTTCGGCCTGATCATCCTGGATGACCGCACCGTGCTGTACAAGGACGGGAATATGCTGGTGCAGGGCCGTCGCTGGCGGCGTCCCCGCCAGGTGGGCACGGCCGAGGTTGCCGAGGCGGAAGTGGTGATTACCGAAGACCCGGGGAGAAACCGTCTGCCCGCGCCCAAGTCTTGATGCCGACGTTGCCGGAAGGGGCCCCCGTCGCCGGCGGCGCCGTCCTTTACCATCCAGCTTTGCTGGCCGCACTGCCTCTGGAAGTGCGGCCTTTTTTGCGTCAAGCTCGAGCCCGGGGATTATTGGGGAGGGATTTTCCCGCCTGGGAGTTCAACCTGGGTGAGGGTAGGGGGGTACTGGCCCTCACCGGCATGGGAAAGGAGGCCGCAGGCCGGGCCGCCTCCGAGGTAATGGTCCGTTGGCGTCCTGAGATTCTCGTCTCCCTGGGGTTCGGCGGCGCCTTGCTCCCGGGGTTGGTCCCGGGACATGTGGTTTTGGGGGAGTCTTTCCGGCACTTTGAGCCCACAACCGGGAGACTGGAGGAAGTGGAGGCCCCGGCCCCGCCCCGGCCCTTGGCGGAATTGCTCCGGCAGTTAGAGGCGGCCGGATTGCCCGTGGCCCTTGGCACTCTGATCACCACCGGGAGCATCATCCATAAAGGCCGCCAGGGGGGGCCCCTGCGGCAGTTGCCCCACCCCGTGCTGGATCTGGAGACCAGCGCCCTGGCCCGGGCAGCTAAGGCCGCAGGGGTCCCGTTTCTGGCCCTGAGGGTGATCACCGATCTGGCTGGGGAAGAGATTCCCGGTTTCTTAAGAGAGGGGTGGGAACCGGGATACGGCCCGGGGCCGAGCAAGGCCCTTAGCTGGCTGGCCCGGGACCCCCGGCGACTTTGGCCCCTGCTGCATCTGTGGCAGCGCAGCCGGTTGGGGGCCGAGCGCTTGGCGGAGGCGTTGCAGGTGCTTTTGCCCTTAATTTAGGGGTTGCGGTCTGCGGTCTGCGGCAGGCAAGGAAATCGCCGGGGATTACGTGGCGGAAAATGAAATTAATTGAATTGACCAAGGGTTGAGCTGACCACCATCAAACTAAAATCAGGTTAAATCTGACATGAGGGCAAAATTTAAAAGATAGCCTGATCTGAAATGCCGCTAGTATAACTATATAACATATCAATTTATTTTGGTTGTTGCCGGGCATTTCTAGCAGTTAACCACACTCAACCCCTTTCCTTTTCTGCTTTTTGACTAAGAGCCATTGAACTTGGGCAAAGCATGGGGCTAATATACCTTGCCTTGGGTTCAATCACCTCCAGCACCCGGAACCAGGCGCGTGATTCCCAAAGATCAGAGCTATGATAGGCCCGCCATGATCTCTGGCTTAACTTGCCCCAATCTAAATTAAAACTTGGTACAAGCGCTGGTGAAGGTCAGGCAGGTATACCGGGTTCTTAGCCGTAATTCCTATTTGCCTCTTTGCAACTCGTTATATTTGTTTATGACTTTGTCCGTAATATCAATGGATTTCTGAGCATAGCCAACATTTTCGGTCGTGAGGATCAAAAGGAATTTCTCTTCTTTGCCGACGTTATCGATGGCCTTTCTTATATGTTCTAACACCGCCTGCCTCAGTCCCGCGGCCTTCTTCTTAACCTCCTCATCAGCCGCGGCCACCAATTGCTGGTACCCCACCGCGGCCTTATTAAATTCGTCCCTTTTCACCTTGGAAGGTTCGCTACCGAGGCTCTTTTTCAGCTTCTCGACAGCCGCAGCCTTCTTTTTGATTTCTTCCTGCCTGGCTTTTATCAGGGCGTTGACCTCGGCATTGGCCTTTTGGCCTTCAGTGGAACCATTGATCACCCTGACTACATCCACCACCCCGATCTGGGGCGGCTCATTCGTACAGCCGATGGCTGCAAGCAGAAAAAATCCCAAAAAAACATAACTCAGTCTTTGCAATCTCTTCTCCTTTCCTCAGGCAGCGAACATCTTTCTATTTTCTGGCTATGTTGAATTTTCCTTGGGTCTGATAAGTCTCTACTCAGAGCAGGTGAACTACAAAACCCTCAAAATTCCCAGCGCAGGCCGCCGCTGACATAGTGGGCGGTATAGTTGCCCCGGCCCACTTCGGCGTTGTAGTCCAGTTGAATCTTCAGGTTTTTCCGGGCGGTCAGGGTGAAATTGGCGCCCAGGACCGCAAAATTCCGGGCCGGCGCTGCGGTTTGAAAACCAGAGGTGTTGCCGCCCTGGCTAAGGCGGGCGTCCAGGGTGCGGCTGTTGTTGGAGAATTCATGCTGGTAGAAGGCATAGATTTGCGGCACCACCGTGGTCGAATTGCGCTGCAGGGGCAGGGCGATCTTGGCGCCCACCCCGGTTTGCAGAGAATCGGCATTCTGGGGCGCCACCTTCAGGTTCAGGGCCCCGGCGTCGCTTTCGGTGAAACCGTTCACCCAGAGGCGGGAGTAGGCCAGGGAGACCGCCGGAGTCACGACCAGCCGCCGGGCCTTCAGGTCGTAGCCCGCCTCGCCGTAAGCGTTGAACATGTTGCCGGTGGGCGCGCTTTTGGCCGTCCGGCTCAGGCCGCCGAAGCTGAGGTTGCGTTCCAGATTGAAGAGATTCAGGGAATAGCCCAGGGAACCGTAGGCATAAAAGGACTGGGGCAGGTAGGCGGCATAAATAGTGATAGGCCAGGTGTTGGTCTCCACGCTGCCCCCGGAGCCCAGAAAAGCGGCGCCGGTGTGGCTGTAGCCCGAGGCCACTCCCACCAGCAAGTCATCCCGCACCCGGTAGTCGACCCCGGCGTTGAACCCGGCGGTGGTGTAACGGAAGCCGGTCTGGTTCGTCGAAGTCGTCTGGCCCCCCAGGATCATGGCCGGGTCGAGATAGAAGCCCCAGGGCTTGGCGCCGGCCCCCGCCAGGCGGCTGCCGGTGAGGAGCCCGGCCAGACTGGTGGAGTTGGAGGCCAGCATCAGGCCCTCGCCCCGGGTGTAGCCCAGGTTGAAGGCGCCGAGGCCGCCGGCGGCGCCGGCGGCCGCCGGACCGAAGCGCAGGTCGGTGATGCGCCGGGACAGGGTGCGTTTTTGCAGGTTGGCCCCGGTAAAGGCCAGGGTCGAAAAAGCCGCGGCCTTTTCCGGAGAAATCTGCTTAAAGGCGTTTTGCACACTGGCACTAGTGGGCAGGTAGTCGATGGCATTGAGGACCGTATCCAGATCCCCGCCGGTCACCCCGGAGACGCTGTTGAGCATGGTGGCCACCCCCTGCTGGTTGGAATTCAGTCCCAGGCTGGAGTTGTTGTAATTACGCTGCACCCAGAGATCAACACTGTTGCGGTTAAGTCTTGTCTGCCAGAACAGGGTGGGGGTGATTTGTTGGTTAAGAATCTGCTCGAAGGTCCCGGTAACGCCGCCGGTGGCGGTGATCACGTCGGCAAAGACCTGATTGCCCCGGGGTTTGAAGTCGCCATAAATAGTGGGGGCCAGGGCCCCGGCCAGGCTGACGGTGCCGGCACCGCCTCCGGGAGCACTGCTGACGGCAACCTGGTGATAAAGGGAGTCTGAGGCGACTCCGGCAATCAGAACTCCCGTGGTTGATTGAGTATAAGTGCCAAATATGGTCATGGTGCCGGGATCACTGCCGGGTTTAACCGTACCGTGGTTGATCAAATCTCCGAAAAAGCTTTTCCCGCTCACGGTGCCGTAATTAGTAAGAGTGCTTTGGCTCCCCTCAACCAGTGCCCCTTCCGAGGTAATGGTGCCGTGATTAATGATAGCATTGTCTTTGTTGCCCCCGCTCATGCAGATCGGGGCGATGCCGAAGGTGGAGCCGGCTATCGTGGCGCCCTCCCCATTGAATATGTTTATTTGGCCCGACCCGTCCTGGCCGGTGCATACGGCATAAATCGCGTACGCCCCGGTGCCGTAAACACTGATGACACCATAATTATTCACATTGACATTGCTGGCACTGCCGGTGCCGCCGGCGCTTTGGGCAAAAATGCCGTGGGCGTAAGTGCCGGTGGTGATGATATAACCCGAATTTCCGACCGCGACAGTCCCGGCGGAACCCGTTCCCCCGGCGCTGCCCGCGTCGCCGGTGATCACATTCAGGCCGCCGCCGCCGCCGATGCTTTGGGCGACAATGCCGCAGGCGCCATAGCCGCTGGTGAAGATGGTGCCATAGTTGGATATCGCTACGTCCTTGCCATCCCCACTATTGGTGCCGTCTCCTGCCGTCATCGTCGTCTTCAGCCCGGTGCTGCTCACCGTGCCGGTAGAGCCGGCCAGGCCGCCGCCCCCGCCGATGCTTTGGGCGATAATGCCATACCCGGCATCGTTGCTGGTGATGATGATATTCTGATTGGTAATATTTACCGCGCCGCCGTCACCTGAGGCAGACGTAGACCCGCCGATGCTGATACCGCTCCCTGAGGACAGGACGGCATTGTACCCAAGACCGCCCCCGCCGCCGATGCTTTGGGCCAGGATCCCGTAAGAGCCCATGCCACTCACCGATATTAGGGCGGAGTTTTGGATGGAGACCGAGCCACCATTGCCGCTGGAGTCTTGGCCGCCCAGGGTAAGGGTGGCCCCGCCCTGGGACACAGAACCATTGACACTGAGCCAGCCGATACCGCCGCCGCCCCCGATGCTTTGGGCCACGAGGCCGGAAGAGCGCTCCCCGGAGGTGACAATATATTCGCCACTGGCGGTGATGGACACCTGATCACCGTTGCCTGTCTTCGTCCCCGATGCTCCCACCGTGACATCCGTGGAACTTGAAGCATCGCTGCTCAGATCCCCACCGACATTAATCCCGCCAAAGCCGCCGCCCCCGCCGATACTCTGGGCCAGGATGCCGCTGGAGTCATCGCCGCCGGTTTGGATGCTGCTGCTGCTCGTCACCGAAATTTCTCCGCCGTTACCGCCGCCCCCAGTCTTACCGCCTAAAAAGATGGGCACCAAGCCGTTGTAGAGGCCAACACCGCCGCCGACGCTGAGACCGCTGTGACCGCCGCCACCGCCGACACTTTGGGCCTCAATCCCTGAGGATCGATCCCCGGCCGTCAAAATCAGGGCCCCGGTGTCATTAATCGTCACTTTACTGCCAAAGCCGCCGGTGCCCGCGGAGCCGCCGAGACTCAAGGCCAGACCCGCGCCCCCCAGGTCCAGGACCCCGGCCACACTGAAGCCACCGCTGCCCCCGCCTCCGCCAAGGCTTTGCGCCAGGATGCCCTGGGAATCGTTCCCCTGGGTTTGAATGCCGATGGTGGCGGCGGAGTTGACCGTTACCGCGTCGGCATTGCCCCCGCCCCCACCGCTGCCGCCCAGGCTAAAAGCCGCATCTACCTTCGAAAAACTGAGACTGCCGGCCACACTAAAGCCGCCGTGGCCGCCGCCCCCGCCGATGCTTTGGGCCTTGATCCCCGCCGCACGGTCCCCCATGGTGGTAATTACCGCCCCGGTATTGGTGACCGTTACCGCAGAGCCCGCGCCGCTGCCGCCACCATTACCACCCAGGCTCACGATCGGCGCATAGCCCTTCATGCTGATGTCGCCCGAGACACTAAAACCGCCGTTGCCACCGCCCCCGCCGATGCTCTGCGCCACGATTCCTCCGGCATCGTGGCCGAAGACCATATAGTTGCCGAAGACCATATCGTTGCTCAGGAAACCGGTACTGATGCTGCTGCTGTTGATTACTTCCACAGCGCCGGCGTCAGCGCCGCTGCCGCCTGTGCCGCCATGGCTTATAGTCAACTGCTGCCCGGCACTGACGCCGGTGGCAATGCTGAAGCCGCCGTTGCCGCCGCCCCCGCCCACACTTTGCGCCAAGATGCCTTGAGAACGGTCACCCTTGGTCGTGATCGAGGCCCCGGTGCTGGTGACTGTTACCGCCCCGGAGGTGTTGCCGCTGCCACCCTCACCGCCGAAGGAGAGGGAAACGCCTCCCGCAATTTTACTTTTGGTGCCGGCGTTAACCACCGCAGAAATGCTGAAGCCGCCGTTGCCGCCACCCCCGCCGATACTTTGCGCCACGATCCCGGCGGCATCATTTCCGGCAAGGAAGTTGCCGTCATCATCAGTGTTCCCGGTGCTGATGCTGCTTTTGCTGGTAACCGTCACCGCCCCGGCGCTGCCGCCGCTGCCGCCTTTGCCGCCATGGGCTAAACTCAAGGATGGCCCGGCGGAGGTGCTGGCGCCAATCCCTACGCTGACGCTGCCGCCGCCGTTACCGCCGCCGCCGCCGACGCTTTGGGCCAGGATGGCTGTCGAAGAGTTGCCCATGGTCTGAATAATGGAGCCGTTACTGGTGAGGGTCACATCCGCGCCGTTACCGCCGCCACCGCCATCGCCTCCCATAACTACGTTAAGTCCGCTCACTCCCAATTTACTGGATTGGGTGGCGAGACTGACCCCGATGGCGATCCCGCCGTTGCCGCCGCCCCCGCCGACACTTTGGGCCAAGAGCCCGTGGGAGGTGTCTCCGGCCGTTTGGATGTTGCTGGCCGCGGTCAGGCTAACCTGGCCGGCCGAGCCGCCGGCGCCGCCGCTGCCGCCAAAAGACAATCCCATAGCCGGGAATAGCCCGCTCTGGGTTGAGGCGCCGGCCGCGATACTCCAACCCCCGTCGCCACCGCCGCCACCCACGCTTTGGGCGATGATCCCCGAGGCATGATTCCCGGAGGTGACGATATATTTGCTCTCTTCTCCGGCTGCTAATTCGTCGGTCACCGTCACGGCATCCGCATCCCCGCCGCCGGTGCCGCTTACTCCCGAGGCCCCCAGGGAAATCCCCACCCCTCCCTGGTTAATGGCCAGATTGCCGACAATTCTTGTGCCCCCGGTGCCGCCGCCGCCGCCCACGCTCTGGGCCAAGATCCCGGTGGAATAATCCCCGGTGGTTTGGATGTTGCTGCGATTATTTACTACCACGGCGCCCGCGTTGCCGGCCCCGCCTCCTTTGCATCCCAAACCTAATATGGGAACAGTAGCAAAAGACAAGGGAGAGGTTCCGGTTCCCAGGGCCAGGCTGATGGCGCCGTTGCCGCCGCCCCCGCCGATACTCTGGGCCAGAATCCCTTCGGCTTTATACCCCGAAGTGGTAATCAGGGAGCCGGTAGAATTCACTTCCACCGCCCAACCATGGTCGTTATTCAGACTGTCGCCGCCGCTCCCGCCATCGCCGCCAATGGACAGACTAATATTGGAAACTAAATTGTCGCTTATCGCGGCACTCAGCACCCCTGCGAAACCGCCGTTGCCGCCGCCGCCGCCGATACTCTGGGCCAGAATACCTTGGGAACCGTCGCCTTGGGTGCTGATATTGCCGGTGCTGCCAACTTCAACCCAGGAGCTGGTATTGCCTTTCCCGCCATTACCGCCTACCGCTGCTCCGAGCGCGACACCCTTGCCGATGGCCAGAGTCCCGCTGAAACCACCGTTGCCGCCGCCGCCCCCCAGACTCTGGGCCACTATCCCGCTGGAGAAATTGCCGACGGTGCTAATCGTCCCATTACTTACCACGTTGACGGACTCGGCGGTGCCGCCATGTCCCCCAGTGCCTCCCAGACTGACCCCCACTGACCCGGAATCCGAAGAGACGGCAAGCGCGCCGCTGACGCTAAAGCCACCGTTCCCCCCGCCGCCGCCGATGCTTTGGGCCAGGATGCCGCTGGCCAAATCTCCCTTGGTGGCAATGTTGCTGTCACTGGTCAGATTCACAGTAGAGCTCGCCCCGCCGGAGGCCCCGTTGCCCCCCAAACTGACGCTGACGCTGGCGCTGTAAGCGCTACTGATGCTGCCGGCCACGCTAAAACCGCCGTTGCCGCCCCCGCCGCCGATGCTTTGGACCGAGATGCCGGTGGCGCCAGTGCCGGAAGTGCTGATGTCCCCGCTGCTTTGCAAGTCGACATAACCGGCGTCGCCGCCTTTCCCGCCATTGCCGCCCAGGGACACCGAAATCGCGGCGGTTTTGGACAGATCGCCGCTAACGCTGAAACCGCCGTTGCCGCCGCCGCCGCCGATGCTTTGGGCCAGGATGCCAGTGGAGAATTCGCCTTGAGTAGTAATACTGCCGGTATTAACCACAGTAACGTTATTGCCGTCACTTCCCTTAGCGCCGCTGCCGCCCAGACTGACGCCCACGGCACCATCCGTCGCGCCGCTGGCGGCAATACTCATGCCGCCGTTGCCCCCGCTGCCGCCGATGCTTTGAGCAAAAATGCCCGCGGAAAAAAATCCCGCCGTACTTATTCGACTGCTGTTGGTGACGCTCACCTGCCCACTGGCGCCGCCGCTCGCGCCGCTGCCCCCCAGCGTTACCGACGCCGCGGCGGAGCCGGACAATGCCAGTGCCCCGCTGAAACCGCCGTTGCCGCCGCCCCCGCCCAGACTTTGAGCAAAAATGCCCGCGGCCATGAAACCCTCGGTGACAATGGCGGTGCCGCTGCTGCTGACCGTGACGCTAGCGGCGTCGTCGCCGCTGCCGCCCTTACCGGCCAGGCTGACCGCCACCCCGGTGCCGCTACTGCCCGAGATGGCGAGGGAGCCGCTGAAGCCGCCGTTGCCCCCGCCGCCGCCGATGCTTTGGGCCAGAATACCCGCCGCGCAATTTCCCTGGGTGGAGATGCTGCCGCTATTATTGACGTACACGGCGCTGCCGGTCCCGCCTGGCCCCCCATGGGCGCCTAAACTGACGCTGGCGCTGATGACGCTGCTGAGGCTGCCGGCCACGCTGAAACCGCCGTTGCCGCCGCCCCCGCCGATGCTCTGGGCCAGGATGCCGCAGGAGGAATAG
>JBMORF010000053.1:0-85083 GCA_049322315.1 Thermodesulfobacteriota bacterium | reverse complement strand
CCAGGTATTGTCTGGCGGAGATCACCTGGAGAAAATATCGTCCCCGTCCAGGCCGCAAATTCCCCCGCAAATCAAAGAGCCGCCATGGTAAATGGGCCAACAATTGGGCTTAAGTCAACGGCATTGTTGATAGGATGGGCATGTCAAAGATTGATACCCGTCTTTATGGCAAAATGGATTATAAGCGGGCTCGTTATGTATTTAATCGGGACTATGCTGTCATGCAAGCTCTATTTGTGGATTCAAAGGCAGAAAAGATTGCAGGACAAGCTACAGCAACACTGCAAACTTCACAGATTTCAATGATAATTCGCCATATTAGAAGGGGGCAAGAAATAAATATACCTGGCAAACTTCCCAAAATTATTGAAACAGAAAAGGGAAAGTGTTTAACAACAACGATTTTTGTAAATTATAATTATGATATTGATAATGATGAAAATAGGTTGATCACTATTAAAGTAGCTGCTTTACCTAATGGCTACCTTCAAGAGATATATAATCCAACCACAAATGATACAATCTGGAAAGCAGGAAGAGATGCCCCCACGCTTGGCGAGGAATTTCGGGTTCGCCTTGCTTTTGAGAAGCTCAAAAGTAAAATGAGTTGGAGAATCCAAACAATTCCAATGTCACCTAATAATTTTATTTGGGATGATTAAACAAAATAAGCTGTCTCTAAGACTTTAATGTTAATAGCGGCCTCCGGGTCGCTTTTTCATTGATCCCGAATTCAAAATGCCTCCTTACTTAAGGGTACACGCGATTCTTGACAAGCAGAGTAAAATGATAATATGATGAAATATTTAAATCGACTGATCAACTGCCGGAAAAGAGCCACAAAATCAACCTGGATGTAACTGAAGATGCCGTGGGGGAAGAGGAACGGGGGAGGAGCGCTGCTTGGTCCCCAGGAGGGAAAAAAAATGAGGCAAGGAAGCTGGAAAAGGTATCTGGTGGTGCTGGCAGTATGCTGTTCGGTGGCGGCCTGTGATCCTTACGCTTATTACCCGGCCAGGAGTAAACCCATTACTCCACCCCCGGCAGGCGGCGGGGCCCCGGCGGACCAAGCCGCTCCGCCTCCGCCTCCGGCCCCCGCCCCGTCCTTGGCCCAACAGGTCCAGGACCTGCAAGCCCGGATCCAGCAATTGGAGACCCGCCTGGCGGAAGTGGAAGGCCAGCAACCGCCTCCGTCAACCTATCGCCGTGCGCCGGAGCGAGCCCGGGCCAAAGTCAAAAGCGCCCCCGACGGCTACCCGCCTCCGGCCAAAAACCAGGATAAGCTCTATGTGGACGCTTACCGTCTCTACCAGAAGAAGAAATATGCTCCGGCCCGGAACCTGTTCGCCAAATACCTGAAGGCCCAACCCCGGGGCCCCAAGGCTGCCGAGGCCCGGTATTACCTGGCTTACTGTTTTCAACATGAAGGCAAACACCAAGAAGCCGCGCTGGAATTTAATAAGCTGGTGAACCAGTTCCCCAAGAGCACCTTGGCTCCCGCGGCTTTGAAGCAACAGGCCCTGGCCTATAAGGCCCAAAACCGGACCAACCTTTATCACAGTACCCTGAAAAAACTGGTTAAGGTCTATCCCCGGAGCCCGGAGGCCCGGGAAGCCAAGAAGTTGCTAAAGGAAGGCGGCAGATAGTTTTATGCTCAAATGGCTGCGTAAATATTCCAGTTCCTGGTTCATCGCCCTGATCATCGGCGCTATTTCCATTGTCTTCATTCTTTGGGGCGTTGGCGGTTTTGAATCCCCCGCTTTGCAGGAGGTGGCCTCCGTCAACGGCAAACCCATCATGATGACCGCCTATATCAAGCAGTACAATAACCTGGTGAAACAATACCAGGAGAAGGCCAAGGGGGAGTTAACCGAAGAAGCCCTTAAGGCCATGCACCTCAAGGAGCAGGCCTTAAACCAGTTGATCGAAGAAGCGCTTCTGCTGCAAGCGGGAGAGGACCTGGGAATCAAGGTCACCGACGCGGAGTTGCAGGAGCAGATCCGCAGCTATCCCTTCTTCCAGGAAGGGGGGCATTTTAATGAGCGGCGCTACCATCAGTTATTGGCCCGGGCCCACTTAAGCCCCGCAGATTTTGAAGCCCAGGAGCGGCAACGCCTGCTGATGCAAAAGATCCTCCAGGCCATTACTTCTTTTGCCAAGGCTTCGGATGGGGAACTCCGGGAATTTTTCCGGATAGCCCGGGAGACGGTGGAGGCGCGTTATCTGGTAGTATCCCCGGAGCGTTTTCGGGCCGCGGCGCGCCCCACCCCGGCGGAGATCGAAAAATATTACCAGGAACATAAGGAGCAGTTCCGCACCCCGGAGCGGTCCCAAGTGAAATATCTGCTCTTCCGTCCCCAGGATTTCCAGGAAAAGGCCAAACCCACCCCGGGGGAAGAGGCGGACTATATTAAGGATCATCCGGAAGAATATACCCGGCCCCAGGTGATTCAGGTGCGGCAATTGCTGTTAAAGCTGCCTCCCAAAGCCACTGCCGCGGTCCGCCGCCGCCTGGAGAACCAGGCCCAGGCTTTACTGCGCCAGGCCAGAATGGGCGGGAATTTCGGCGTCCTGGCCCAAAAGTATTCCCAGGATGAGAGCAGCCGGGCCAAGGGGGGGGATCTGGGAACGGTGAAACGGGGGCAACAACTCCCGGAGTGGGACAAGGTGGCTTTTTCCCTGAAAAAGGGAGAGGTGGGCCTGGCCCGGACTCCCAAGGGCTTTTATCTGCTCAAGGTGGAGGAAGTCAAAGAGTATGACCGTCTGCCGGAAGCCGAGGCTCGCGTTTTGGCCACCAAGTACTTAGTAGCCGAGAAGAGCCGCAGCCTGGCCCGGGAGGCGGCAAATCGGGCCCGGGGAGAATTGAGTAAAACCCCCATGGCCGAGGTGGCTAAAAAGTATGGGGTCCAGGTCAAGGAGACCCCCTTCCTCGCCAAGGTGACGCCGGTGCCGGAGCTGGGCCCCCAGCCCCGCTTCAACCTGGTGGCCCTGAGCCTCAAACCCAAGGAAATCAGTAAAGTGGTGGACCTCCCCCAGGGGTTTGCCCTTTTACAGGGCGTGGAGCATCAGGACCCCCAGATTCCTCCTTTGGAGCAGTGCAAAGACCAGGTCCGGGAGGCGGTGAGCCGGCAACTGGCCCGGAAGGAGGCGGCCCAGGAGGCGGACAAGCTGTTGGCGCGTCTGCATAAAGGAGAGCCCTTGACCAAGGTGGCGGCCCAGGCCGGCTTGTCCCTTAATGATAGCGGCCCTTTCACCCGCTTCCAGGGTTTCCTGAAGCAGCCCCAAGCCGAGCCCCTGACCAGCGCGGCTTTTCTGCTTTCTGCGAAGAATCCGTATCCCCCGCATCCCGTGGTCTTCCAGAATAAATATTATCTTCTGGCTTTTAAGGCCCGGAAGGCCCCGGTTCCGGAAGAGTTTCAGGAGGAGCGGGATAAACTGAAAGCCGAATTCCTGGAACATAAGCGTACTGCCATCTTCAGCGGCTGGCTGACCGACGCGCGCCAGCGGGCCCAGATCAAGATCTACAAGATACCGTAATCGAGTCTTCCCCACCAGGGCCTGCTTGAGCGGCCATCTGGGGGCGGAGGGTGCCGGATTGCATTAAACTGCCAATCTCTGGATAGCGAAGAACCCTCAGAGGAGCAAGAATATGTGGAATTTCCTGGTTGAAACCATGTCCATCGCCTATGTCCAGTTGGTGATTTTATGTTTCTTTATCTGGTATTTTCTGCACCACCGCCGGGACCCCCGCATGCCGGTTTCCCGGATCGGTTTCTTCCATCTCCTGATCCTGTTTCTGATTTTTCTTTATTTTCTACTTAGTTGGGCCAGCGGTATTCGCCCGGCCCTGGCCCAAGCCGCGGTCGTGGGCATGTTTATTATTAATCTGATCTTGCTATATGCTGTGATCCTCTCCAAATTGGAGGGGCCTTACCGTGATGCCCTGGCCACATACTGCAAAGACCCCAAGAACCGGCAGAACCTGGAGGAAATCTGGAGCACCGGCAAACGTTTTTATTATATGCGCCATTTTCGCTCTTCCATCCTCAGCGGGGAGTCCCCCACCCGTTTTCTCCACGAAGTAGCCGCCAGCCGCATCCGGGATGACGTTCAGGCCAGTTTGCGGCAACACGGCGTCAGTCGGCAATTCATCTACCTCAAAGGGATGATCGCTTTTCTGGAAAGCCGCCTCGCGGCGGAAGAAATGTTGCCCCCGGAATTTAAAGAGGTGGTGAGCAAGGAACTGCAATACTTCCAAAAGCACCCCTGGGTGGAGGACCAGATCAACGAATATCTCCGCCTGGCCCTGGAAAACCCGGAGAGTATCCACAACCCGGAATGGGAGTTGATGTTGGATAAGGCCAAGGCCCCTGATAAAGAAACCTAAGGGGCTTTAAGGATATTTCTGCAGTTGGCGGCCATTCTCCCATCTTTCTCACCGCTCCGGCCCCGGGCCCCCCGGGACCGGAGCTCCTGGACCCCCCTCTTTCTCATGCGGAGGAATGATGGAACCGGTGCCGGTTAACGAAATCAATTCCCGGGTGGCGGCCTTGCAAGAGGAACTGGCCCGGAAGGATGTGTCTCTGGCCCTAATCCGCCAGCACGCGGACCTCTATTATTATACCGGCACCCTGGCGGACGGCTGGCTGGCGCTCAGTCCGGCGCTGACCCCGCTGTTTTTGGTGCGCCGTCCCCAATACCGCCTGCTGGAAGCGGTCCCCCCCTGGCCCCTGGCCTTTTATGGGGACCTGAAAGAGATCGCCGATCTGCTGGCCACTTTCGGATTTCCCACCCAGGGGCCCCTGGGCCTGGAACTGGACGTCATGCCCGTGGCTTTTGCCCGCCGCTTGCAGAAGGTCTTCCCCCAGATGACCCAGCAGGATCTCTCTCCCTTGATCCGGCAGCAGCGGATGCGCAAAAGCCCTTACGAAATCTCGCAGATGCGCCGGGCCGCGGCCATTCTGGATCAGGCTTTGAAAGAAGTGTCCCGGCTTCTTAAGCCCGGGGTAACGGAAATGGAAGTGGCCGCGGCCCTGGAATACCGCCTGCGGCTGCTGGGGCACCAGGGGTTGGTGCGCATCCGCACCTGGAACCTGGAGCTCTTTTACGGCCATGTCCTCTCCGGCGTCTCCGGAGCCGAAGCGGCTTATAGCGACACTCCCAGCGGCGGGACGGGCTTTACCGCCGCCTTCCCCCAAGGCGCGGGCAAGAAGAAGCTGGCCCCCGGCGAGCCCATCAGCATCGATTTTTTCAGTTGCGTCAACGGCTACGTGGTGGACCAGACCCGCATGTACGCCTTGGAATCCATGCCCGAGAAGGCTTGGGAAGCCTTCCGGGTGATCGAGGATCTCTACCGCCTCTTTGAGGAACTGGCCCGCCCCGGGGTGCAGCCGGCGGACATTTACCAGCGACTTTGGCAGGAGGTCAAAGACCGGGGTTGGGAGGAGTATTTCATGGGCCGGGGCGCGGACCGGGTGAGCTTTCTGGGCCACGGCCTGGGGCTGGAAGCGGATGAATATCCTTTGCTCACCGCCCGTTTCCCCTATCCCCTGGAAACAGACATGGTCATGGCCTTTGAGCCCAAGATATTTATTCCGGAAATCGGCATGATCGGCCTGGAGGACACCGGGCGCATCACCCCGGAAGGCGTGGAATGGCTCACCACTACCCCCCGGGAAGTGATGGTGATTAAAGAATAGTTTTCAGTTTTCAGTGAAAAAGCTTATACTTCTCCTTCCAAAGTTGGACTTGGAAACGCTGTTACAATCCAACCTCAGTATGGAAACCAGGGAAGAAAGGTAAGACTTTAGTTTTTTAACGGAAAACGGAAAACGTTACAGAAGTCCTGATGACCTTCACAGCAACCTCCCATCAAAAAACCCGCCTCCAGGCCATCTCCCTGTCGGTGGCGGTGAGCGCGGGTTTGATGGTTCTGAAGTTCTACGCCTACTGGCTCACCGGCTCCGCCGCCATTCTTTCCGACGCCCTGGAGTCCATTATCAATGTGGTGGCCTCCACCTTTGCCCTGGGGTCTATCATCTTTGCCGCCAAAAGTCCGGACCCCCGCCACCCTTACGGCCACGGCAAGATCGAATTCTTTTCCGGGGGTTTCGAGGGCGCGCTCATCATCCTGGCGGCCCTGGGCATTTTTTATCAGGCCTGGCCCCAGCTACTCCACCCCCACGGCCTGCCCCATTTGGGCGGCGGGGTGTTGCTCCTCTTGGGGGTCAACTTAGTCAACCTTATGTTGGGCGCAGGGCTGGTCCTGGTGGGTAAACGTACCCAATCTCTGGTGCTCATCGCCGACGGCAAGCACATCCTCACCGATGTCTATACCACCGGGGGAGTCCTGCTGGGATTGGGATTGGTGCTCCTCACCGGCTGGTACTGGGTGGATGGGGCCGTGGCCTTCCTGGTGGGAGTTAACATTATCATCACCGGCAGCAAACTGGTGCGCCAGGCCTTTGCCGGGCTGATGGACGCCTCCGACCCCCAACTCTTGCAGGAGATTGCCGCCATCCTCCGGCAGCACCGGAAAAGCATCTGGATCGACGTGCACCAGCTCCGGGCCCGCCGCTCCGGGGATAGCGTCCACCTCGATTTTCACCTGATTCTGCCCCGGGACCTTCCCCTGGAAGAAGGCCACCAGGAGGTCAAGGACCTGGAAAAAATCTTCCAGGCCCATTTCGGTCCCGCGGCGGACATTCTCATCCACCTGGACCCCTGCGAAGATCGCATCTGCCCCATCTGCGGCCATGATCCCTGCCGCCACCGCCAGGCCGAAACCCGGCAACAAAGCCTCTGGCCCCCCGAGGTTCTTACCGCCAAGCCGGAGGAGTAGGGGCGGGGTCCCCCCGCCCGTGGACCCCTGATTGGAGAACGGCGGGCGGGGAAACCCCGCCCCTACCGTTCCAATAGCCAGGCCACCCAGGTGTAACTCTTTTCCGGGGGCAGTTCGATACACCATTCGTCCCGAGTGAGGCGGCGCTTGAGGGACCAGCCGGCCTGGCCGTAGAGTTGCCTTAAATCCTCCTCCTGGGTGTCCCGGAAGCCGGAAAGGATCAAGGCGGCTCCGGGAGCGGCCAGGCGGACGAACTCCTCCACCTGGGTGAGTTGCGCCGCCGCCGGCAGATTGGCCACCACCACCTGAAAGGAGGGGCGGAGGCATTCGCTGGAGCCCTGGACCACCAGGAACGCTCCGTCCAGATGATTGCGCCGGGCGTTTTCCCGGGACTGGAGCGCTGCCGCCCGGTAAAGATCCACTCCCACGCAGCGCTCCGCCCCCCAGGCGGCCCCGGCCAGAGCCAGGATGCCGGAGCCGCAGCCCACGTCCAGGAGACGCTTACCGGCCAGGGGAGTCTCCCCCAGGAGTTCCAGGCAGAGGCGGGTGGTGGGGTGTCCCGGAGGAAAGGCGTTGCCGGTGCGCAAAGTGAGGACCTTCTCCCCGGGCCGGGCCCGGTAGGGACGCCAGAAAGACTTGAGGGCCAGACCCGGTAAGCGCAACAACAAGCGGTTTTCCTCCCGCCATCCCCGCCTCGGGGGATCTTGCACCCTTGCCTGGGAAGTAGCGGTGCTTAAATTATAGAAAATTGCCGAAAATGCGCGGTTTTTTGGGGGAGTCGAGGCTGATCGCCCCTGGTTCTCCCCTTAGGCCAGTCTTATTTGCCGGGGGCTGCCGGGGTTACGTATTGTTCACAAGTGATCAGGGTTTCAGGGCCTTTTACAATTGACCCCTTCGGAGTTTTTGTTTAAGTATTAATAAATTTGGAGAGAAAATTACCAATTATTTCGGGCTCTAGAAAGAAAAAAGGCCTATTGCGCTCCAGTTTATGGATAAAATCCTCCTGACCCGGGCCGGGTACCAGAAAATCATCAAGGAATTGGAGACCCTCAGCCGGGTGGAGCGTCCGCTTATTGTCCGGGAACTCCTGGAGGCGGCCCGGGAAGGGCGCCTGGAAAAGAACCAGGAATTCCAGTCGGCCCTGGCCCAGCGCCAGCGGTTGGAAAAGAGGATCAGATATCTGCAGCAGATTTTGGCCAACGCCCAGGTATTGGTGGGCAGCAACCTGCCCCCCAACCAGGTGCGGTTCAACTCCCGGGTGCGTCTCGTCAATCTGAGCCAGGGACAGGAGCAGGAATTTATCCTGGTGAGCGCGGTGGAGGCGGACGTGGGCCAGGGGCAATTGTCCCTTACTTCCCCCTTGGGCCGAGCGCTATTGGGCCGCAGGCCGGGGGAAGTCATCCGGGTCCAGACTCCCGGGGGGCTCCGGTCCTATCGCATTGTGGACATCCAGATGGAAGAGATATGAGCCACAGCCACGCCGAGGAGGCCCATCAGCATCGTTTTCAGAGCAGCACCTGGCGTCTCTTCCTGGCGTTCTGGACCCAATGCCTCTTTTTTGTGGTGGAATTGGTGGGGGGTATTCTCACCAACAGTCTGGCGCTGTTGGCGGACGCGGGCCACATGTTCAGCGATGTGGGGGCCTTGGGGCTGAGTTATCTGGTCCTGCGCTGGACCGCCAAGCCTCCCACTTCGAAAAAACCTACGGCTACCACCGTCTGGAAATTCTGGTGGCCCTGCTTAACGGCCTGACGCTGTGGGCCATGGCCGCCTATATCTTGTACGAAGCCTACGGCTGGATCTTTCAGCCGCCCCAGATCAACACCGTCCCCCTGATCATCATTGCCGGCCTGGGGGTCTTGATTAATCTCTCCGGGGTCTATATTCTTCATCAATAGCGAGGACCGGGACTGCCTCACCTGGGAATTGGAAGAGCTTTTGCGCCATCGCTTCGGACTGGAGCACAACACCATTCAGATTGAGGGGCCCGGGTTTCATGATTCCCGAATCTGCCCCTTAATCCGCCTGAAGGGATAGAGCCATCGAAGGCAGTTGCGGCCCATCTCGTGATTAGACCTAAACCTGAGGAGGATTTATGTCAACCAACCGCTGGGAATTGAAACCGGAGAGCCTGCGAGCCGTCTGCGATCCCGACAGCCTGGGGTTTGAAACCACCCTGGATTTGACCCCCTCTAAAGAAAAGGTAGTGGGCCAGGAAAGGGCCAGGCACGCCCTGGAATTCGGCTTGGGGATCAAGGACCCGGAATATAATATCTTTGTGGCCGGTCCTCCCCGGGCCGGGAAAACGGAGATGATCAAGGCCTATGTGGCGGAGCTGGCCGCGACCGAGCCGGCGCCGCCTGATTATATCTACGTCCATAATTTCAAGGACCCGGAGCAGCCCAAGGCCCTGAGCCTCCCGGCCGGCCACGGCCGGACCCTCAAGGCCGATATGGAGGAGCTGATCTCCACTTTAAGGGTGCAGATCCCGGAGGTCTTTGAAAGCGAAGACTATACCCAACGCCGGGAAGCCCTGGTGCACCGCTTTGCCAAGGAACGCAACGAAACCCTCCAGGAATTGGACGCCAAGGCCGGTGAGGAGGGTTTTATCCTGAATATTTCCCAGACCGGCCTGATGATCTTTCCGGGTAAAGAAGGCAAACCCATGAGCGAGGAAGATCTCAAGGCCATGAGCGATGAGGAGCGGGAAGCCCTGCGCCAGAAGTCCAGCGCTCTCCATGAGCAGATGAACGAAGTCATCCGCAAGATCCGGAAAATGGAGAAAGAATTTCAGGAAATGGAGAAGAAGCTGGACCAGGAAGTGGCCATGTACGTGGTGGGCCACCTCATCCAGGAACTGCTGGAAAAGGACAAAGACCTGCCCCAGGTTAGCGAATACCTGAAGGAGGTGCAAGACGATATCCTGAAAAATATCGAAGACCTGAAGCGCCGGCCCGGCGCCCAAGGACCTTTTCCCTTTCCCACCCCGGAGCCCAGCTTCGTGCAATACCAGGTGAACGTCCTGGTGGACCACTCCCAAACCAAGGGCGCGCCGGTGATCATGGAAAACAATCCCACCTATCCCAATCTCTTGGGGACGGTGGAGCGCCGGGCCCAGTTCGGCGCCCTGGTCACCGACTTCACCCTCATTCGCCCCGGCGCGCTGCACCGGGCCAACGGCGGCTACCTCATCCTGGAAGCCATGGACCTGCTGCGCTGGTTCTTTTCCTATGAGGCCCTGAAACGCTGCCTCAAGGACCGGCAGATCAAGATCGAGGATCTGGCGGAGCAATTCGGCATGATTTCCACCCGCACCTTGCAGCCGCAGCCCATACCTTTACAGATCAAGGTGATTCTCCTGGGTGACCCTTACGTCTACCAGATTCTTTATATCTACGATGAAGATTTTCATAAGCTCTTCAAGATCAAGGCCCATTTCGATTACGAGATGAAGAAGACCGAGGACCATCTGCAGAAATTTTGCGCGGCGGTGGCCGCCTATAGCGCCGAGGAACAGCTGATGCCGGTGCACAAAACCGGGATGGCCCGGTTGGTGGAGTACGCCGGGGAGTTGGCTGAACACCAGGAGAAACTCACCTTGCAATTGAAGGAGGTCCAGGATGCCCTAAAAGAGGCCAACTACTGGGCCAAAAACAACACCCACGAAGTCATCTTCGGCACCGACGTGGAAAAGGCCATCCAGGAAAAGATTTACCGCTCCGATTTGCCGGAAGAGAAGATGCAGGACTTCATCGAGGAGGGCATGCTCTTCATCGAGACCAGCGGCCAGGTGGTGGGCCAGGTCAACGGGCTCTCCGTCTATCTGCTGGGGGATCATGCCTTCGGCCGGCCCAGCCGCATCACCGCCACCATCGCCCTGGGCAAGGGCGGGGTGGTGGCCATCGACCGGGAATCCCAGCTCTCCGGCAACATTCACACCAAAGGGGTGATGATCCTGGCCGGTTATCTTAAGAGCCGCTTTGCCCAGGACAAACCCTTGACCCTGTCCGCCAGCCTCTGTTTTGAGCAGAGCTACGGCATGGTGGAGGGAGACAGCGCCTCCGGCGCGGAGCTCCTGGCCTTGCTCTCCGCCCTGGCCGAGGTCCCCGTGGCCCAGAACATCGCCATTACCGGTTCGGTGAGCCAGCGGGGCGAATCCCAGCCCATCGGCGGGGTCAACTGGAAGATCGAGGGTTTTTATAAGGTCTGCAAGGCCCGGGGTCTGGACGGCACCCAGGGGGTGATCATCCCCAAGGCCAACGTCCAGGATCTGATGCTGAAAAAGGAAGTGGTGGACGCGGTCAAAGACGGCAAGTTCCACGTCTGGGCCATCGGCCACATCGACGAGGCCGTGGACCTCCTCACCGGTATCCCCGCGGGCCAGCGCCTCCCGGACGGCGCCTGGGAGCCGGACACGGTCAACTACAAAGTGGATCAGAAGCTGCGCCAGATGATGGAACTGGCCAAAGAACTGATGAAGGGCGAAGAGGAAGGGGGGGCCAAAACCTCTCCTCCGGCGCCCACCTGCGGGAAATGCTCATGAAAAGATGGACTGCGACTCTATTTTTCTGGACCTTGATATTAGCTCTGGCTGCTGCGGTCCCGGCTGCCGGTACCGGACCCCAAATCCTCCACGAAAAAGACCGGGGCCGAACCATTAAGATAGAGGTAGGGCAAAAACTGATCCTTTACCTGCGCAATCCCGCGTCCGGCGGCTATAACACCAATCCGCCGCTCTTTAATACCGCCGTCCTGAAATTGGTGGCCTGGAAAAAACTTTCCCCCCAACCCCAGAAACCTCCCCGGGCCGGGGATTTCGGCCAGCTCTACTATGAGTGGCAAGCCCTGGCCAAAGGCCAAACCGAGATCATTATCAACATCAAACGCCCCTGGGAGAAAAAAGCACCGGAGGAATTCTGGCGGGTAAAAGTGCAGGTGGAGTGAGCAGTGAGCGGAAAGCGGTGAGCAGTTGGATGTGGGCCTACGGCTCACGTATAATACCGTTTTCGGTTTTCGGTTTTCCGTTTTCGGTTAAAAGAAATAAAGATTATCAATATGTTACATTAATAGTTTGTTGCAGTTGAAAGCGAAAACGGTATAAATCATGAAAATTTTGATGGGGTGGGCCTCCGTGCCCGCCAAAAAGAAAGGCGCCCAGAGACGGCCGCCCCACTATTATCTTGTATTTTTAATCTTGAATCTCCCAGGACGTGAACAAAGAATTGCTTGGCCTAGTCTTATTTTTCTGCTTACTGCTTACTGCTTACTGCTTACTGCTCACTTTTGACTCGATGTAGGCGTAGGCGGAGTGGTTGTGGATGGATTCGAAGTTTTCCGATTCCACCGCGTACCAGGTGAAGTTCTCGTTTTGGCTGAGGCGGTGGGCGATCTCCCGGACCACGTCCTCCACGAACATGGGATTGGCATAGGCCTTTTCGGTGACGAATTTTTCGTCCTGGCGTTTCAGCAGGGCATAGACCTCGCAGGAGGCGCATTCCTCCACCAGGCGGATCAGGTCTTCGATCCAGAAGAACTTGCTGTATCTCACCTGGACCCGCACTTCCCCCCGCTGATTGTGAGCCCCCACGCTGCTGATCTCCTTGGAGCAGGGGCAGAGCGTGGTGATGGGCACGGTGATGCCCACCACCAAGTCCAGATGCCCTTCTTCATCCAGAGAACCCTTGAAGCTGCAAATATATTCCATCAGCCCCCGGGCCTTGGTCACCGGCGCGGCCTTGTCGATGAAATAGGGAAAGGTCATCTCGATGTGGGCGGACTGGGCGTTGAGGCGGCGGCGGGTTTCCTCCAGGATGGCGCCGATATTCTTCAAGCTGATGTCCCGGCGGTATTCGCTCAGGATTTCGATGAACCGGCTCATATGGGTGCCCTTGTGGCGGTGGGGCAGATTGACGTACATATTGATGCGGGCCACGGTGTGCTGGGTGCCCTTGAACTTGTCCAGCACGACGATGGGGTAGGAGATATTCTTGACCCCCACCTTGTCGATATCGATGGTCCGGGGGCTGGCGTGGTTCTGGACGTCGATCAGGTCCACCGGGGGGAGGACGACTGTGGTTTTTCGGGAACTCATAGCTGTTGGTCCTAAAAAGATTATGCTGTTGTGAAAAGGTTGGCCTCACCCAAAGTCGCAAGGACGCAAAGTGTTTTATAATTTATGGGAGGCCTCAAGTATATCTAAACCTTTCGGCGATGGCCCGGGCGTGCAAAGGCAGGCCCTCGGCTTCCGCCAGGGTGATGACCGTGTCTTTCAAAGAGGCCAGGGCTTCTAAGGATAAATGTTGAAAAGTGGGTTTCTTGATGAAGTCGTCCACGGACAGCCCCGAGAACATGCGGGCGCACCCCCCCGTGGGCAGCACGTGGTTGGTGCCGGAGGCGTAATCCCCCACGGGCACCGGCGCATACGGCCCCAAAAAGATGGATCCCGCGTGGCGGATGCGGGGCAAAAGCGATAACGGGTCCCGGGTCATGACCTGGAGGTGCTCGGCGGCGTAAAGATTGGCGAAATCCAGGGCTGCGTTCAGATTCGGGGCCACCAGCACCGCGGAATATCTGGTGAGCGCGGCTTCCAGGATCTCTCGCCGGGGAAGCTGGGGCAACTCGGCTATGATCAGGTCCACCACTTTTTGGGCCAGGGTGGCGTCGGTGGTGACCAGGACCGCGGCTGCGTCCGGATCGTGCTCCACCTGGGTCAGGAAGTCTGCGGCCAGGAGGCGGGCTTCGGCGGTGTCATCCGCCACTATTAGGGCTTCGCTGGGGCCTGCGGGAGAATCGATATCCACGACGCCGAAGACCAGGAGCTTGGCCGCGGTGACGTATTTATTGCCCGGCCCCACGATCTTATCCACCTTGGGGACCATCGCCGTGCCATAGGCCAGGGAGCCGATGGCCCAGGGGCCGCCCAGCTTAAAGAAGCGCTGCACCCCGGCTAAGTGCGCGGCCACCAGGGTGGCGGGGTTCAGGGCCAGCCCTTCTCCGGGGGGGGTGCAGGCGACGATTTCTTTTACCCCCGCAACCTTGGCGGGGATGATATTCATCAGGGCGCTGGAGGGATAAGAGGCCAGCCCTCCGGGGATATAGCAGCCCACCCGGTCGATGGCCCGGGTCAAGCGGCCCGCCAGAAGGCCGGGGTGGAGCTCCACGGCCCACATATCCCGTTCCATCTGGGCCTGGTGGAATTTCTCGATATTGGCTGCCGCTCTTTTCAGGGCCTCCAGGACCTTGGGGTCCAGGGAGCGGTAGGCGGCCTGGATTTCGTCTGCCTTGACTTCCAGATCAGCAATGGTGCAGCCGGGTTGCAGCCCGTGCTGGCGCAGGTTTTCTTCGTCCCCCACCTGCCGCAGCGCCGTCAGGATGGGCCGCACCGTATCCAGCACCTGGCTGACATCCTCCTGGGAGCGGCTGAGGATTTCCTGCCGCCGCACCGGAATTAGTTGGTCCAGATACTCTACCTGCAAAACCGCCATGCCCAGCCGTAGCCTTCCTTAGAATATTTTTCCAGAGATAAAATTATACCGGATTGTTCAGGAAAGCACAAACTTAAAGGGACTTCGGCGATGGACGCGGGGAATTCCGTTCATGTATGGAGCTTGGAGGAAATTGCAAGGCTAAAAAAATTAACAGGATAAGAATAAATCTTTAACCTCTTCTTCAACCATGGGGCTACACTTTACAGCTTCTCTTAATCTTCTGACAAACACCATATCCATATCTGCTTTGATTTCAAGCTGACCTCTTCTAATTTTTAATTCCAATTCGCCAATAGACCGTTGATAAACTTGATTCCCATCGACAATTGACGGTAGCGTAAAATCAGCATATCGGTCTGGGTTAATTCTCACCAATGTTTCTTGAGGGAGATGGCTTCTTCTTCTGCGAACTTTTTCAATCTTAGAAGATGCGCAAACTAGGGCAATAAAGGGATCGGATAGGGGGTCGTGGTTTAATACAATAAAAAAATGGGATTCAGTTGATGAGAAAGTTGATTCTGGGAATTTATAAACAGAGCCTGCTCTTATCGTTGCCCTTATATCTGGCGGTTCGTCTGCCAATATAGTTACCTATAAGCGCTGATCCTATCGAGTTCAAAAAGCATATCAAGCCTGTCTTCCTTTTCCTCGGGAGATAAGTCCCAGCATTTTTCAAAACCTTCTCCTGGGTCTTCAAAGAAATCTTCATAATTCATACGGACCCTGGTTTGTGTTTTTGATTCTATAATATCCTTAAACTTTTCCCATTCAGGATAATGATGCGAAAGGTCAGCAAGAGCGAATCCATCAAGATGGCCGAAAGTTTCCCATGCCCAGGAAAGTGCCTCTATATCTGTTTGTGAAAAAACCTTACGATCAACCTCATGAATTGATTTAACTATATTTTTGCTAGGCGACTCAATATATTGAGAAGCATATTCCCTCTCCATATCACCCAAATATTCACTCATATCAGCTATATCTTTTACGTTAGAATTTACTGGACCCCATTCCATCGCCCAATACTCATCATTTGTAATGGGGCGGCCATATTTGCGTAAATGAAACCTATCTGCGAAATATATAAGTTTGATTGCCTTAATTTTGTTGATTTCTCCGTGACTTTTTATCGCCAGGAGATTAATTGCTTGGGTAGTTTTTTTGAGATTAAAACGAAGGTGGGTACACATACTTTTACGACCTCCTTTCCCGGTAGTGTCCTTATTGCTCCATTTCCACCATCGGCACGTTAGGAGGTTAACTTGATCTACAAAGATATAAGCTTACTTTAAATTAAGCTTTTTTGCATAAATGTCAAGATTAATTCACATAATTTGTGAAAGTTTTCGCAATGCCTCCCAAGAAGAATGAAAAACTGCCGATAACCAATTTCTAGCTGTGCAGCAGGGAACCGGAAATTTTATTATTAGGGATAACTGCGAACTTGACTTAAAATGCCGGTAGGAAGGAGTAAGGCCAATGCAGCGACCTCGCCGGCAAAGGCGGTTACGGGTATGAAAGGCAAACGGCGGCGTCCCCCAAGGCGTCCCCGGCGGCGGCCGCCGGGGGAGCAACAGGTCATCCTCGCCTTCCAGAAGGCGGCCCGGCCTTTGCTGCCGTCAGAATTGCACCAGCTTTTGTCCCTGACTCCCACCCAGACCGGGGCCGTGGATAAGATCGTGGAGCAACTGGTAGCCCGGGGTGATCTGGTCTCCCTGAAGGGCGGCCGCTTCGGCCTGGCGGAGAAGATGAACCTGGTGGCGGGGGACCTCTCGGTCCACCCGGACGGCTACGGTTTTGTCACTCCGGAAGGCGGCGGCCAGGACATCTATCTCACGAGCGTAAACCTGAAGGAAGCCTGGCACGGGGACCGGGTGGTGGTGCGCCTCGAAGGCCGCCGGGGCCGCCGCCGGGAAGGCCGGGTGATCCGCATCCTGGAACGTAAAGTACGGGAGGTCATCGGCCTCCTCAACTTAAGCGGGGACACCTATTACGTCAAACCCGATGAAGAGCGCTTTCTGTTCGACTTGGTCATAGTGCCCGAGGGCCTGGCCGGGGCCCAGCCCGGGGATATGGTCCGGGCCCGGGTCACCAATTATCCCACGGCGCACTTGAACCCCCAGGGGGAGATCGTCGAGGTGCTGGGCGCGGTGGAAGACGCCGCGGTCCAGACCCGGCTGGTGATCCTGAAATATGGTCTACCGGACGCCTTCCCCCCGGAGGTGCTGGCCGAAGCTAAACGCGCCCCGGCCAAACTGACTCCCGCAGTCCTGGACGGTCGCCTGGACCTCCGGGAGCTGCCCCTGGTGACCATCGACGGCGAATCCGCCCGGGACTTTGACGACGGGGTCTGCGTGGTGAAGAAACCGGGGGGGCATTTCACCTTATACGTGGCCATCGCCGACGTGGCCCACTACGTGGCCCCTGGTTCGGCCATGGACCAGGAAGCCCGGATGCGGGGCACCAGCATCTATTTTCCCCAGCGGGCGGTGCACATGCTCCCGGAGCGCCTGGCCACCGAGATTTGCAGCCTGCGGCCCGACGTCGACCGCCTGGCGGTGGCGGTGGTCATGGAGTTCGACCGCCACGGCCGCCGCAAACTCTCCAGTTTCGCCCGGGCGGTGGTGCGTAACCAGGCCCGCCTCACCTACCGCCTGGTGCAGAAGCTCCTCACGGAAAAGGACCGCCAACTCCGGGAAAATTACCGGCCCTTTTTGAAGATGCTCAAGTGGATGGCGGAACTCTGCCGGCTTCTTAGGGAGCGCCGGGGGGAGCGGGGCAGCTTGCTCATGAGCATCCCCGAGGCGGAGGTAGTCCTGGATGATCGGGGCTGGCCGGTGGACGTGCTCCGGGTGGACCATCTGGTGGCCCACCAGATCATCGAAGAATTCATGATCGCCGCCAACGAAGCAGTGGGCGCTCATTTGGGCGAGCCCTCCCTCTTCCGGGTGCATGAGCGTCCCGACCCCGCCAAGCTGGCCGCGTTCAGGGTTTTCTTGAAAAGCCTGGATTTTACCCTGCCCAAAGAAGCGGCCCGGGACCCCCGGGTCCTGAAGGAATTTCTGGAAGAAGTGCGCCGGACGCCGTTGGCCCCCATGGTGCAGTTGATGCTGCTTCGCTCTTTGAAGCAGGCCCGCTACGCCGGGGAGAACCTGGGCCACTATGGTCTGGCCACCGATTGGTACACCCATTTCACTTCCCCCATCCGCCGTTACCCGGACCTACAGGCGCACCGGTTGCTCCTGGCCCGCCTGGCCGGGAAAAAACCGCCTTTTTCCTTGAAACCCGAAGACCTGGAGGCCCAGGCCCACCATCTCTCCAAACGGGAACGGCTGGGCATCGAGGCCGAAAGGGAGATGCTCTCCCGCATGCAGGTGCGCTGCCTGGCCCAGCGGGTGGGGGAGACCTTTACCGGTCGCATTACCGGGGTGAATGCCTTCGGATTTTTTGTCTCCTTAAATGAGCTTTATGCCGAGGGTCTGGTGCGCCTGGTGGACCTGCCGGACGACTATTACCGCTACCAGGAGGCCCAGCAGCGCCTGGTGGGCCGCCGCACCCGCCGCACCTTCCGCTTGGGGGATGAAGTGGAGGTGCGGGTGGCCCACGTGGACCTGAAACGCCGCCACGTCAATCTGGTGTTGGCCGACCATGAGCCGGATCAAGGAAATACTCCAGACTAAAAGCATTTTGACCCCCGGGCGACAGCCGGGAGGCGGATTCCAGTCCTTGCCCCTGGGCCTGCTGGCCGGGGGGACGCCGGCGCCGTTTACGGTCTATCTCAAGATCAGGCCCCGGGGCCAGCCGCGGCCTCTGTATTTCCAGTGTTGTCCCAAGGGAGAAGTCTTCCCCCGGCGCTGGCAGGTCCAGATGCAGGAACTAAAGATCTCCCGGGTGTACATCCGCCGGGAGGAGCGGGCTCAGGCCCTTCCCTTGGTGCGGCAAAAGTTCCAAGAGATTTTAACGGCCAGGGCCCGGGGAAACCGGGAGAAGGCCCGGTGGGGGTATGAGACAGCCCTCTTATGGCTCCAGCATCTTTTTACCTTGGACCGGGAGCACCTCAGTGAAGAGTTGGAAATAGGTTTTAACTTAATTGAAAATCTTTACGAAATAATAATGGAGGAGAAAGACCCAGGCGGCCTGGCTCTCGACCTCTGGCGGCAGGAGGGCCTCCCGGCCCACGGTCTTCACAGTTGCCTTTTGGGTCTGGGCTTTGCCCGCTATCTGGGCTGGCAGGAAAAAGATGCCAAGGCTTTGGGTTTCACGGCACTGGTGCACGATGTGGGCATGACCGAGGTGCCCCGCAGCATCCTGGAAAAACCCAACCCCTTGACCAGCACGGAGAAGGGGGTCATTCAAAACCACCCCCAGGCGGGTTGCACTATTTTATGGCATTCTTCCTTGTGCCGCTGGCAGTCTCTGCTCACGGTGATGCAGCATCATGAGAACTGTGACGGCTCCGGCTATCCGGAGAGATTGAAGTTGCGCCAGATTCATCCCTGGGCCCGGATCTTGCGGATTCTGGACAGCTTTGAGGCCATGGTCAGCACCCGCCACTGGCGGGCCGCCCGGCCCCCTAAAGAGGCTTTATGGAGCCTGCGCCGGGATTGGGAAAAAAACCGGGTCTATGACCCGGATTATTTGAGCCTGTTTATTAAATTTTTAGCCGGGAGCCGGATACTTGGCACATAAAGCGGTTGATAGTAAAAGAGTAAAGACTTCCCCCGGGGACCTCAAGTCCAGAATTTTTCAACAACGGCTGAGTACCAAGGAAATTATTTTTATCCCCGGGTTTGAAGAGGAGGGCGGTTATGCCCCCCTGCCCCTGCGGAACATTACCGTGGGGTGGGAAGCCCCCTTTGATATTTTTCTAAAGATCCAAATGAAAGGGGAGACCACCCCCCAGTTTATTATGGGCTGTGCCCGGGGTGAAGTTTTTCAGGAAGACTGGCATGCGAAACTGGTGGAGCTTGATATTCCCTGCGTCTATGTCTCCCTGAAAGACATGGACCGCTTAATGCATTATCTCCAGTACAACCTCAAACTATTGTTGGCGGATCACAGCCACTCCGACCTGGAAAAAAGTCTGCGCATCGCCGATGCCACACATTTGTGGACGCTTAATTTTTTCAACAGCGAAATCGCCCGCACCGGCGATCAAGTCAAGCTGGCCCTAAAATTTTTAGGCACTTTGTTGGAAGTAGTCCAAGACGACCGGCATAATAATCTGCATCTCGTGGAAATCAGGCGTCATAGTTTCCGTCTCTACACCCACTGTCTCAACGTCTGCCTCCTGGGTCTGGCCTTCACCAGTTATCTGAATTGGTCTGTGGAGGATATCCGGGGGTTCGGCTTAGGGGCCTTGATCCATGATATCGGTCTGATTCGGACGCCGGTGGCCATCCTGGATAAAAAGGGAAAACTCGGCGACGAGGAAATGAACAAGGTCAAGCGCCATCCCCTGGACGGCTTCCGTATGATGCAGTCATTCCTCCATGTGCGGTGGGAGGCCCTTAAAATGGTGCTCCAGCACCATGAGAACGGCGACGGCTCCGGCTACCCCCAGGGCTTAAAGATCCACGGGATACATCCCTGGTCCCGGATTTTGCGGATCCTGGATAGTTACGAAGCCATGACCGCGGCCCGGCCCTGGCGCCCGGCCATGGAGCCCAAGGAGGCTCTCTGGATCATGCGCACCGAATGGGAAGAGAGCAAGCTTTTTGACCATAATTTTCTCACAACTTTTGTGAAATTCCTGGCAGGCCATTAAGGAGAGCATAACCTTGGGTGTCCGCCCCCCCGATAGTCAACTAAAACAACAGATCATGGTCGATAGTCCGCCACAATCCCTGGACGCCAGCGAAATGCTTATTACCCCCGGCCTGGAAGAGGCGGAGGGTTATGGACCTTTACCCTTGCGGAACCTGACCCTGGGAGAGGAGGTTCCCTTTGACGTCTTTTTAAAGATCAAACAGAAAGGAGTCAAAGGTTACCAGTTTGTCAAGGGTTGTACCCGGGGCGATATCTACCGGCAGGACTGGAATCAGAAATTGCGCCAACTCAAAATCCCCTGCGTCTATGTCTCCCTGGCAGAGATGGGCCAGGTCATGCACTATATCCGTCACCAGTTGGAAATGGTGCTGGGGGACCATTCCCTCAGCGAGGTGGAGAAAGGGGTGCGGGTGTGCGACGCCACGCATATGTGGGCCATCAATTTTTTCAATCGCGCGGAAGCCCGCACCCCCGAAGAAATCAAAGGCGCCCTCTATTTTCTGGATTACTTATTCACCGTCATCAAAGACGACCCCCATAGCCTTTGGCAGTTTTTAAAGATTAAACGTCATAGAGGTTTCCGTCTGTACACCCATTGCCTCCATGTCTGCTTGCTGGGCCTCACCTTTACCAGCTATCTGGGTTGGACCCAGAAGAAGGCCCTGGGCTTCGGGTTGGGAGCCTTGGTCCATGATATCGGCCTGACGCGCACCCCCCGAACCATTTTGGAGAAAAAGGGGGCGCTCACCGCCGAAGAAATGCTAGAAATCAAGCGCCACCCCATTGACGGGGGCCGTATGGTACAGGGGTTCGTCAACCTGCGTTGGGAAGCCTTGCAGATGGTGTTGCAGCACCATGAAAACGGCGACGGCTCCGGCTACCCCAAGGGCTTGAAGAGGGCTACCATTCACTCCTGGGCCCGGATTTGCCGCATCCTGGACAGCTACGAGGCCATGACTGCCAAGCGCCCCTGGCGCGCCGCCATGGAGCCCAAAGACGCCTTGTGGACCATGCACAGCGATTGGAAGCGCAACAAGGTCTTTGACCCCGGTTACCTGAAGACCTTTATTAAATTTCTGGCGGACACCTAAGTGCGGTTTTCTGTTTTCTGTGAAAAAAACGAGCAAATCAATCAGCTGATTGATGGATCAGCATATTTAACAGCCATATACATAAAAAACGGGGGCTTTAAGCCCCCAACTAGGAATGTTCAATCTTTTTACAGAAAACGGAAAACAGAAAACTGTCTCTACCGGGACCAATAGACCCGGACAAAGCGGTTCATCTCCGCCCAACGGAAGTCCAACGCCCCTTTGTAGGCCCGATAGACGGCCCGGCCCAACCGCTGGGCCAGCTTCTCGGTGGTGGTCTCCACCACCAGCTTATCTTTGCCTTCCTCGGTCATCTTGATTACCCGGTCCTGAACGCTGCGGCTGGACACCCTGGCGGCCTCATTGTTAATCAGGGTCAGGATCTCTTCTTGGCGTTCTGCGAAAAAGTCGCCGCTTAACGTCAAAATTCCTTTCGGATATTGTTCCTTGATCTGCCGGCAGGTGGGGCAGACGACCTGCCGCACTTTGTCCGTGCCGGCCAGCCGCCGGGCCAACTTTTCCTCGTAAAACCAGCGCTTGTTCTGGTAAAGAGCCTGGCATGCGGTACAGATGGAAGCCTCCTGGCCTTCTTCCGGGCGGTAGGAGTCTTCCACCCGCCCGGCGTGGCCGAATTTTTTGCCTTTAGCGCCGCTGGATTTTTTACTCTCGTCATATCTTCCCATAAGTCACTCCTTTCTGGAGAGGAAAATTGCCGGCCATGCGGCTAAGAAATATTAAATATCCCACAAACTGATTATATTTTAAGTTAATCAGCCCTGGCCGTCTGCGCCAGCCTGCTCCGGCAATACCGGGGAGAAAATTCACTCCAGGCAAGATAAATGTCATGGCTATCTATTTGGGAGTTGCTTTCGGAGAAAATCCGCGGTAGTAGAAGATTTCTGGCAATTATCTAAAAATTGTGTTAGGAAGTTATTTAAAAATCCTCTAGCATAGCTTGGATCCGAACCCGGTTTGGACCGAGACTGGAAGGGAGGGGACATTATGCGCCTTCCGACTGCTCACCGGGAGGCTTTTTTTTCGGAGTCTCCCCAGGCGATGGAATTCACCGAGGCCTTGGACCAGATGCTGGGAGAGTTGGAAGGGCTGTTGGCTCTTCTCACTCCCCAGATGGCCGAGATCCTGATTAGCGAGGTGGAGGCCGCCCCCCGGATTTTCGGCTGCGCCACCGGGCGCTCCGGGTTCATCCTCCGGGGCTTCCTCATGCGGCTGATGCATCTGGGTTTCACCGTCTTTATGGTGGGGGAAACCATCACCCCCCGCCTGCAACCCGGGGACCTGCTCCTGGTCATGTCCGGCTCCGGCGAGACGGCCCAACCCCGGGAAATTCAGCGCCGGGCCAACACCGTGGGAGCCCGTACTTTGGCCCTCACCGCCGCGCCGGACTCCACCATCAGCCGGGAAGCCCAGGTGGCCATCGTTATCCCCGGCACCACCAAACTGACCCTGGCACACGAACCCACCTCCCTCCAGTGCCCCGGTAGCCTCTTCGAACAGGCCGGCTTCCTCTTCCTGGAAGCCGTGGTGCAGTTGCTCTACAAACAGCGCCTGGGCCATGACCGGGTGGAGATGCTCTCCCGGCATACGGATTTGGAGTAATATTTGGGGTGGAGGCTGGGGGAGAGCCATTAGTCTTAGTCATCAGTAATCAGTAATCAGTAATCAGTTTTAGTGAAAAGTGTGGCGTTTCGATACTGGCCACTGATCACTGATCACTGCCTCACTTACCCCCTCCCCCAAAAACATTTAAGGATAGAAAATGGCGGCTATATTGCAACTGGCGTTGGATTTCGTGGACTTGCACCGGGCCTTGAAGGTCGCGGAACTGGCGGCGCCCGCAGGAGTGGATTGGCTGGAGGCGGGCACGCCCTTGATCAAGAGTGAAGGTCTGGACGCGGTGCGTGAGCTCAAGAAAAGGTTCCCGGGAAAAACCATTATCGCGGACATGAAGATCATGGACGCGGGCCGCATCGAAGTGGAGGCCGCGGCCAAGGCCGGGGCCCAGCTCATCGATGTGTTGGGGACCGCCACCGACGCCACCATCGAGGAGTGCGTCCAGGCGGGCAAGAATTACGGAGCCAAGATCGTGGTGGACCTCATCGCGGTGCCCGACCCGGTGGCCCGGGCCCAGCAGGTGGAGGCCCTGGGCGCGGATTACATCAGTGTGCACGTGGCCATTGACGAGCAGATGCGGGGAGAGGACCCCTTTGCCACCCTCTATGCGGTGAGCCACGCGGTGAAAGTGCCGGTGGGAGTGGCCGGGGGCATCAATTCCGAAACCGCGGCCCGGGCGGTGGAACATGGGGCCGCTTACGTCATCGTGGGCGGGGCCATTACCAAGGCCCACGACCCCGCCGCGGCCACCGCCGAGATCCGCCGGGCCTTGGACGAGGGCGCCATCATTCCCACCACCCTGTTCAAGCGGGTGGGCGAGGAAGAGATCCGCCGAGTGCTGGAGATGGTCTCCGCGGCTAACCTTTCTGACGCCCTGCACCGGGGCGGGGTGCTGGAGGGGATCAGGCCCCTGTTTCCGGGCATCCGCCTGGTGGGCCGGGCCTTGACCGTGCGCTCCTATCCGGGGGACTGGGCCAAACCGGTGGAGGCCATTGACGCGGCCCAACCCGGGGACGTGCTGGTCATCGACACCGGGGGTGTGGGTCCGGCCATCTGGGGGGAGTTGGCCACCCATTCCGCCATCCAAAAAGGGGTGGCCGGGGTGGTGATTAACGGCGCCATCCGGGATTCCGGCGACATCATCAATCTGAAATTTCCGGCCTTCACCCGCCTGGTGGTGCCCAACGCCGGAGAACCCAAGGGCTTCGGCGAAATCGGCGTGCCCCTCCGCGTCGGCAACGTCCGGGTGGAGACCGGCGACTGGCTTTTAGGCGACGATGACGGAGTCACGGTCCTCCCCCAAAAGATCGCCGTGGAATACGCCAACCGGGCCATGGACGTCCTGGAAAAGGAAAACCGCATCCGGGCGGAAATCAAAGAAGGCCGCACCCTGGCGGAAGTAACGGATTTGCTCAGGTGGGAGAAGAAGGTGTAGGTTTTTTCTTTTGCGTGGAGGGTGAAATGGGTTCCGTCAGTATCTTAGTCGCCATAATATTACTCAGGCCATAAAATTGTTCCCACCATCATCAACCGAAACCCCCAAAAAATTAATTTTTGGGTTCGCAGGAATGGGAACCATTAATTGACCTCAGTAATATCTGCCTCCGCAACCGTCATCGTGGCCGCTCTTTCTTTTTTTTTGAACAAACGGGCTGAAAGAAAAGCCGCATTACAGCAACGCAAACTTGCCCATTATCAAGAGCTTATCAATGCCTTGTCCGATCTCGTGAACGATTTAGACCAAGACAAGGCTAACTTGCGATTTAATAATGCATTTAATACGATGGCGCTCGTTGCCCCTCAAAATGTGATCGATTCTTTGATGAAATTTCATGATCAAATAAGAATCTCAAATCCCAATAAATCAGAAGAAGGTTATGACAGAACCTTAAAAGAGCTCCTTCTGGCAATAAGGAAGAGCCTTGAAATGCCTTTTCGCGATGATCCTCATCCCTTTAACTTTCACCTTGTTGGCTCATTACCTAAATCAAAAAGGCTCAAGTAGGGTGCGTCTCACGCACCATCATTCGGTTATCTCAAATAAAACTGTGCCTGATATCAATTCAACATCAAATGACTGTTGTTTCGTAGGGGCGAACCTTGTGTTCGCCCGGTTGCATTCGGGGCGAACACAAGGTTCGCCCCTACGTTTAATACCTTTATTACTGCAAATCAATGAAGATTTATGAAAGAAAAAGAAAAGAAGTATGATTTTAGCCAGGCCCGCCGCGGGGCGGTGGTTCCGCCAGCGCCGGGCAAGACCCGCATCACCATCCGCCTGGATAATGAG
Organism: Thermodesulfobacteriota bacterium; assembly: GCA_049322315.1. GTDB lineage: Bacteria > Desulfobacterota > Desulfobaccia > Desulfobaccales > 0-14-0-80-60-11 > SURF-52. The sequence continues at coordinate 59,973 of JBMORF010000053.1, read as the reverse complement.
GTGCTGGAGTGGTTCCGGCAGAAGGTGCATGCAGCCGGGGGCGGCAACTACCAGACCCTGATCAACCAGGCCCGCCGGGAATATTTCCAATCCCGGGAGGGTATTCTGGCGGAGACCCTGGGGCGAGTGATTAAAGAGGAGCTGGCCGGGGCCGAAAGTAAATTGTAGGGTGCGTTCCTGGCACCTGGTCATTCTGAGCGCAGCGAAGAATCTCCCAGGGCGCGGGCAAAGAGAGATTATTGGTCACTCGGCAGAAGCGCAATGCCCGCTACGGGGTGATTTCAACCCGGCCCGTCAAGGCCTCCCTGCAGCTCGCTTCGCTCGACCAATTACTGTGCCTGGCCTGGCTTCTGCTCAGGAGAAGATAGGTGGCGGCAGGAGAAGCCAATTCTTGGGCCCCGGCGGATGGTGGGCCACCTACCAGGGCGGCTCAGGCCTTGACCCTCAGGCCTTGATTTGATCCGTTAGTTGCCTCAAAAACGATCAACTTGACAAAGGTGGAAATTTCGCCAATATCTTTAATATTAAAGCAGTTTGATAAAATAGTGCTCCACCCATGTTGACGACCCCTGATACTGCTTGGCTAAAAATAGCTGCACGGATAATTTAGCTTAGGTTATAATAGGTTGCAAATACTAAAAATTATCCATAATAATTATGAGTTGCGCCTGTTTACTATCCATAGATGTTGATGACTTTGCTATTGCAGCATGCAATCTTATTTCTGGTGATGATGCCCCGGCCTCTTACCGCTCCCATCTGACAGACGAAGTCCTGTTAACCCTAAAATTACTCGACAGGGTCCGGATTCAAGCGACTTTTTTCATTAATGCTCAGTATTGTCTTGATAACGAGAGGATTATAGAAGAAATAATCAAGGGGGGACATATTATTGCTTCCCACGGACTCAAGCATGAAGATGTGCTCAGAATGTCTTTAGATAAATTTCGCGCTGATGTGCACGGGTCCTTGGAGATATTGAGGGTATATCAGAAAAAGATACATGGCTATCGTCCTCCCGGTTTTTCCATGCCATATGATGACGACCACTTAACGATTCTTAAAGATTGCGGTTTCACCTATGTTTCCGCGGGTCCCAGCAGAACCGAATGCCAGGTGGTTAAAGGACAACAACCGGTAAATCTGAGCTGTGGTTTGATCCATGTGCCGATTTCCTGTTATAGTTTCATTGGCGACAAATTTTTATTGCCCATTGGCTATGGCATTACAGCACGCTTTTTACCTGAAAGATTATATTTATTTTTCTTACAATATTGGCTCAGACATTATGGTTTTTATCATTTCTATTTCCACCCCTTTGAGGTCTCAGGATTAAATGGTGAAACCAGAGCCTTTATCCAGCGATATTTTTCCAACCATTTAAAATTGGCTATATTCGGTCTTCGCTGCCAGGAGCGCTTCGATTATTTTTCCAGGATACTTTCTCATGGAAGGTTCCAAAGCATAGAATCATTTTTAGGTCTTTAATTTCTTTATCCAAAGCAGAATACAGAGGTGAGAATTTTAAGGCATATGTTTGCAGAATACAGAGGTGAGAATTTTAAGGCATATGTTTATGGTGAAAAATGGTTGAAAATAATTGGCGTGAAGAAGCAGTTATATTCGATAAGTATTATTCCCAAGAGAACCTGGTCAGTAGAATTCCTTTTCTGGGCCGATACATTAATAATAAATTATTAGACCGGTTAAACCGATCTTTGCTATTTTTACAAAGGTCAAAATGCCAGAAAGTCATTGATCTCGGCTGCGGAACCGGACGTTTTGCTTTAGAAGCCGCCCGCTTGGGGGCGCGGGTCTATGCCTACGACATCTCGGGGCAAGCCCTATCTATGGCCAGGCAGAATGCGGCTTATTTCGATTTGCAGCAGAAGTGCAGTTTTTTTCATGCTAATATTAGCGAAGTGGATTTCCCCGACGCCGATGGCTGGTTCGACCTGGGAACTTTGCAATATTTAATGAATCCGGAAATTGTAATTGGAAAATTGAGTCATGTTAAGCATTTTTTTTCCTGCCTCCCTTGCCAGGGACACTGGCTCGATCCCTTAAGAAGGGCTTACCGACATTTGCTCAAACACAATCCTTATAAAACCTATTCCGAATCAGACATTCATAACTTGTTTAAAGGACATTTACCAATTAATATAGAAAAGGATGGCATGGCTTATTACGTTACATCTCTATATGAATAAAACTAATACTTAGCAAATTTTATGCTACGGTTTAAAAACTGCCCTTGTTGCGCCAACACAGATTTTCTAACCTATTATCGGAATAAAAATCCGGTTGAGATCAAAAATTGGCGCCATTTTTTTTTCGGAAACGCCAGATACATCCCTAATATTTACGCATGCCGTAATTGCGGCTTTAAATTTATCAATGAACTCCCCGGGGACTACGAACGTTTTTATCAGCTTCAAGACCTTGCGGAATATCGACAAACGAATTCATTCAGGGCTGATTATTTTGAAGAAATCAAAGATTGGGTGGAGGAGACAGGGTTATTAAACTTGTCTCCCTCGGCCAAAATTCTCGATCTGGGATGTGGTGACGGCGTCTGGCTTGGATTATGGAGACACCGGGCCAGCCTTTATGGCACGGAAATTTCTGCCGAACTCAAGGAAGTATTGGCGGGAAATGATATAATTTTGGTGGATTATCCCACTTTGGGAACCGGTCCATATGATTTGATCTCCATGTTCGACTTTTTAGAACATGTGGAAGATCCGTTGATCCAGCTTCGGGTGGCTTACTCGAGACTCAGGCCCGGAGGCCTTATGGTGATCGGGGTTCCGGACCTGGGAAAATTACTAGCCAGAATTTGCATGGTTTATTATTATCTATATAGTCCGATGCATTTTTCTTATTTTTCCAAAAAATCATTACGGTATTTAGTGGAAAGCGTCTTCGGCCCAGGCGAGATCACGATCCGGCCGGCTCCCAAGATGCATGCCGATCTCAGCAGGGCCCTGACTTGGCTAAGATTTCCCCAATTTTTGCCAAAACGTTTTTCACAAAAGATACGGGTGGGATATTCCGCCAGTCTATTATGCCTGGCCCAAAAAGGCACGGCTGGTTAGAACTGTGAGTCGGTTGCATCAAAATGATTTTTTGATCTTGCCCCACAAAAAAATCAGCTTGGTGGGGAGCAGCTACCTGTGCCCGGTATGCGGAGCCAGCAGGTCCGGGCGGACGATTTATTCCTTTGGCTCCTTCAAAGTGGTTAAATGCGCCTCATGCAGTACTATCCACCTGGCCCCGCTTCCCAGCCAGGAAGGTATTTATCAACTTTATAATACCAACTACTTTGCCGATAAACGCCAGGCGCATGGCTATTTAAGTTATCGGGATGAGGAAAGATTAATTAAAAAAACCTATCGGCAGCGGCTATCGAAACTTAAAAAGCTTTATAACAATTCCCGTCAATTTAGCAGAATTCATGAAATCGGCTGCGCCCTCGGCTACGGTATGGAAGTGGCGCATGAGTTATTCGACTCGGAGTTCTCGGGTTCGGATATTTCCCGGGAGGCCTTGCACGAATGCCGGAAAAGAGGGTTCTCCGTCTATCAAAGTGACCTGGCGGGACATTGCGATATTGCGGATAGCGGCTCCATCGATCTGGTCATTGCCTTCGACCTGATCGAGCATCTTTGCGATATTGCGGCCTTCGACCGATGGCTCGCCCGGAACACGGCTCCGGGAGCCGTGTTCTTGTTAACCACGCCTGATCTTGACAGTTTGTGGAATAAAATTCTGGGCAAAAGGTCCCCCACATTTAAGATTCCGCAACATGTGGTTTATTTTACCACCAGCACCCTATGTCGGGCCCTGAAAAGTTTTGAATTGGCCTGCGCCTGGCCGGATTTCCAATATGTCTCGTGGGGACGGCTGATGGAGCGGTTGCGCCATGGCCTGGGGATGACACATCAACCGGTGCCACATGGTCAAGGGTTATCTGTTCTCGTGCCCAACGGGATGAAGTTATATGCGTTCAAGAAACGGCCTCAAGTCTGAAGAGATTCCAGGCGATTATCAATATCAGGCCTTGTATCATGGGCCGATCAGCCAGAAATTGTGGCATTATAAAAAATATGATGTATTGAATAACGTTCTTAAAAGCGGGTGTCATTATAAAATGATATGTGACGCGGGTTGTGGGAGCGGGACAATTACTAATCTGGTCGCCAAGTCATGTCCCGAATCCCAGGTGTTTGGCTTTGATATCAACCAAAGCAGCATCACATTTGCCCAAAGACAATTTGCCTTCCAATCCAATGCTACGTTCAAGTGCCAAGATCTCTTACAGGCAAATAAATTTGCAGAGATGGATTTCGATTTAATATATTCGTTGGAGGTTATAGAGCATTTTCACGACGAAGACGTGATTAAGTTTCTGTCCAGTCTTTACCGGATGGGTCATAAGACCAGCCAATATTTCTTGACCACTCCCGATTATCGGAGCCTATGGCCACTCATTGAATTGCTGATAGACCGCCTGGCCCTGGCGCCGCCCCTGAATTTGCAACATCTGACCCGCTTCACCAAGAAAAAGCTCATCAGTCTGCTAACCAGCCGTGGCTTTAGAATCGTCGAGATATTTAACTTTTGCGGTTTCAGTCCATTTTTCGGGCATATCTCGCCACGACTAGCGCATTTGGTTGATACCTGGGAACAACGCATAGGCTACGGCAATATAATAGGTTGCCACTTTGAAAAGTCGAGTATATGAAAAAGAGACCCGTACTCACTATTATTCTGCCGGTTTACAATGAAGGTAAGACCGTCAAATCCTTCTTCCTCCGGTTGAAAAGTATCGTTGACGAGATTGGAGTGGAGACCGGATATTGTGTGGTGGACGATGGTTCCACGGACCAAACTTGGGAGGTTATCAAGGGTCTAAGCATGGAATTGGGGCCTGACTTCCGGGCCCAAAGATTTTCACGAAATTTTGGTAAAGAAGCCGCCATTATTGCCGGGTTGAATGCGGTGGAAAGCGATTTTTATCTGGTGATGGACGCTGATGGACAACACCCTCCTGAGTTAATCCCCAGGTTTTTTGAGATGTGTCAAACTCAGCATTTTGACGTGATCAACGGGCTTAAAGCCCAAAAGGACATTAAGTTTTCCAGCCGAGTTTTCGGCTATTTATTCAATAAATTAACTGGCTTTGACCTTCTGGGGGCCAGCGATTTCAAGCTTATAAGTCATCAGGCCCGGAATGCCCTGCTTACTTGTGGAGATCAAGGTTTCTTTTTCCGGGGATTAACCGAATGGGTCGGCTTTAGAAAGGCGAATATCGTCTTCTCCGTCCCAGAGAGAGTTGGCGGGGCGAGCAAATGGGGCAAGAAAAGGTTATTTTCCTATGCGTTAAATGCTTTTCTTCTAAATACTTATCGTCCGTTGTATTTTTTACTGGCCTTCGGTTTATTTTGCATGGTGGTGAGCGGCCTCATCATTGGCAAGGTATTAATATCCTATTTCTTCCATAATGTTCCACCCGGATATCCAACTTTAGTCATGTTACCTTTCATGTCCTTCGGCACCATAATATTTAGTATCGGAATTATCGGCTTGTATGTGGCCAAGGTTCTCGAGCAGAACAAAGGCCGGCCCCGTTATATCGTTATGGAGGAATTGGCGGCTAAAAAGGATTTACCGTGAAAAGTTCCTGGAACCGGCGCTGCTATTGACAGTGAAGTTTTTCCCGATCAATTTGCAGGAAAATTATGGGAGTCTTATAATAGTTCTTTTTTATGATATATACCTTTTTGACAAACTTTAGATGTTCATAATTTATTAAGTCCGCCAGAATCTGCGAACGTTTCGGATAATTGACATGATCTCCATATAGAAAGTTAAAACCGTAGCTTAAATAGATGTTTGGCCCGCCTAAACGGCATAAGAGCTGCTCTAGTGAGTCCCCCTCCTTTATTTGATTCTGGACCGGATCACTCCAATAATCGTAATCTGCAAATAAGTCTCCACCTAAAAAATATCGTAATTGAATGCCCGGTTCGTAATGAAAATACAGAATCTTTCCTTGGACAATTTTTTGCAGCTCAGCCACATCGGAATTCCTCTCTATTTCATTAACCATCAAAGCATCATTGGAAACTTCCGATAATTGTGCAACGAATGTCCGGTAGATAGATTTCCCCGATAGAGCTGCCGATATTAATATAGCCAGAACGACAAAGAATATTAGACTATACTTAACCGGAATTTCCCGCTGGGCCTCATTTTTGCTCCACCAATGGCCCAGGGGGATGTAGGCCGGGGTCCATAAATATAGATAACATGGAAACCAGGCAAAAAACCAAATGCTGAAGTAATATAATTTGGAAAGATAACTTATTCTATAGCGGACAATAACCTCAAGTAAGAGTGGCAAAATCAGAAATATTAATGGACCCAAAACAGTGACAAAATTAACCCATTGCCGCCCATTCGTTCTCAATTTTAATGACTTAACCGTTATAGATAGTTGATAAAGATATATTGACTTAAAATTAAAGACAAAGTGGTTATGGCTGATGGTAATAGGAGACAGCCCCCAACTATAAATAAATCCAATAATAAATGATTTCATATTATATGGATTTACAAGTGGATTGAAAATACGCGGGTAATATATGTTACCTGCTTTGATAATTATATAAAAATCATTGACTACAAATACTATGAATAGTCCCCAAATGATCAGTAATTGCCACTTAATTAACTGAGCCATTTCTTTTTTATTGCTGTAATAGATGGTGTATCCCGTATGTAGCACTAAAAAGAACAGACTGAAAAATGCCCCATAATTCCTGCCGAAAACAAGAAAGGTCGAAGCTATCGCCGCATTTCTCAACTTACCCAAAAGCTTTAATTCAAAATCCTCCTGGCCGCTATCTAAGGCGTTTGGGGGCGCCTCCCTGGAATTGAACAAAAAATAACAGCATAACGCCCCACCCAAGTACAATATTTCGTCATAGTTGTTAGCTCCCAGGTAATTAGATTGATCTTTCTCGAGAAACAGAAAGACAACGAAAGTAATGAAAAAGAGTGACATCGCTGATGCTTTGCGGCGCAAAGTGTCCAAAAGAAGTAAGTAAGTCAATATCAGGCAGGTAATGCTGGAGGAATTATAGATGTAATATAAGCCGTTTACTTCGTTAATACCGAGGGCTCGGCCTAAGGCGACTATACCTAAGGAATTAGAAGCGTAGTTCATCGCGCTGGTCATGAAGCCTTGGCCGAGACTCATGTCTCGGGCAAGCAGGAAAATCCCTTTTTCAAAAGAGGAACTTATATATAGAGGGAACCAGGCTTGGAAAAAGCTATTTTCGTAAGGCTCCGGATGGATAAACCTTCTTAGCAGAATGAAGATAACCCCTAAAATTGAGAGCCAAATAAATATTGCTAATGAATCATTGGATCGGGATGCGGTTTTATTATCAGGTGGATCTTTGAAGGCAATTTTTACCAAAGAACCGAAGAGAACAATAAAAAATACGACAGCCATCAGATACCATTTAGTATCGATGGCATTATATCTAAAAAGATAAAGGCAAAGGTTACTCGCTGCGATTGTTATGAGATAGCCGATGGCCGGGCCGTCAACGTAAGGGCCGCGAAAGATCAATCCCAAGAAAGCTGAAATCAGGCAGATAGCGCCGATTGACAGAAAGGTGGGGAGATGGAACATCAGGTCATGAGAAAGCGGCTAACTGGCCACAAAATATTATAAATTGGGTGAACTTTATTTGAGATGATAACGCATTTTTAAGTTACCAATTACTCCCCGATAATCTTCACCAGTACTCTTTTTCGCCGTCCCCCGTCGAACTCACCGTAAAAGATCTGTTCCCAGGGGCCGAAGTCCAACTTGCCTTTGGTGATGGCCACCACCACCTCCCGGCCCATAATCTGCCGCTTCATATGGGCGTCAGCGTTGTCCTCCCCCACGTTGTGGCGGTATTGGGACACAGGCGCGTGGGGGGCCAGCTTCTCCAGCCAGACTTCATAATCATGATGCAATCCAGATTCATCATCATTGATGAACACCGAGGCCGTGATGTGCATCGCGTTGCAGAGCACGAATCCCTCTTTGATCCCGCTTTCCTCGAGGCATTGCTCAACCTGGGGAGTGATGTTGATGAAGGCCCGGCGGCCAGGTACCTGAAACCAGAATTCTTTGCGGTAACTCTTCATCTTAGCTGACCATACAGATTTTAGAATCACCATGGCATCAAGACCCCAAATTGTCAAGGAAGCAGGGGAACCGTTGTCAAAGACCTCTCCCCCAGGAAGGAAGCAAAGTAGGGGACAGGTCCTTCCCTGCCCCCTCTTGCTGGTATCCCCATTATTTCTGGGGGACCGGGGTCTTCTCAGGCGTGATGCCCTGCTCTTTCATCTTTTTCAGATACTTTTCCGGGTCTTTTTTGAATTCGGCATCGCAGCCCTGGCAACAGAAATAAATCCGCTGGCCCTTATAATCCGTGTAAACCGCTTTGTTGATCTTGCCGCCCAACACCGGGCAGGTGGTCTGGGCCTGGGGCGCGGCCGCGGCCAGTACCGGGCCCGCCAGGAACAGGGCCAAAACCAGAGTCAAGAAAACCGCTTTGACCTTTTTCATCTTCCTTCACCTTTAACTGGGGTTAAAAAATTTATATTATGAAGAAGATAATACTCAGATTATGGTTTGTAAATTGTATAAACAAAATATTGTTATAATTTATCCGCGAAATTTTCTGCCATTTCTTTAGAGAGTAATTTAGTCGGATGATTAGGGGGTTGGTTCTTGTCCCCTGGACCGGCGCAAAGGAGATCAACATGAGCAAAATCAAGGTGGAAAAAAATCCCGGCGCCGGCCGCCTCCAGGAATTGGGGGTAACCCGGTGGCCCATCTGGACCAAGGAGGCCTCGGAATTTCCCTGGACTTACGACGAACAGGAGATCTGCTATTTCCTGGAAGGGGAAGTGACCGTCACCTGCGACGACGGCGAGACCGTGTCCGTGGGTAAAGGGGACCTGGTCACCTTTCCGGCAGGGATGTCGTGCACCTGGAAGATCAGCAAGGACGTGCGGAAGCATTATCAGTTCGGCTGAGAAAGATGGGGGGCGGGGCGAAGCCAGGAAATATTTATCTCCCGGCACCCCAAGGTCTTGAGGTGGGCAAGCGCATCGTTAGGACGATACCAGCACGCGATTAAGAATCATCTGTAAGTTATCCATAGTATAAGGCTTTTGGATAAACCCCGCCAGGCCTTGACCAACGAACTTCTGGGTCACGTCCTGCTCGTTGTAGCCGCTGGAAAGGATGACGCGCACATCGCTCCGCAGTTGGCGCAGCTCCTGAAGCACTTCATCGCCGCTCATCTCCGGCATGGTGAGGTCCAAGATGACGCAGTCGATCTCGTGCCCTCCGGTGCGGAAGAGCTCCAGGGCCTCCCGCCCCCGAGCCGCAGTCATAACTTTAAAACCCAGGATGGTGAGCATCTTGGTTCCCACCTGGCGCACATTGGCGTCATCATCCACCAGTAAAATGGTCTTGCCGGGGGATAGGGGGGCGCAAGATATGGTGGTGGGCACCTGTTCTTCCGGCACCCAGGGCTTGGCCGGCAACAGGATCTTGAAGCTCGTCCCTTTACCCGGTTCGCTGGAGACTTTGATGGCTCCCTGGTGTCCCCGGATGATACCCAGGACCACGGCCAGTCCGAGCCCCCGCCCGGTGAACTTGGTGGTGTAAAAGGGATCGAAGATCCGCCGCCGGGTCTCTTCATCCATGCCTAATCCGGTGTCCGTCACCTCCAGGAAAACATACCTGCCTGCCGGCAGTCTGTCGGCCAGGTAGCTCTCGGCCAGGTAGGCCCGGTCGCACTCCAGGACCCCGGTGGTCACCGAAATAAGGCCGCTCTGGTCGCCCAGGGCCTCGGAGGCGTTGGTGATCAGGTTGATGACGACCTGGCGCAGCTGGGTGGCGTCGCCCTCCACCGCTGGCAGTTCCGCGGCAAAAGAGTAGCTCAGCGAGGCCTTCTTGGAGACCGAGACTTCCAGCATTTGGGCCATCTCCCGGACGATCTCCGAGAGGTCGTAGCGGCCCACCACGAACCGGCCCCGGCCGGAGTAGGCCAGCATTTGGCGGCACAAGTCGGCGGCGCGTTGGGAAGCCCGGGCGATCTCTTCGACGCTGGGGCGGGCCGGAGACGTGGGTGGCAGGGAGAACAACGCCAGATCAGCGTTTCCCAAGATGGCCATGAGCAGGTTGTTGAAGTCGTGGGCGATGCCTCCGGCGAGGACTCCCAGGCTTTCAAGCTTCTGGACTTCCCGCATCTGGGCTTCGAGCTTGCCCCGTTCTTCTTCGGCCTGGCGGCGCTCGGAAATATCCCGGGCGACATACACCGATCCCAGCAACTCTCCATTCTGGCCTTTTAGAGGCGAGGCGCTCAACAGGAAATCCGGCCCCAGCTTTTGTTGGAGAAGCTCCTGGATAGGCGCCAGGTCATCGTCAGATGCCGGTGGCCGGGTGGACGGCGGGGATGGCGCCCCAGGCTCATGGAACAGCTCATGGTATTTCATCCCCACGGCCTCCTGAACTTTAACCCCCAGTTTTTCCGCCATTGCCTGGTTGATTTTGACAACGTTCTGCCGATCATCAATGAGGGCGATCAGGTCGGGGACGGCATCAAAGGTGCGTCTCCAATCATTGCTGGCTCTGCGCAAGGATAGTAAGGTTTCCTGCAATTTTTGGGAAAGTTCCTGGAAGGCCCGGGCCAATTCGCCAATTTCATCACTGCTCCGGATGTCTGCCAACACCTCCTTAATTTTACTGTCTCCTTCGTGTTCCGAGGTTGCCAATAACAGGACCCCTTGCCGCAATCGGGCCAGGGGTTGGGTTATGCGGCGGACGGCGATAATCCCCACGCAGATCGAGATGATCACTGCCAAAATAATGCCGCCCAAAATGTTGCGCCGGGCCTGGGCCAGGGGGGCGTAGGCCTCGCTCTGGAGTTGTTGGGCGCCGATGATCCAGTCGGTGCCAGGAAGATGTTTTAAGGACAAGAGCATGGGTATGCCCCGGGAGTTCACCGTTTCGCCGATGCCTTCAAAGCCCTTGATGGCCGCATCAAAGAGCCGGTTGGCCCCGGGAGGAACATCCCTCTTTAAGACCCTGGCATCCTGGGGATGGAGAATCATCAGCCGGGATTTGTCAAAGGCGTAGATATAACCGGTCTTGCCTATCCTGGTCTTTCTTAAACCTCCCAGGGCGCTGGGGGATAATATCTGGACCGAGCAGCCCAACACCCCCAAAATCCGATTTTCAGAACCGCGCAGCAACGCCGTAAAGGTGAGCACAGGTTGGCCGGTGCGCTTCGAGACATAGGGCACCCCGATTATGCCTCGCTCTTCCTTCATGGTCCTCTGGAAGTACTCCCGAAAGGAAACGTCAACCCCCCTCACTTCGGGATGTGGGGGGTAATCCACCCAAACGCGACCTTTCTTATCCAGAATAAACATGCCGTTTTCAAACTTGGGAAAATTTTCCACCAGTGTCTGTAAACGTTTTTCCACGGTTGGCAGGTCATTTTTCTCCAGAGCTGACATAGGGAGCGCTAAAGCGGCCGCACGGGCAGCCTTCAGGGAATCATCGAGAAACCGGGTGATGGATTCGCGGGTAGTTTGAGCTACCGCATCTACCCCGGATAAGATGGAGTTCTTCAGAGATTGCTGAAGAAACTGGAGGTAAAAAAAACCGGTGACTCCAAGGGCCATGGTAGTAATCACCACCAGGAGAATAAGGGTCTTGGTTCTAAGAGTCATGGTGGTTTACTTGGTGTCTTTCTTTAGTTGATCTTCTGGTGGGATTTCGAAAGTCTTAGCCTTGAGAGGGAATCGCCTGATTATCTACCACCAAAAAATTTCTCAGTAGTTATTTTTTCTAACTATAACATAATCGGTAAAAAAAATTTTTTCCTAAGGTTTTGGCCATATCGCCCCCTCCCCCAATAGGCGCCTCGTGACTTGGCAAGCAAGGTATCCGCTGGATGGCATCAACTAGTGGCGGTGATTTAAGGATACAGGTGAGGGCCCAGTCCCATAACACTTCCGGGCCTGGCAAGAATCTTTGGCCACCCTTCAGACCAAGGGGTTGAATAGCCGGGCAGGATCAAAGACGTCGATTACTATTAGGCATCGACAAAATAAGGGTTCATTAACTTCTCGGATAAGTCAATGGTCGATAAAAGGCCTGGAGCTGCCTATTTCCCGGAGCCTCCAGGGCCGACTTCGATGAAACCGGTAAAGGTTGGGCCCGTCGCTTTACCGGCCTCTCGATAAACCTCCAAGTCAGATTCATAGAGCCTTTTGAAAATCTCACATTTTGAGGGGTCCCCCAAATTTTGCTGCAGGCACCTCTCGTAAGCTGCTTTAGAGTTCTCCATATTCTGTCTGGCCCTGGCTTGGGCGGTGGTCTCACAGCCATTGGCAAGTGCCAGGGCAACTATTAGAATTATCGCGGCTAGCCGGTGGTTCACGCTTTATCCTTGGGGCCGGGGTTAAAAGTCCCGCTACTATAATCCCTTCTTCCCTTTATTTCTTCTCTTCCTCTCCCCCTGTCAGCAAACCGGATTTTTTCAGGGCCGCCACCCCGCCCTGCAACCCCACGGCATTGTTAAATCCCTGGGTCTGAAGCTGCCTTAAGGCCTCATAGGAGCGCATGCCCGCGTTGCAGACCAAAATCAGGCGCTTGTCCTGGGGAATTTCCCGAAAGCGGTGCTTCAAGGTCTCTTGGGGGATATTAAGCCAGCGTTCTCCAAAACGGGCGACAAAGGGAGCGGCATTGGCTGCCCCTCTGACATCAAGGCAGATGACATCATCCCTGGCTTCCTCCAGGAACAGGCGTTGAAATTCGTTAAGGGTGATGGATTGATGGAAACCGGCCACAATGTTTTCCGCCGTATTGGCTACGGTGTTAACAATGTCCAAGGCCGTGGCATAGGGCGGAGAATAACCCACTTCTAAGTTGGCCAGGTCCTCAATGGCGCCCTGATGCATGAGGAGGGCGGCGCTGCTGTTGATGCGGCCCAACAGGGCATCGCCGTTGTGGCTAACTCCCTGTGCTCCCAGCAGGCGCCGGGAGGTTCGGTCCACCACCAACTGCAGGTAGATGAGTTCAGGCCCGGGGAAAAAGTGCGCATGATCCTGCTGTACCACCAGAGCCGCCTCCGAGGTGAGACCCTCCTGACGGGCGGCCTCAAGGGTCAGGCCGGTACCCGCGACGGCCAGGTCAAAGATTTTGCAGGCAAAGCTGCCGACGATGCCGGGGAAGGTGGCGCACCCTCCAGCTAGATTGGTGCCGATGATCCGGCCCTGCCGGTGGGCCAGGGAAGATGCCGGAAAGTAGGTGGTTTTCCCGGTGAGGAGATGCGGATTTTCCACACAGCCGCCGCCAGCGTAAATGTCGGGATCAGAAGTTTGCAGCCGCTGATTGACCACCAGGCCCCCACCGGGGGATAACACCAGCCCGGTGGAGGCGGCCAGTTCCGTTCTGGGTTCCACCCCCCAGGCGACGATGACTAAGTCCGCGGGCAGACGACGGTTTGAGGTAACCACCTCCAGGGAATTATTCCCTGAGGCGGGGACAATTGCCTGGAGCGACTCCTCAAGGAAAACCTCCACCCCCCGGCTCTGCATCTCATGCTGTACCATGCGGGCCAGGGGCGGATCCAAAAGACCCGGGAGCACCTGGGAGCCCGGCTCCACCACCGCTGTCTCCACCCCCCACAAATCACAGACTCCGGCGGCCATTTCCAACCCCCGGGAGCTGGCGCCCAGGATAACCGCTTTGCTCACCTCTCCCTGGGATAGCCGTGACTTGACAGCTTCAGCCTGCCCCAGCGTCGTCAGGCTGGTCACGCCGGGCAGGTCGGCGCCGGGTACGGCCAAAGGTTGGGGCCGGCAGCCGGTGGCCAAGACCAGCTTATCATAGGGCAAATCTTCTTCAGCGCCGGTTTCTTCATGCCGCACGCGCACCTGCTTGGCCTGGCGGTCCACAGCCAATGCCCGGGTCCGGGTTTTTATCCGCACATCTTTGGCGTTTTCAAAAAAATCGGGGCTGCGCAGCATATGGAAACTGGCAGTCATCAGCCCGTGAAGCTCGGCCACATCCCCCGAGACATAGTAGGGGATGCCGCAAGCGGAAGAGTTGATGTTTTCCTGCTGGTCCACCAGGGTTACCTCCCAATCCGGCCTGAGGCGTTTCAGCCGGCAGGCGACTTTGGGTCCCAGGACCCCACCACCAACAATTAGAACCTGCTGAGATTGCATGGATTTTCCCCCTTGTCTCCTTAATCGTTTCGCCGCGCGCAAATTTGCCTTTGATATGTATCCACTCAGAGACTCTTTTTTTCAGAAGCATGGGATGGACTAGCCCAATTTACCATGATTTTCCCAAGGTATCAGCCGCAATTAGAGGAGATGGCGTCCAGGGTGCCGCTACCGGTGACCACCTGGAGGGTGTGCTCCCCCTCCCCGGCCCGAATTTCTTGGAGGGTGGCCGATAATTGCACGATATAGTAAGGGATGCCGCAACCGCTGTAGGAGATATACTCCCCTTGATCCACCATGGTGACCTGAAAATCCGGGCGCAGCCGTTTCAGCCGACAGGCCGTCTTGGGGCCTAAAGCCACCGCACCGATGATAACCACTCGCTGGTGATCCATAGTGTTTCCTTTAAAAACTATATTGACAGGTCAAGATGGGAGAATAATTATATCCATTATTTTTTCCGGCCACGTCCACGGCCAGGCCCCCGGCAAAGCTCCAATGCGCATTTAAATTGTACTCCCAGCCCACTACCAGGCCCATGAGGGCCTGGGCCGGCTGTTGGGATCTGGGTCCCAGGAGGTTTCCCCCCTGCCAGTTGCCGTAAAACTCCAGCAGCAGCGACCATTGTTGCGTAAGGATCAACTGGGCGCAGAGGTATAAGGTCAAAAAGTCCCGGTCATGAATAGGCACTCCGTCCACCGTGGCGGTGGTGGGCACTGTGTACCACAGGTTGGCATAAAGATAAACGGGACGCAACCATTTGGAGAGATTGAACCCGCCGGTGAACTCATAGGCCCCGCTTCCCAGGAGGTCGGTCCCCAGTTTTGCGGGATTAAGATGGCGGTGGTGGCCGGTGGGGAACCCGAAACTTGAAAACAGAGTGCAGGTGGGGAGCAGCGCGGTCTCTTCCTGGAACTGATATTTAATAGCCAGGGTGGTATCCCCCGGGCCGCCGAAGTCCGCGGAACTTACTCCCGGGGAGGAAGGCAAATGCGCGTTCCGGGCCCAGTTATACAGATACGTCACTAACAGCCACATCTCCACGTTGGGGGAAGGGCCGTAAGTGAACTGCACGGGCAGTTGCAGGGAGTAAAAATCGCCGTGGCTGCTTACCCGGCGCCAGTTGGGGGAAAACTGTCCCCCCCTGAAACCCATTTGCAGCAAGGGCTGAATGGAGAAATTCCCCTGGCCGATGGGCACCGCGGTATCGGTAATTAAGGGGCCTAAGTTGTTGGCGGGCGGTTTGTCCGGATCAAGATAGGCCGATCCCCCGGCTAGGGAGGGTGCCGCTAGAAGCACTAATAATACCAAGCTGAGCAAGACTAACCGGGACCTCATAGCCGCCCAAGTTCAAAATTGTGACTTATGCGAAAGTGCCTTTCTTGTCATCCTGAGCGGAGCGCAGGATCTCGTATTTTAGCGCCAAGGATTCCCAAACAGGGAGTAATTATCGGCGCGGCCTGGAAAAATTGTGCTGCCCAGAAGAGATTCGTGCCGCTTCGCTCCATTCAGAATGACAGAAGAGGAACCTTCTCAGAGGGTCCAAGTTCAAGTTTTAAAGCTAATACCAAAGGGGCATGAAAGCCAGGAAGATCATTGGCCAATTAATAACAGCCACTAGTCAATTTTAAAATTAAGGTCTGGGATACCCCTACTGATCACTGATCACTGATCACTTTCCTGCCCTATCCCCCTTCCTCCATCTCCCGCTGCCAGGCCGCCAATTCCTCCAGGGCCCGGGCCGCATGGGCCTCGCCCCGGAGCTTCTTGGGCGTGCGCCCGGGAAGCGGAGGGAAGAGGCCGAAATTAACGTTCATGGGCTGAAAATCCTTGGTAGCGGTATTGGTAAGATGATATATCAGGGCGCCCAGGGCCGTGGCCCGGGGCGGCGTCACCAAAGGCCGCTCCTGGGCCTGGCGGGCGGCGTTGATCCCGGATAGCAAACCCATGGCCCCGGACTCCACATAGCCCTCCACCCCGGAGATCTGCCCGGCCAGAAAGAGCCGGGGCAACTTGCCAAAGTTGAGATACGGGCTCAACAGCCCCGGGGAGCGGATAAAGGTGTTGCGGTGAATGGAGCCCAGGCGGACGAACTCCGCTTTTTCCAGGCCGGGAATGAGGCGGAAGACCCGTTCCTGCTCCCCGTACTTCAGCTTGGTCTGGAAGCCCACCAGATTGTAGAGAGTCCCTTCCCGGTTTTCCTGGCGGAGTTGGGCCACCGCAAAGGGCTGGTGGCCTGTTTTGGGATCAATCAGACCCACAGGCTTTAGCGGCCCGTAAACCAGGGTTAGAAAGCCCCGGGCAGCCATCACCTCGAGGGGCAGACAACCCTCAAAATAACGGGGCTCCTCAAAGGATTTCAAGGGCACCTGTTCCGCCGCCATCAAGGCCTGGTAAAAGGCGGCATACTCTTCTTCGGTGAAGGGGCAGTTCAGGTAATCGTCCCCCGCGCCGTAGCGGGAGGCCCGGAAGACCCTGGACCGATCCAGGGAATCGCCCTGGATGATGGGCGCGATGGCATCATAAAAATGCAGGTGCTCCTGGCCGGTGATCTGCCCCAGGGCGGCGGCCAGGGCCTCCGAGGTCAGGGGGCCGGTGGCCAGGACGGTGGTTCCCTCCCCTGCCAGGTCCGTTACTTCCTCCCGGATAATCTCCACCAGGGGCTCTTTCTCCAAGGCCCCGGTGAGATAAGCGGCAAAGGCCTCCCGGTCCACGGCCAGGGCCTTGCCCGCGGGCACCCGGGTAGCCGCGGCCGCGGCCATCAGTAACGAGTTCAGCCGACGCATTTCCTCTTTGAGGAGGCCCACCGCGTTCTCCACGCTGTCGGCGCGCAGGGAATTGCTGCAGACCAGTTCCCCCAATAAGGGGGATTGATGCGCCGGGGAAAACCTCCGGGGCTTCATTTCATAAAGCCGAACCCTAACCCCCCGGCGGGCCGCCTGCCAGGCCGCCTCCACCCCCGCCAACCCGCCGCCGATGATGGTGACTTGCTGGTTTTCCGTTTTCTGTTTTCTGTTTTCTGTGGCCATCTTAGAGGCGCGGAATTTAAAAGAGGACTGTTGGCTAGCTGCGGCTGATAGTGTAAATCTCCCCGCCCAGGCGGGAAAGCCTGGGCTATCGCTATTTCGTCGCCGGAGCGGCCTCCTGGTGGCTGCATTCGTCCCGGGGGCAGAGGATTTTCTTGCCTTTTTTCATCAGCCAGGGAAATTGGCATTGGGGGCAGGGCTGGTCCAGGGGCGGCTGGTTCATGGTAAACTGGCATTTAGGGTAGTTGCTGCAGCCATAAAAGAATCCCCGGCGGGAGCGGCGCTTCATCAGGTGGCCGTCGCAGCCTTCCCGGGGGCAGGTGTGGGCGGCCTCTTCTTCCGGGGATTGGGGGATGATCTCTCCCTGGGGACCCCGGGTGAAATTCTGGGTGAACTTGCACTTGGGGTATCCGGCGCAGCCCAGGAATTCTCCCAACCTCCCCCGGCGCAGCACCAACTCTTTTTGGCACTTGGGGCAGGCAAGCCCGGTGGGCGCAGGCTTGCTCCGGACCGCCGGGGCTTTGCCCGGCTCTTCATCCTGGCTCTCAGGGGCAGCCGGTACCAGGCCCTCGAGGATAATCCGGCCCTGGGCATCCCGGGTAAAGTCCCCGGTAAAACCGCACTTGGGATAGGCGGAGCACCCGATAAACTCGCCGTTTTTACCCCAACGCACGTGGAGTTCACCTCCGCACTCGGGACAGCGAATACCGGTGGGCACGCTTTTGACCCGGCGCATCTGGGTTTTGGCCGCGGCCAGTTCCTGGGCAAAGGGGCCGTAGAAGCCCTGCATGACCCCTACCCAGGGGACTTCCCCCGCAGCGATGCGGTCCAGGTCCGTTTCCATGCGGGCCGTGAATTTGGGGTCCATGACGTCCGGGAAGTTTTCCACCAACAAGTCGCTGACCACCATGCCCATTTCCGAAGGGCGCAGGCCGGATTTTTCTTTGGCTACGTAGAGGCGGTCCTGGAGATTGCTGAGAATGGTGGCATAGGTGCTGGGGCGGCCGATGCCCTGGACCTCCAGCTCTTTGATGAGACTGGCTTCGGTGAAGCGGGCCGGGGGTTTGGTGAAATGCTGCTGGGGGTCGAAATCCCGGAGATGCAGAATTTCTCCGGTCTTGAGCGGCGGCAGCTTGGCCGGTTGCTCCGCTTCTTCCTGGCTCTCCTGGTAGAGGGTGGTAAAACCCGGGAACTGGAGCACCGAGGCGGCGGCCCGGAAGAGATAAGGCCCGGCGGCCACGTCCACGGTGGTCAGTTGGAAGACCGCCGGAGCCATCTGGGAAGCCACGAACCGCCGCCAGATGAGGTCGTAAAGGGCCAATTCATCCTTGGCCAGATAGGGTTTCAGGTCTTGGGGGCGGCGGCTCACGCCGGTGGGGCGGATGGCCTCATGGGCCTCCTGGGCCCCCTTGGGGCTTTTGTAGACATTGGGCTTGGCCGGCAGATAGTCTTTGCCGTAAGCCTCCTCGATAAACCCCCGCACCGCCTCCAGGGCCTCGCCAGAGACCCGGGTGGAGTCCGTACGCATGTAGGTGATAAGACCCACCGGGCCTTCTTCCCCCACTTCCAGGCCCTCATAGAGGCGCTGGGCCAGGCGCATGGTCTTCTTGGGAGGAAAGCGCAGCCGCCGGGAGGCCTCCATCTGCAGGCTGCTGGTGATGAAGGGGGGGGAGGGGTTCCGCTTTTGCGGCTTTTTCTCCACCTTGGCCACCCGGAACTCCGCCTCTTCCAGGGCCTCCAGGATGGCTTCCACCTCTCCGGCGCTGGTGGGTTTGATATTTTTGCCGTCTTTTTTCAGGAGATTGGCGACAAAGGCCGGGGGAGCTTTAGCCTCCAGGCAGGCGGCCAGGGACCAGTATTCCTCGGGGACGAAGGCCATAATAACCCGCTCCCGGTCCACCACCAGGCGCAGGGCCACGGACTGCACCCGACCGGCGCTTAGACCCGTCTTCACCTTCTGCCACAACAGGGGGCTGATCTGATAGCCCACCAAACGGTCCAGGACCCGCCGGGCCTGCTGGGCTTCAAAACGCTCACGGTTCAACGCCACCGGCTGGGCCAGGGCTTCTTTCAGGGCCTTGGGGGTGATTTCCAGGAGCAGCACCCGGTGGAACCGGTGCTCTTGGTCTCCTAAGGCCTCGGCGATATGCCAGGCAATGGCCTCCCCTTCCCGGTCCGGGTCCGGGGCCAGGTAGATGTCGGTGATACCCGCGGCCGCTTTTTTCAAGCCGCTGATCACCTTGGCCTTCCCCAGGATGGTGACGTACTTGGGTTGGAAGTCGTGGTCCAGGTCCACCCCCAGTTCGTTCTTGGGGAGATCGATGATGTGGCCCATGGAGGAGTGCACCAAGAAATCGGACCCCAGGTATTTCTGCAGGGTCTTGGCCTTGGTGGGCGATTCGACGATAAGTAGCGATTTAGGCATAGTTATTTTAATAATTATTTACACAAATTTATTAAGATTAATTAGGTAGGATTTTAAAACGGGCGGCAGTTATCTTTTAGGTATTATTTTTGCCATTCGAATGGTTCTACATTGTCCTTGTTTTTACAATATTCACCAAATTCATCTTTGGATAGTGGATACCATTCATCGTATGGATACCTTCTAAAATATTGAGCGATACTTTCGCGATAGTGTTGATAAGCTATTTCGTTTAATCTTCCCCTTCGCAATTTTTGTAGATTGTGCTCTAAATTATCTCTAGAAATTTGAAACGTAACCCCGAAATTAATCGCCATTCTATACTTAAAACCAATTTTCTCATATTCTGGCAAGTAAAACCATCTTGCATTAAGGCGAGATTTTTGAGTAATCATGTTCATCCATTTTTTTGCAGATCCTGGAAGTTCGTATCTTGTAACTTCTTTAAATTCTGAAATTTCGAAAAAAGAAATTACAGGAAGTCGAGAAGCATCGCAATCCTGGGTTGCTACAATCCCCCATGTCCTTTTTATTGGAGCGTGAACTACAATATTCTCTTCATCTTTAATACTATCCCACATACCTTCCTTTAATACTCCTTCTATGTGAACAGCTATTTCATCTAAATCTATTATCATTAATGGTAAAGGATAAAAAATATCTCCCTGTCTAATTGGTATATCTTTGTTAGGAAAATCGTATATCAATTTAATCTTCCTCTTCTATTATTGATATTTCTTTTGCTTCTTCTTGTAAATATTCTATCCATTCTCTTTCGTATTTTTTCAATGCTTTTAAGGCGATTTCGTATGCCTGATGGGGAGTAATCTCTTTTAAAAACTCAGCTTCAACTCCTACCGTTCTTGTTTCTTTATCTCCCAAGGGAATTATTATATTTGAAGATATGGTCCATGAGCCTATTTCATATATATTATCTTGATAATTTCTAATAGTTCCAGGATATTTCGCTTCAATAAATATTTGTTTCTGTCCTTCAGAGAAAATGAAATCATAAAGGTCTCCCTCAAGGAAAGAGGTGGTATCAAAAATATATTTTCTGGGAACATCAATTAAATCTGTGGTGGCTCTGTCTTTTTGCATTTATTTGAACCTCGCATATAATTCACCCTCGATTAATTTAAAAAACCAATCATGGGTTAATCTATGTGCTTCTTCCACCCAAATATTAATCTCCCCAATATTAGAAGGGGCATCTTCTCCTATTGATTCAACTGTAGTCTCCCAAATTAAACTATCAGAGCCCTGTTTTCTCCCCTTAACAAATCGAATTCGAATTATTCCTCTAGGCTTTCCAGACTTAAATGAAAATTTTAAATCATAAAATGAAGGCAGATTATTAACACCTGTATTGTCAAAAAGTTTTTCATGAACTTTGACCTCAATCTTTAATTTATCTTTTAAGAAAGACAAGATATTTTCTTTATCATAATCAAATTCAATTGCATCAATATATCGGATCAAGGCACTTTTTATTTTTAATTTTATATGTGATTCAGGATAAACATCAAAGAGAACATTTGAAACATTTATTATCCTTTCTTTAAAATCATCCCAATCATATTCCTTGGTGTCATTTAGTGTAATAATCCCCGGTCCCAATTGAACGAGCGGCCAACTATTTTCACCTTTTCTAAATCTATGCTGAACAACGTACCCCGAAAATTCATCAGGAATATTAGTACTATCTAGAGATTGATGAGAAGGATAATCTTTCTTAATTCTATCATATATTATACCAACTAATAATTTATATTCAGGATCAATATTTATATTTGTCGCAATTTCTTTCAATTGCCATTTCAATTCAAATATTGCTTCAACAAGAGGCTTCTTGCTTAGAATTATTTTCTCCATTATGCATCTCCTGACTTAGAAAACAAAAAATACAAATATGATGATAAAAAATATTAATTATCTACTAATGAAACAAATTATCCAACATTTATAGGAAATTCGTCAATATATTTTATTTTGGAAAAATGGTTTTCTCAGAAAGTTCCCCTATATCCGTATTTAATCGGGCCTCCTAATATCCCCGATCCGGAAGCAAATGATCTCACCCCCCCCGAAATCTATTGGGACTATCAGCCAATTCCTCAATTTACTTAACTTTCTGCAAAAACTAAATCTTCCGGAGCCGCCGTCAGTCTAAGGATGGCTCCCTGGATTTCCACCAGGGCGGCCAGAGTGGTGACCCGGTTCGTGGGCAGATGGGTGACGGGGTCGGGCCTGGCCTCCAGATATTCTTGGAAATCGCCGGCAGCGCCGGGTTCTTTCAGAAAGCGCGCCAGGCGGCGGAACAATTTGGGGAGGAGGATACATTTCGTGGCCAGGCGGTTAAGACCGTCCAGGGCCACCCCGGAGTTGGTGCAGTCTTGGGGCCAGAAACCCCGCCCCCCGGCTCGGGCTTCCCGGCAAGCCCGGGTGAGTTCCTCCCGGAGATCGGCATACAACCCCTCATAATAGGTGGGGTAAACCAGACCCTCCCGGAGCAATTGATAGTTGAGGCTTTGCTGGAGCAGGGCCGTATCCAGAAAGACTTTTTCGCCATCAGGGCGCCTTATGCCGCCGGGGAAGACAAAGGCCACCGGCCGCCGGTACTTCTCCGTGTGGCGGGCCAAAATGTACCCGGCCGCGCCGTCCCGGGCGTGGGCCGGCCCGAAAAGGTTGCCCCTGATCCCCAGGTGGGTAAGCAAATAATCCAGGGCCTCCCGGGCATATTTCAAGGGCTGGCGCCGGCCCTCATAGTTCATCTCCAGGGCGTCAATGGCCTCCAGCCGCAGTTGGGCCTGCCGCAGTTGGTTCAGCTTAACCGGAGGGCCTTCCAGCTTCTGCCAAATAGCGGCGTTATGGGCCTGAAAATGCAGAGAATCCCCATCAGGGGTATAGCCGTCAACGTGGAAGGTCCCGGAGAGGGCGATAAACATGGATTTCCCGTAGGGGCGAACCTGGTGTTCGCCCGGTGGCTCAGGGCGAACACAAGGTTCGCTACGATTTAATGTCTTTCGATTGCCAAAAGATACATGCTCCCCCCGCCAAACTTTTCCTAATCAGCATCCAGCACAAAACACTTCCCCGGGAGTTCCTTGATCAAGCCCTGGAGTTCCAGCATGGTGAGGCGGCTCAGGACTTCCGAAGCGGGAAGATGGGAGGCCTGCACCAATTCCTCCAATTGTACCGGGTCCGCGCCCAGCAGCGGCAGGAGGGGGTCGTCAATTCGAGGCCGGGCCGGGGGCTCGGTGACCGCGCCGGGCCGGGTTATGGGTCTCGCTCCCGCATGCCGGGGAAGTTCCTGGAGGATATCCCCCACTTCGTGGACCAGCTTGGCCCCCTGCTGGATGAGGCGATGGGGGCCGACGCTGTTGGGAGAGTTCACCGGACCGGGCACCGCCAGCACCTCCCGTCCCTGGTCCAGGGCGTACTGCACGGTGATGTGGGTGCCGCTCTTATCCCCGGCCTCCACCACCACCACGGCCCAGGACAGGCCGCTGATCAGGCGGTTGCGCACGGGAAAGTTACGGCCCTCCGGGGGCGTGCCCAGGGGAAATTCGCTGATGAGCGCGCCCTGCTCCGGAATCTGCTGATAGAGTTTTTTGTTCTCCGGGGGATAGACCACGTCCAGGCCGCAGCCCAGAACCGCCAGGGTGCGGCCGCCTTTCTCCAAAGCCCCCTGATGCGCGGCGGTATCGATGCCCCGGGCCAGGCCGCTTACCACCCGCCAGCCCCGGGACGCCAGGGCCCCGGCCAGATGGCGGCAGGTCTTCAACCCGTAATAACTGGCGGCCCGGGTGCCCACCAGGGCCACGGCCTGGGCGTCCTCGGCTTCCAGGGCGCCCCGGATAAACAGATAAGGCGGAGGATAGGGGATATTTAAAAGACGCGCCGGGAACCGGGGATCATCCTGGGTGAGCACTTGGGCGCCCGCGGCCGCCAGCCGGGAAATCTGGGCCTCCACCCGGTCCCAATCCTTAAAGGAGGTAATGGCTTTGGCGATGGCCGGGGTGACTCCCTTGAGGGACCGCAACTCCGGGATACCCGCCTCAAAAACCCCGGCCGGGGAGCCCAAGGCCTGCACCAGACGCTGAAACAAGACCAGCCCCACCCCGGGAATGCTGCGGAGAGCCAGCCAGGGGAGTTTTTCGGTCATTGATTCACCTCGGAGTATGTTGGGTGCAGGGGAGCAGTGATCAGTAACTTGTGGTTTTTCACTGATTACTGATTACTGATCACGGATCACTGGCTACTCTCACTTCCGCCGCAGGTCTTCCAGATGGAGTTCGATGCCCTGGGCCTGGGGCAGCAGTTCCTCCAGGCGCCGGCGCCGGGCGGCCCGTTCTTCTTCCTCCAGGTGCATGGAGCCGGCCACCCCTTCCAGGTCCGTCAGCAGGGAGCGCATGGTATTGGCCAGCGCGGTTTCCTGTCGCCTCAGCCACTGGTCCACCAGGGGCAGGAAATATTGGAACTTCAGGCGTTCGCCGTAGTCGATGAACTGCACTTTCACCTGTTCCTGGAGCCAGTCTTTGATGGCCTTTAAGGCCCGTCCCAGGTCCCGGAGCAATTGGCTCCGGGGCTCCTGGACCGCGCCCCGACCCAGGCGGCGCTTCAAGATATCCCAGTAACGCTCCAGGAAACCGGCCCCGGAGCGGACCCAGACTTCCGCGTCCAACCACCAGCCCGGGTCCAACTGGAGATTCAACAGCGGCACTTCCAGTCCCGGAGGCCGGGGGGTGGCGACCATTTCCAGGGCCGGGGGCGCGGCCGATAAGCCCAGGCCCTCGATCTCCCGGTAATACAGGGTCAGGGCGTCCTGGAGAGAGAGCAACAGCGGCGTCTCCACCCGGGCCAACTCCTGGCGCAGCCAATCTTCCTGCTCCCGGATAAATTCCACCAGGGAGACGTTGGCTTCGGCCGTGACGTAATGGGATAGCTCCTTGACGCATTCCTGAAAGAGTTGATAAAGGGCGGGGCGGAAAGACCCGGGCAGCTCCGGCAGCAGGAGCCGGTCCCAGTTGGGCTCATAGTCCCGGATAAAGCCCGTCAGGGACGCCCCTACCTTACCGTGGCGGCGGTCCATGACCGAGTTTACCCGGTCTTTCAAGACCTTTTTCAGGTGGATGCCGGCGCCGTTCAGGGTCTGGTCCAGGCTGGCCAGGGTGGATTCCAGGGGTTGGCGCCGGGCCTGGAGATGGCTTTCCACCTTTTGGAGGGCTTCCAGGTCCTGGCCCAGGAGCCCCTGGGTCAGCTCCAATTGCTCCCTCAGGCCCCGGGCCACCATCTGCACCTGGGAGAGGCTGCCCCCCGCCAGGCGGCGGCCCTGGAGACGCTGCACGGCCTCCTGCAACTCCTTCTGAAAACGGGCCGCTTCTTCCTCGGAGAAGCGGGCCGCGTCCTCATCCAGGGCCCAGATGGACAAAAGACCAGCTTCTCTCTGGTCCAGATTCTCCCCCCGGCGGCGGCTCTCCAGGAGCAACTTCAGCACTGAAAAGGCATAGACCCGGGGTTCCGGCTGCCAGGGGGTCAATTCCTGAACCAGCCGGTCCCGGAGGCGCCGGACTTCATCCAAAGAGGCATGTTCCCCCAGGTCCAGGTTAAGGATGGACAGGATATGGGACATCAACCCCATCCTTTTCAACTCCCCCAGGAACTGGAAATCCGCCTGGCGCAGCCCCACCCGGGAACTGACGACGTAGAGGACTAGATCGCATTTCACCAGGTAGGCCAGCACCTGGGCCAGGTGCTGGGGGATGGGGGAGTCGCTGCCCTGGCAGTCCCCGAACTCCAGGCCCGCAGCCGCCCAGGGGAAGGGAATGGTGAGAAGCACGTCTTTCAAGAAGACGGCGGTGGCCTCCCGGGTTACCATTTCCCGGTGGCGGGCCAGCTCCGGACCGGACAGGGACAAGACGGTGGAGGATTTCAGGAATTCCTGAATCTGGCCATATCCCTCCAGATAGGATTTCAGGAGGAGATAGTTGGGGTCCAGGCTGCCCTCCGACCAGATGTCCTCCTCTTTGGCCTCCGCCAGCACCTGGAAAAGCAACTCCCGGTCCACCGCCTGCTGGAGGTCCAAAGGCGCGGCCCGTTCCCGGAGACGGGGGACCGGCAGCAAACCTAAGGCCCGGTTGATCTCCCCGTTAATTTCCCCCCACTCCTTGAACTTCAGGACCGCCTGGGGTTCCGGGCCTGGCTGGATGCGGGTGATCATGGCGGTGAGGATGCCCGCCCCCCGTTTCAGCAAGTCCTGGCCCAGGAGAGCGTTGATGGCCGTGCTTTTTCCGGACTTCACCGCGCCCACCACCGCCAGGCGGCAGACTTCCTCGGTCACGTGGGCCTGGACCTCGGCGAGAACCTTGAGCCAGTGTTCCCCCTGGGAGGCGGCCTGGGGGAAGAGGCGGGCCCATTCCCGGGCCATCTCCTTCAGCTGGGCGATCTCCTGGGTTAAGGCCTCCTGGGGTTGGCCTTGGGTCATCTCAGCACCTTTTTGGAGTAAGCAGTAAGCAGTAAGTTGTGAGCTGTAAGCTGTGAGCTGTGAGCTGTGAGCTGTGAGCTGTAAGCAGTAGTTATACTAATTAGTCATCAAAGGTTTTTTCGTAGGGGCGAACCTTGTGTTCGCCCTACCTCCAGGGCGAACACAAGGTTCGCCCTACCTTAAATACCTTTAATATCTTTTTGACAGCAGATTCGCTGCAAACCGAGAACTAAGGGATTATTTTTTTTCACTGCTCACCGCTCACTGCTCACAGACCTCTATTTTTTGGGAGCCAAGCCGGCGATATAAGGCCGTCCCACTTCCAGGCGCACCTTGTCCGCCACTTCGATGGTCACGATCTGGTCGTTGATGGCCGTGATTTCCCCGCAGATGCCGCCGTTGGTGATTACCCGGTCACCCCGTTTCAGATTATCCAAAAAGGTGCGATGCTCCTTGGCTTTCTTTTGTTGGGGCCGAATGAGCAGAAAATAGAAGATCACCACCATTAACACCATGGGGGCGACAAAGGTCCACATGGGGCCGGACTCGGGAGCAGCCCCGGCCCCTGCGGCGTATGCCCAATTAACCACTTGCGTTACCTCCCTCTCGTTTTTCGTAAAAATCCCGGCGGAACTGGGCAAAGCGGCCGGCGGCCACCGCCTCTCTGATTTCCGCCATCAGGTGCAGATAGTAATATAAATTATGTAGAGTTAAAAGGCGATAGGCCAGAATTTCCCGGGAAAGATAAAGATGGCGCAAATAGGCCCGGGAATAATGGCGGCAGGTGTAGCAGCCGCAACCTTCCTCCAATGGGGCGGGGTCCCGGGCGCAAACCGCGTTTTTTACCACCACTTTGCCGAACCCGGTAAAGGCCATGCCGTTCCTGGCGTTACGGGTGGGGAGCACACAGTCGAACATATCCACCCCCCGGGCCACCCCCTCCACCAGGTCCTCGGGGGTCCCCACCCCCATGAGATATCGGGGCTTATCCTCCGGCAATTCCGGGGTGGTCACCTCCACCATATTAAGGAGGGTGTCTTTGTCTTCCCCCACGCTCAAGCCCCCCAGGCAATAGCCGTCGAAATTCAGCTCCTTAAAGGCCTGGGCCTGCTCCCGGCGCAACTCCGGGAGCATCCCCCCCTGGACCACCGCAAATAAGGGCCCGGGGGCCTCAGCCCTGGCCTCCAGACAGCGTTTGGCCCACCTTAAAGTAAGGTCCGCAGCCCGGCGCACCTCCGCTTCCGGGGCCGGGTACCCGGGGCATTCATCCAGGCAGACCATGATGTCCGCGCCGATGGTCTGCTGCAAGGCAATCACCTTTTCCGGGGTCAAAAAATGGCTGGAGCCGTCCAGATGGGAGCGGAAATGCACCCCTTCCTCCGTAATCTGGCGAAAGGAGGCCAGGCTGAAGATCTGGTAACCCCCGGAATCGGTGAGAATACCGCCGGGCCAGTTCATGAACTTATGCAGCCCCCCTAAAGCCGCCACCACCTCCACCCCGGGGCGCAGATAGAGATGATAAATATTGCTTAGGATAATCCCGGCGCCCAACTCCTGCACCTCTTCGGGAGCCATGGCCTTCACCGTGCCCAGGGTGCCCACGGGCATGAAGATGGGGGTCTCCACCACCCCGTGGGCGGTGCGCATCTCGCCCCACCGGGGGCCGCCGGGGGAGGCGGATTTTTTTAGGTGAAACTCAAACATTGGTGTTGTTGCTTCCCTGGCCAGTAGTCCCAGTAACCAGTAACCAGTAAAAGATTTTGGTCCTATTGAACACTGATTGCTGATAACTGATTACTGAACTCCCGGCAATTCTTCTCACAGAATCAACATGCAATCGCCGTAAGAATAAAAGCGATATTTCTCTCTTACCGCCTCTGCATAGGCTCGCATGATCAAGTCCCGGCCCGCGAAGGCGCTCACCAGGAGCAGCAGGGTGGATTTGGGCAGATGAAAATTGGTGAGCAGCCGGTCCACGGCCTGAAAAGTATAGCCCGGGTGGATATAGAGATCGCACCAGCCGGATTGGGGGGTAAAACCCCCTGGCCCAGCGCAATACTCCAACACCCGGACGCTGGTGGTGCCCACGGCCACCAGGCGTTTTCCCCGGCTTTTAGCCTCATTAAGCCTCTGGGCCGTGGCCTGGGAGAGTTCAAAGTATTCGGGCTGCAACCGGTGCCGGGTATAATCCTCTTGCCGCACCGGCATAAAGGTCCCCGGCCCCACGTGGAGGGTCAAAAAGACCGTCTCTAGTCCTCGGCGGGCCAGGTCTTTCATGACCGCCGCGGTAAAATGCAGACCCGCGGTGGGGCAGGCGATGGCCCCCACCCGGGAGGCATAAACCGTCTGATAATTCTCCCGGTCCTGCTCCTCCGGCCCGCGGCGGATATAAGGGGGGAGAGGCACTTCCCCCTGTGCCAGCACCAACTGAGCAGGATCGCTGCCGTTCAGAGACCAGAACCGCACCTCGGTCACCCCCGGCCGGGGCCGGGAGATCACCTCCCCCCGCAATTTATCACCAAAAACCAACTCCTGGCCCACCCGTAAACGCCCCCGATAGGTGGCTTGGGCTCTGGCTGATTTTAAGGAAGAACTGGGAGAATCGTTTTCTCTCGCCCACCCCTCAGACTCCCTCCCCGCCGCCGGCAGATGGTGGAGGAGGAGTTCGATTTTGCCGCCGCTGGTCTTGGCGCCGTGGAGGCGGGCGGGGAAGACCCGGGTGTCGTTGAGGACCAGCAGGTCGCCCGGGTCCAGGTATTGGGGCAGGTCCCGAAAGGAGGCGTGCCGGATTTCCCCGCCATCCCGGTTAAGAATCAGAAGGCGGGAGGCGTCCCGTGGGCTCAAAGGATATTGGGCCACCAGTTCCGGGGGCAGGAAATAATCGTAATCATTTATCTTCGTGTTCATGAACTTCCCCCAGGAATTAATCCCAAAGGAGTGATAAAGTCAATGGAGAAACTATCGGGGCTGCGACAATTAGGAGTCTTAACCTGTCCCTCACTCCCTCCCAGGACCCCCTCAGGTTCATTGACGCCAGGGTCGGGATTTGATAGTTTAGAAATGGTTTAAGATATTTTCCCCCACAAGGACAACCAAGACTTGGGAAAACGGTTCTGGCTCATATTATTGGTTTTAGGTTGCCTGTCGGTTCCTTGGCAGGCCTGGGGCGCGCCCAACCCGGAGGAGGTAGTGAACCGGGTTCAGGCCCAGTATGACAAATCCGGCGGCTTCAAAGCCAGCTTTCGCCAGGAGTCCCGGATGCAGGCCGAGGGCCAGGGAGAAAAGGCCGAGGGCCTGCTCTATTTTCAAAAGCCCTGCCGCATGCGCTGGCAGTACGAAAAACCGCCGGAGCAGAAAAAGGAAATTATCGCCGACGGGCGGCAGGTCTGGATGTTTATCCCCCAGGACGCGGTGGTCATGGTTTATCCTTTGAATAAGGTGTTGCGCTCCGACTTGGTGATGCGTTTTTTTTCCGGGATGGGGAAGCTGAGCCGGGATTTCCAGATTTCCTGGAACCGCCCTCCCCAACCTGGGGGCAATTATGTGGTGGACTTCTTTCCCCGGAAGCCGGAGCCGGAATTGAAGCGTCTCACCCTGACCATCAATCCCCGCACTTACCAGGTGGAGAAACTGGAATTCACCAACGCCCTGGGGGAAGAGACCCGTTTTGCCTTTTCCCAGATACAGCTCAACTTGCAGTTGGACCCCAGCCTTTTCACCTTTACGCCGCCACCGGGAGTACAGGTGGTTAGAGAAAACCGGGGTTAGACCGGTCGCCTGCCCTCATCATGAAACTTTCCACCCAACAACAAGAAGTGCGCCACTTATTGGAGAGGCGCCAGGCCATCCTCCTGGCCCACAACTACCAGCCGGGGGAGATCCAGGATATCGCCGATTACCTGGGGGATTCGTTGGATTTATCCATGCGGGCCGCCGAGACCGACGCGGAGGTCATTGTTTTTTGCGGCGTCCATTTCATGGCGGAGACCGCGGCCATCCTCTGCCCGGACAAAACCGTGCTCCTGCCCCGTCTGGACTTGGGCTGTTGCCTGGCGGAGTCCGTCACCACCGCCAAGCTCCTGGCCCGGAAAGCGGAACTGCCGGGGGTCCCGGTGGTCACCTATGTCAACTCCACCGCCGCGGTGAAGGCGGAAAGCGACGTCTGCTGCACTTCCGCCAATGCCATCCGGGTGGTCAATTCCCTGGCGGCCCCCCAGGTGTTGATGGTGCCGGATCAGAACCTGGCCCGCTATGCCGCCCGGCATACTCCCAAGGACATTGAAATACTCACCTGGGAAGGCTGGTGCAATGTGCATGACGGGCTCACCCCCGACGAGGTCTTGGAGTCCAAGGCGGCCCATCCCCAGGCCGTGTTCCTGGCCCATCCCGAGTGCAATCCAGAGGTGCTGGATCTGGCGGATGCGGTCCGCAGCACCAGCGGCATGTTACAATATGCGCAGGAAGCCCCGGACCAGGAATTTATCATCGGCACGGAGAAAGGCATCATCCACCGGCTGCGCCGGGAAAATCCCGGCAAGCTTTTTTATTCTCCCTCCAGACGCCTTATCTGTCGTCCCATGAAACGCATCACCCTCACCGACGTGATCAACGCCCTCAAAGAAAACCGTCATCAGATCAGGGTGCCGGAGGATATCCGGGTTCGGGCCCTGAAGGCAGTGGAGCGCATGTTGGCCGTGCCCCGGGATTGACCCCAGATCTTGGGACAGAAACGGTTCTGGCAGGTCGAGGCTGGAACTAGATTTTTTCCTGGCTCCTTTTTTGCATTTAATATTTTAAAAAGAAATCTCGATATAATAATCCAGTGAGGCGAATGCTATGGACACGGAAGCCAAACTGAAGAATATTCGGGATGCATTGCATGATCTGGCCCAACCCCTGGCAGCGGTGACCGGGATGGTGGACCTGTTGTTAATAGAATGTGATGAAGAAAACCCTATGTTTGAAGAAGTCCAAATGATCAGCGATCAAATGCAGAAGGTGCTGGAGATCGTCACCGAACTCCGCCGCCTGGCCCGGGAACCCCTGTCCGGACCAAAACGCATCCAAGCCGTACCTGATTAACGCTTTGCCCGTTTATCACCATAGACCTGTCAGACTTTCGACGCGGGTGAACAATTTGGCGACATATTGTTAAAAAAATAACATGGCTTACACAAAATTTCCGCCAGAACAGAATAACGCCGATAAATATCTCCCTGAAATTAAGTCTTTTAATTTACCGGCCCCAGCGCCTTGACCCTGCCCCCATCCGTCCCGTCTTTGGCCTTGATAATCAAGGTAAAACTACCTATGATATTTTTTGATTAACCTTAAATGGCGTCATTGCTTAGGTCCCGGCCATCCGGAAGCATACCGGAGATTGCCGGCAACCTGGGAGAGGGGAAACAATTTCCCCGAATTCTGCTGTTATTCCCAATCAAGTCTGGATGAGAATATGGCCCCACCTGCCGCCCCCCCGGAAGTGGTCTCCCGGATAAAAGAGCTCCGGGAGCAGCTCCATTATCACAACTACCGTTATTATGTCCTGGATGATCCGGTGGTCTCCGACGCGGAGTACGACCGGCTGCTTAAGGAATTGGAAAAGCTGGAGGCAAAGTACCCGGAGTTGGTCACTCCCGACTCCCCCAGCCAGCGGGTGGGGGCCGCGCCCCTGGATAAATTCGAGTCCGTGCGGCATCGGCAGCCCATGCTCTCTTTGGAAAACGCCTTCAGCGAAACGGAAGCCCGGGAGTTCGAAGCGCGGCTGCAACGCTTTTTGCGCACCACCGAAGAGTTTCACTACGTGGTGGAGCCCAAGATGGACGGCTGTGCGGTGGAGCTGGTTTACGAACAGGGACATTTCACGGTGGGCTCCACCCGGGGCGACGGCATCCGGGGGGAAAACGTCACCCAGAACTTGAAGACCATCCACACCATTCCTTTGCAGATGCTGGGACAGGAGACGCCGCTCCCGGAACTGCTGGAAGTCCGGGGCGAGGTCTATATGGACCTGGGGGAATTCGAGAAATTGAACCGGGAGCGTCTGGACCGGGGCGAGGCCGCGTTTGCCAATCCCCGGAACGCCGCGGCCGGGTCCCTCAGGCAGTTGGACCCGGCGATCACTGCGTCCCGGCCTTTAAAGATCTATTGTTACGGCGTGGGGGAGGTAACAGGGACGACTTTTCAGAGCCACTGGGAGATGCTGGAAAACCTAAAAAAGTGGGGGTTTCGGGTCAATCCCCTCATCGAAACCTGCACCGGCATCGACGCGGCCATCGCCTATCATCACCGCATCGAGCATCAGCGCCACGGCCTGCCCTATGAAATCGACGGGGTGGTGATCAAGGTGGATTCCCTGGCGCTCCAGGAGCGTTTAGGCACCAAGGCCCGGAGTCCCCGCTGGGCCCTGGCCTATAAATTCGCGGCCACCCAGGAGACCACCCGGGTGCTAGACATTGTGGTGAATGTAGGCCGCACCGGCGCGGTCACCCCCATGGCGGTGATGGAACCGGTGGAGGTTGGGGGGGTCACGGTCTCCCGGGCCACCTTGCACAATGAAGACGAAGTGGCCAGGAAAGACGTGCGGGTGGGGGATACCGTCCTCATCCAGCGGGCCGGCGACGTCATCCCGGAAGTGGTGAAGGTTATTCCTGAAGAGCGTCCGCCCGGAGCTGAACCATTTAAGATGCCGCAAAATTGTCCGGTGTGCGGCGCCGAACTAGTGCGGCCGGAAGGCGAAAAAGTCACCCGCTGCCCCAACCCCGATTGCTTTGCCGCCCGGACCCGGGGGATCGGGCACTTTGCCTCCAAGACCGCCATGGACATCGACGGCTTGGGGGAAAAAATCATCCTCCAATTGGTGAATGAGGGACTAGTAAAGGACGTCAGCGATCTTTATCTCCTGACGGAAGGGGACCTGGTGCCCCTGGAGCGCTTTGCGGAGAAATCCGCCCAAAACATCATTAACGCCATCCAGGGCAGCAAACATCCCCCCTGCTGGCGTCTGATCAACGCCTTAGGCATCCGTTTCGTGGGCGAAGCCACGGCCCAACTCCTGGCCCAACACTTTCAAACCCTGGAAGGCTTAATGAAGGCCAGCGAAGAAGATTTGCTCCAGGTGGAAGGCGTGGGGCCCCAGGTGGCCGGGAGCATCCGGGAGTTTTTTCAAAATCCCCGGAACCTGGAGTTGATTGACAAGCTGCAAAAGGCCGGGGTTAAGGAACAGCCTCCAGAAGCAAGGGCCGCTGGCCCTCTGGCAGGGAAAACCTTCGTCTTTACCGGGGGTCTGGCCCGGCTCTCCCGAGAGGAGGCCAAGACCCTGGTCACCGCACGGGGCGGCAAGGTGAGTTCTTCGGTCTCCGCCAAAACCGATTACGTGGTGGTGGGCGCCGACCCGGGGAGCAAAGCCGCCAAGGCCAAAGAACTGGGGGTGACCCCCCTTACCGAGGCGGAGTTTGAGAAAATGGTGCGGTGAGGTTGGCGAACCTGGTGTTCGCCCTGAAAACGCCGGGCGAACACCAGGTTCGCCCCTACGGAAAACATGGCAACCGATTGATATTATAGCTCTTCCGGCTATTTCCCGCGAAAGGAGAGCCAAGTGGCGGATAAAGCGAGGCTTCACGTGCTCATTGAAGGCCGGGTCCAGGGGGTCTTTTTCCGGGCCCATACCCGGGATGAAGCCCTGGCCCGGGGGCTTAACGGCTGGGTGCGGAACCTCCCGGACGGCCGGGTGGAGGCCCTGTTCGAAGGAGAGCGGGAGGTGCTGCACAGTATGCTCGCCTGGTGCCACCAGGGTCCCCGCTATTCCTACGTGGACCGCGTGGAAAGCGAATGGCGGCCCCACCTGGGAGATTTGCAGGGCTTCCGCATCGTTTATTGAGAGGAATACTTGGCAGGTTCCCATTCCAGGACCACGGAGGTCTCGATCTGGCGGTGGGAGATGGTCCAATAAGTCCGCAGCAGCCGCTCTTTTTCAGCAGGAGTTACCAGCCGGAAGCCGTGTCTTTCATAAAAACGGATAGCCCACCAGGCCGCAGCCCAGGTACCCACCAGGACCGGGGGCTTTAAACCCTGAAGCACTCGAGCCAGGAGTCTGCTCCCGATTCCCTGGCGCTGATATTCGGTGCGCACATAGGCGTGGCGGATGAGGGTCACTTCCGGGAGATCCTGGCGGCCCATAACTCCGGCCAACTTTCTTTCTTTTTCCAGACCCCAAAAGCGGACGCCCGCGTCCAATTCCAAAAGCAGTTCCTCCCGGGGCATGTAAGGCTCATGCCAGCAATCCCCGGGGATGACGCCGCCATAAGCCCGGGCCCCGTCGTTGATCACCGTGAGGATGTCCTCCAGGTCCTGGGGGGTTAAAGCGCGGATCATGGAATTACCTCGATTAATTAATATAGGGGAAAAGGGGAATAAGGTTTGGTTTACTTGCTTTGCTTGTCAACCCCCTTCCCCCTTCCCCCTTCCCCCTTCCCCCTTCCCCCTTTCCCTTTTCACCTTAAAGCTCTATCAATAAACCCCAAAAAATCCAGTTGCCGGGCCAGGTAGATTAATTCCCGGCGTTCGATCTGCCGGTGGCGCTCGGTCACCCAGTCCCGGAAGCGGTCCTGCGGCAGTTGGGTATGGCCCTTCAGCGCCGTATCCACCGTGTGGATGATAAAGTGGAGGAAATAGGCCTCGTCTCCCGGGTAGCCCTCCGGACCGGGATGCACCACCCAGTCGGAGGCGCCCGCGGCCAGGATTTGGGCCCCGGCGGCCGGGAGTTCCCGGAAGAGCAGCCTTCCTGTCCGGCTGTGGCCGGAGGGGCGGCCCTCTAGCAGGCGTTGGTCCATGATCTGATGATAAAACTCTTCGATCTGCCGATCGAACTCCGGGTCCAGGGGAGGCAAAAAGATGGTGGCGCCGTCAAAGTTGTGGGTGAAATAGCAAAACCCGCCTTTCTCCAGCAAGGATAGAAGCGGCGGCAAAGTCGTGGGCAAGTCCACCAGGTCCAGGAAGGCATGGGCGATGAGGAGGTCCCAGGTCTGCCGTCCTCGCTCCCGCTGAAGAAAATCATAGAGATCGACGGCCTCTAAAACCACAGATACTTTTTCCTCCGGAGAGGTCCGGAGATGGAGCACACCCCCTGCGGTGGTAAGAGGATAGCCACGCTGCACGGCGTAATTGCTGAGGCGCTCCCGGGCTGCGGCAAGGTTTTCGGGCTTAAGATCGATACCCGTATAGACTGCGGTACGGCGCAGCGGCCCCCAGTCCAGGAGCCGCGCCACCATGGCGCCCAGGCCGCAGCCGATCTCCAGGACTCGTAAGGGGTCCGGGCCTCTGAAAACTTCAAGAGAGCGCTTGAGGGTGCTGAAGACATGAAAATTCAAAGAGCGGTCGTCCACGCTCTTCTTGGCGGCCAGGTAGCGGCTGAAGCTGAATTCTTCAGGGATGGACACCGGTTAAGCCTTAAAGCTGTGCAAAAAACCGTGGATAGCCCTCAAGCTCTCTTCCCAGGTGGGATGACGCGCAAAGTTGGCCCGGGCCGCCAGACTCATCTCCAGCAATAGACCCCGATCCAGCAGCAGACGCTCCAGGTGTCCGGCCAGGGCGGCCACGTCCCCGGGCGCCACCAGAAAGCCGTCTTGGCCGGGGTTAATTATCTCCCCCGCCCCTCCCGCGGTGGAGGCGATGGCCGGCAGGCCGAAGCTCATCCCTTCCAGGTAAACGATGCCGAAACCTTCATAGGAGGATGGGACGACCAGCAGGTGGCTCCGGGCCAGGAGCGAGGCCAGGTCAGGGCTGTCCAGGGTCCCCAACAGGTTGACCCGGGAGGTTAAATCAAGCCCAACCATTTGTCTGCGGATTTTCTCCGCATAGGCGGCGTCCGCGGTCAGGCTCCCCGCCACCGCCAGCCGCCATCCCGGCCGGTGAATCTCGGCCAGGGCCGCCAATAAGGTATGCAGCTCTTTCCGGGGAATGAGGTTGCCAATAAAGACGATTTCCAAAGGACCGGGGGCCAGGGCCCGGCTGACAATCCCCTCTAAGGTAATAGCTCCCGGCAGCCGATTGCCTCCGGGGTGAGCCACCACCAGGGGCCGGGCGTTCCCCGCCAGTTGTTCCACGTCTCCCCGGGTGGCGCGACTGACACAGATAAAGCCGTCCATCCCTTGCAAATATCGCTTCTCCACCCAGCGATAAAGGCGTTGCCGCCAGGGAGGATGCGCTTCCCGGGAGCGCAGGTGGTGCACTAGGGCGATGAAGGGACACTGCAAGCGGCGTCGCAGCTTCCGGTTCAGCCGGAAAAAAGAAGGATGGATTAGTTCATCCTGGATCAGCAACTGGCAATCCAATTGTTGCAAGCGCCGCTTGAGGGAGTAAGAGAAGTTGTCCAGGAGTCCCCGGCGATAGGGGGGCCAGGGCAGAGAAATAACCTCCACCTGGTTCCCCCGGCTTTGGAGATATTCCACCAGTAGACGGTCGTAAAGGAACCCGCCGGTGACGATATCCAGGTTGCCGTAAATCAGGAAACCGATCTTCACCCAAGATCCTCATGGTACGCGGCCCAGGCGATGCCGGTTTCCCAGATTTTGACGCGGATGGCCTGCAAGTTGGGGGCCTTCAGGCGCGGCCGCAACATCTTCACAAAGATGCGGGCGAACTGCTCGATGCTGGGGTTTAATCCTCCGAATTCCGGCAACTCATTCAGGGTCCGGTCCCGGAAGTAGGCGACGATCTCATCCAGATGAAGCTCAATATCCACGATGTCCACCAGGTAGCCGTGTTCATCCAGGGAAGCGCCCTGGAGTTGGACCTCTACCTTGTAGGGGTGGGAGTGGAGGAGATTTTCCGGCCCCCAATCGCCGCCGCAGAGAAAATGCTGAGCCACGAAACTACGCTCCACAGCCACGGTGTACATGTAGAACTCCCACACTGAAATTGGGGGATATTGAAATTGGGGGGAAAAGGTTAAGAGGGGAAAAGAAAAGACTTTTCCCCTTCTCCTTTTTCCCTTTTAACCTTTTTCCCCTCCAGTTTTATCCAGCCAAAATTCAATACGTCAAAATCACCTGCAAAGCTTCTGCCGGGTTTTGATCCAACAAATTATAAGCCTCGGTCGCCTGGGTCAAGGGAAAGCGATGGGTAATGAGGGAGGCGGGGTCCATCTCCTCCAGCATCCGCCAGGCCAGGAGATCGCGCCGAAACTTGCTCCAGCGCCCGCTCAGCTCCGGATTGAGGGTGCTCACCTGGCTGCTGATGAGGCGCATGCGGCTGCGATGGAACCGCCCCCCTAAGTCGAGTTCCGCTTTTTTCAGGCCGTACCAGGAGCCGATGACCACCCGGCCGTGAAAGCCGGTGGCGGCAATGGCCTGGTCCAGGGCTTGCGGGTCGCCGGAGACCTCGTAGCACAGGTCCGCGCCCCGGTAGGAACCCGGGCCGCTCAAATTATCCAGTAATAGCTCCAGGGCCCCGGAGGCGGCGGGGTCCAGGCTGAGATGCGCCCCCCATGCCGTGGATAATTGGCGGCGGCTGGGGTGGAGGTCCAGGGTCACCAGACTGGCCAGGGGCAGCCGGGCCAAAAGCCCGGTGAGGAGCAAGCCCACCACTCCCTGGCCGAAAACCGCCACCTGCTCCCCCAGTTGGGGCTGGCCGTCCAGCACCAGGGTGATGGCGGTCTCCATCAAGGGGAAGAACACCGCGGCTTCGGGGGTCAAAGAAGGCGGCGGCAGGAGCAGTTCTTCCAGGTCGGCCAGGAAATGGCTTTCGTGAGGGTTGAAGGCAAAGACCAAACGCTCCTGCCATTCCCCCGGCACCCCTTCCCCCAGGGCCACGGCCCGGCCGATGACCGCGTAGCCGTATTTCAGGGGGAAGCCGAAGCGTCCGGCTAAAGCGGGGATGGTCTCATCCACGGCCAGGTCCCCGGGGGCCTGGCCCCGATAAATCAGCATTTCCGTGCCGGGACTGATGAGGGAAATCAGGGTTTGCACCAACACCTGGCCGGGGCCGGGGGGAGCCAAAGGCTCTTCCCGGACCTCAAGGCGCCCGGGGGCCAGAAAAATTAGGGAGTGGCGGATCATGCAATTTCCCAATGGGGTTCGCCCCTCAGCACCAGGTCTTCCCCCAGGCGTTGATAGCTGACCCGGCGCAGCCGGGGAAAGCGGTGCCCCTGGTGTTGGCCCAGATAATCCATGACCCTCAAGCCCCCCACCAGCATGGGAGCGATGGTCAGGACCACCTGGTCCACCAGCCGGGCGGCCAGGAAACTGGTGATGATCTGGGCCCCTCCTTCCACCATCAGGCTGGTTAAGCCCATCTCCCCTAAATGGCCCAAGAGGACCGCCAGGTCCACCCAACCGTGGGCCGCTGGCGGCAGACGCAGCACCCGGACGCCGATTTTCTCCAGGGCCGCCTGGCGCTCCGGGTCCGCCTCGATGCTGGTGGCGATCCAGGGCTCCCGGCAGTTCTTCAGGAGGTTGGCATAAGGGGGAAACCGAAGACGGCTGTCCACGACGATGGGCTGGGGGTCCCGGCCCTCCACCAGGCGTACGTTGAGGCGGGGGTTGTCCGCCAACAGGGTGCCGATGCCCACCAAAATGCCGTCGTGCGCGGCCCTGAGACCGTGGGTCAGGGCCAGGGACTTCGAGCCGCTCAAGGCCAGGGGTCGGCCCGGCCGGGCGGCGATGCTGCCGTCCAGGCTTTGAGCGTAGCTGAGGGTGACAAAGGGGCGGCCGGTGCGCCGCCGGTAAGCCGCGGCTTCAGCCAGGGGAATATTGATCTGCTCCATGATCCCCATCTTGATGGGCTGGTAGCAAGGGGTGCCGTTAGGCAGTTCATCCAGCACCAAAAGATGCTTCAGCCGCCGGGCCTTGGTGCGGAGATAGCCGGCGTTTTCCGCACAGGCCCCGGTTTGCAGAGGGAGGCGGGCGCTCACCGGGACTCCCAGTTCCTGGAGGCTGTCCAACTTGTGGGGATTGTTGGTGAGGAGCTTGATGGAGCGGACCCCCAGATCCTGCAAAATCCGGGCGGCCACGGTATAGTCCCGCTCGTCCGCCTGGTGTCCCAGGAGCAGGTTGGCGTCCACGGTGTCATGGCCCTGGTCCTGGTGATTATAGGCCTTGAGCTTATCCAGAAGACCTATGCCCCGGCCCTCCTGGCGGAGATAAACGACCACCCCGGCCCCCGCCTCGGCCACGAGCCGCAAGGCCGCCTGCAACTGCGCCCCGCAATCGCAGCGCTTGGAGCCCAGCACGTCGCCGGTGAAACATTCGGAGTGGACCCGCACCAGGACATCTTCTTTACCGGCCACCTCCCCCTTGACCAGGGCCAGGTGTTCCTTCTCATCCCGGCTGTCGGGGTAGAAAAAGAGCTGAAATTCGCCCTCCACCGTGGGAATGCGGGTGGAGGCGGCGCTGGTCAGGGTGGATTTATCAGGAGGCATGGCCGGTCTCCTTGGCCCCCGGGTCATGAAGGGAACAGGGCGAAATTACTTGGCCAACGGCTGGGAATGGATAACGGGCGCAAACTTATCCTTCCCGGCGTCAGCCGCGGTATTCATAAAAATAAGGCACTTACGCGGCATGTCAAGAAGCTGGAGGGGACCTGGACTAGTGTAGGAGGGAAGACGGATTTAGTGGCGGGCACAGAGGCCCGCCCCACCTTAAAGGGATTTTCCGGCGGAGCGGCCGTCCATGGCCGCCTCCAGAAGTTCAGACAATTGCCACAAACTAAATCTTTTTATCTAAACCGAGAACTATACTGAGCGACTTAATTAACCGCGGTTGACATTCTCTGCGGCCTCTGCGCCTCTGCGAGAAACCTTTTTATCTCGCAGAGACGCAGAGAGCGCAGAGATTAATAATGCGCAATTATTTATGTCGCAATGTATAACAACTGAAAACCGAAAACTGTCTCAATACCCCACCGGCAGGCGATAAAGGATGTCCGCCAGTTCTTCGGTAGTGCTGACGGGCCGGTCCGTTTCCCCATGGAGTTCCAGGCACTCCAGCCAGAGGCCGGGGATGGTCTGGGCGGTGGGCTCCCAGTCAATCCCCAAGGGAAAGAGGGGGTCCTCCTGGGTGGCGGCCTCCCAGGCGGCAAAACTGGCGATGCGGGCATCCCGCTCCTGGGCCCGTTCGAAGGCGCTGCCGGCGATATCCTGGTTGAAACCGGTGCTCCAGAAAAAATCGATGAGGGTGGGCACGGAGGCCACCAGGGGCACCCCCTCGATCATCTCCGGGCGGTAGCGCAGGCAAACCCTTTGGGAGCCGTAGTGGCCGGGCGCCCCCCGGACGTTGGGGAGATTGGTGTGGAATAAGGGGTCTTCCAGGGAGACAAGGGGGCTCACCCGGTAGAACATCTTCATTTCCTGGAGATCGCCCCGGTAAAAACTGAGGAGATAAAGGATGTAGGGAAAGGCCAGGCGGTAGGTCTGATAATCTTCGCCGCCTTTTTTCTCCCAACTGGCCCTCAGGGTGCGGCATTGGGGGAGGTGTTCCACCACCAGGAAGAGCAGGTCTTTTCTGGCCGCGAGCCAGCGGGTGCCCGGAGGCAGCACCGGCAGGGGCGGCGGCATCACCCGGGCCACATAGCGCAGGACGGAGTCGATGGGGGCTCGCCGGGCCACCCGGGAGCCCTGATCGCCGTTTCCTTCCAGGAGTTGGGCCTCCTGGCCCGTTAGGATTATTTTCTCGCTGATGGCTGGTTCACCTTTGATGGACTTGAGATTTTTAACAAAAACGCCCCTGAAATTATTCCCCTTCAGTTCTTACTAAACTCAATCCCAATCTTTCCTATATATTATACAGTTTTTCTCTGATCTCTGCCGGGATTTCCCCAAGGCTTCATTTGAGGGGCAATTTGATAATATTAATAAAGGGATTGCCATGAAAAGACCATGGGGTTGGTTAGGCGGAGCACATCAGAATTTTTCAAGAAAACCAGGGAAGTCGGCGTCAATGTTGGACGTATTCTTTCTAAGGCGGTGCGCCCTAAAGGTCAGCTTAAGGGGGCGATGCTTCTGCTCTGGTAATAATGTCGGCGCCTGGATTGACGCCGGCCAGGCGCCTGGAAGGGCCGGCATCCCCGGGGTGAGGTTGACCCAGGTCGACATCTACTGTGGCCGCGGTCCTGGGTTAAATGCGGTCCGGAGAGGGGCGCCTGGCGGCAGTCGCGGGCTTAGTGAATTCTGATGGCCTGGGAATTCTCCCACAGGCCGTGAATATTGCATAAGGAGGTGGCGATGAGCACTCCCGGCTGGTTGATTTTCAGGGCCACTGTGGCCCCGTGGTGGGTGTACACCGGACCCTTGTTCGGCCCCTCCGCCGAGGCCCCGTGGGCGCTGAATTCACAATGGGCCACCTGGTAAGCAAACTTGTCGCCTTCGGGCTTGAAAAATACTTGAATCCAGCAGATATGATGCTCCGTAGTGTTGGGGTGGGCAATTTCTTTGCCGATGGACACCTTGACTTCGAACATCTCGTCCGCGGTCACCGCCTCCGGACAGTCGATGACGGGCACGTGTTTTTCCGCCTTCCAATCCGCGGTTTGATACAATTCTCCGGCCTTCATACCTTAATCCTCCTTGTCCCGGGTGGGCTCATGGTCATGAAAATGGCTTGATGATCTGATGCCTATCTCCCCTCAGGCGAAATCGGGGAAGCCGTTATCCTGCCGTAAGGAGAATGCTTATAGGCTAGATACGATGGCTCGCCTTGTCAAGGGAACCCATCCCTGACGGGGATGTCAAGGGCAAGCCGTTATGGGGGAAAACCCTCTGGTACCCTCAGCCTGGAAGAGAATGGGGGCTTGGGAGAAAGTCGGGGAGGGGGTCGGTAGGGTAAACCTGGCAACCGTTGGCAGCCCCCTCCCCTGGATATCCGGATATTTAGAGCTTTGCTTCCTTGATGGCGCGGGCCGCTTCCTTGACCATCTGGTTGGTATAACCCCATTCGTTGTCGTACCAGCTCATGATCTTCACCAGGTCCCCGTCCACCACCTGGGTCATCTCCAGGTCCACCACCGAGGCCCGGGAGTCCTTGATGATATCATGGGAAACCAAAGGCGCTTCGGCTATCCCCAAAATGCCTTGATAACGGGGGCTGGCCGCCTCTTCCTCGAAGATGCGCTTGATCTCTTCCACGCTGGTGGGCCGCTCGGTAACAAAGACCAGGTCCGCCATGGAACCCGACGGCACCGGACCCCGGACGGCCACGCCGTCGAATTTGCCCTTAAGTTGGGGCAGGCAGTTGGTGGTGGCCTTGGCCGCACCGGTGGTGGTGGGCACGAAATTGGCGGCCCCGGCCCGGCCCCGGCGCCATTTCTTGGCGGGTCCGTCGACGATGGCCTGGCTGGAGGTATAGGCGTGGATGGTGGTCATGATGGCCTTTTTGACGCCGATGCGGCGCATCATCACCTCCACCACCGGGGTGATGCAGTTGGTGGTGCAGGAGGCGCAGGAGATGACGTTCACCCCGCCTTCCGGCTGGGTCACCCCGTGGACGATGGTGCAGACGTCCTCGCCCTTGGGGGGCGCCGACAGATAAACCAGCTTGGCCCCGGCCTGGACGTGTTTCTGTAGGCCCTCGTTATTGGTGAAGACGCCGGTGCACTCAAAGACCACATCCACTCCCAGTTTCCCCCAGGGGAGCTGGGCCGGGTCTCTTTCGCTGTAAACCGGATAGGTCTTGCCGTCCACCACCAGGGCCTTGCCGCTGACTTCCACTTTTTTCTCATACCTGCCGTATACGGTGTCATACTTGAGCAGGTAGGCTAAGTTATCTATGTCCATGAGATCATTGACCGCCACCAGTTCAAGTTCCGGCATTTCCAGAATGACCTTGAACGCGGCCCGGCCGATGCGGCCCATGCCGTTAATCGCCACCTTTGCCATGTTTGACCTCCTTTGCTGTCTGCCGACCTGGGCAGGTTAATGAAATTTTTATCACCGCCGCTTCAGAACGCGTCAGTTCCTGTTAAAAATAAATAATCATTTTATACCCCTAGACCAGCAGCTAATTCAAGAAATATCAGGGGGGTGGGGGGAGGGAAGTGCGGCCCACTGCACTCTATCTCAGAATCTGATTCCCCTCAAAAAGGGTGGGGAATTTGACCCACCCGGTCTGAAGCGCTTCAGTCGATGGAGTCAGAATCTAAGATCACGTGTGGAGTTTGGAGGAAGTTTCGAAGTTGACGAAATAGAGGAAAACGACACTCAAAAGATTGTTTTCACAAAATTAATGCTTGACAAGAAACTGCCGATGATTAAAATATATTCACCGATCAGCAATGATCGGTCGTCCGGTGCTGCATGTCAGCTCGATATGGATAATCCCAGCCGGACATCATTGAAAAGCCCCTTTCGAGGGGCTTTTCTATTCTATCGTTCCCACTAATTTAATTAGATCGCTCGTATCTGGAAATATTTTCAGTCCATCAATTTTTTTTGAACCTGTTTTTTGAGAGACGTATATTCGTGGAATAAGTCTCTTAAAATATGGATAATTTATATCATTATCTCTGAATGCTCTTTGAAAATTATACGCACAAAGATCAGCCAATTGTACACCCTCCGACATTTCACTTCTTACAAATAGCGGCATTTCAAGAATATGGTTTAAATATAAACCACACGACGTACATGTCTCAATAAAATGAGCATGTTTCATCGCTAATGATATATTTTCTTTTTTACTCATGTCGTCGCATATTAATAATGCATTATTCTTAAAATGATATTCTCGCATAAAGTTTTCAATTCTCTCACATAATAATTCCCAAGCCTTTCGATGAAGCTTATTGCGGTCCATGAAAGTATCTAATTTGGGTTTATCGACCACAACACTAACAATAACCATATAGTGACTATCCAAGCGAGAAT
Organism: Thermodesulfobacteriota bacterium; assembly: GCA_049322315.1. Taxonomy (GTDB): domain Bacteria; phylum Desulfobacterota; class Desulfobaccia; order Desulfobaccales; family 0-14-0-80-60-11; genus SURF-52. Next base: position 15,853 of record JBMORF010000053.1, on the reverse strand, counting down.
AATATTTATCTGTTAAGTCTTTTAGTTCATCCTTTGTAAGGCTATTAAGAAAAATATGCTTTTTTCTTTCTGCTGGTATTCTTATCCAGTTCGACTTAATTTCGCAGTCAGAAAGGTTTAAGCGAATATGTTGATCTCGAAATATCCTTGAAATAAGAGACCTTTTATAATCGGTTATATATTGATAAAATCGTTTCCATTGGTATTCGTGCAACCCAACAGCTGTCAAAACATAAATTGGACCGCCTGAGGTAGGTTTTCGATTCCCGCTTTCGTCAACATAGAAAAAATACATGATGACCCCACCAGCTGTTATTCTAATCTCTATCTAATATATTCTTCTTTTAAATGAAAAAGTAAAGTGAGATATGAGACAAATGACATAGAAATATGATCAGGCGGCCTTCGGGCCGTTTTTTAATTCATTCGTAGCCATCAATCACCTATGCTCATAAATTGGTCATAGGTGATTTCCCCACCTAGTTTTCAAAAAGACCCACTACCCCTCCCCCCAAATCCTTTGACAAATCCGGCTCATTTGGGATAATAATTCTTTGGAAATATCGCCTGTTTAGCCTTAAGGAGATGCACATGGCCATTGAAGAATTTCCCCGGATGAAGCGCTTGCCCCCCTATGTCTTCGCCACCGTCAACGCCCTGAAGATGATGGCCCGGCGCCGGGGCGAAGACATTATCGACCTGGGGATGGGCAATCCCGATATGCCCACCCCCCAACATATTGTGGACAAACTCGTGGAAGCCGCGGGCAAGGGCACCAACCACCGCTACTCCGCGTCCCGGGGGATCACCAAACTGCGGGTGGCCATCTCGGACTGGTACAAGCGCCGCTTCGAGGTGGATATCGATCCGGAGACCGAGGCCATCGCCACCATCGGGGCCAAGGAGGGGCTCTCCCACCTGGTGCTGGCCACGGTGGAGTCCGGGGACGTGGTGTTGGTCCCCAACCCCACCTATCCCATCCACGCCGCCTCGGTGGTCATTTCCGGGGGGCAGTTGGTGAGCATCCCCTTAACCCACGACCGGGACTTTTTCGAGGATTTGCACAACATCACCGAGCTGATTAGGCCCCGGCCCAAGATGCTCATCATCTCCTTTCCCCACAACCCGACGACCAGGTGTGTGGACCTGGAGTTTTTTAAACGGATCGTGGAGTACGCCAATAAGTACAACGTCTTGATTATCCACGACTTCGCCTACGCCGACCTGGTCTTCGACGGCTACGTGGCCCCCAGCTTCCTCCAGGTGCCGGGCGCCAAGGAAGTGGGGGTGGAGCTTTTTTCTTTATCCAAGAGCTACAACATGCCCGGCTGGCGCATGGGGTTCGTGGTGGGCAACCAGCGTCTGGTGCACGCCCTGACCCGCATCAAGAGCTACCTGGACTACGGCGTCTTCCAGCCCATCCAGATCGCTTCCATCATCGCCTTAAACGGGCCTTACGACTGTGTGCAGGAGATCGTGGGCGCCTATAAGGAGCGCCGGGACGCCCTCTGCCGGGGGCTGCACAATATCGGCTGGCGGGTGGAGCCGCCCAAGGGCACCATGTTCGTCTGGGCCCGCATCCCCAGGAAGTTCCGGCACCTGCTGTCCATCAATTTCTCCCTGATGCTCATCGAGGAGGCCAAATGCGCGGTCTCCCCTGGCCTGGGGTTCGGGGAATGGGGGGATGAATACGTGCGCTTCGCCCTGGTGGAAAACGTGCAGCGCACCAACCAGGCCATCAGGGGATTAAGAAAAGTGATGCGCATGACCCCGGAAGAGATTGAAGTCATTACCCAGAAATACCAGAAAAAGGAATAGCCTGTTGCTCAAAGTGGGACTCATCGGCCTGGGCACCGTGGGCCTGGGGGTGGCGCGGCTGCTCACCGAGCGCCGGGTGATGCTGGCCCGGCGTCTGGGCCGGGAACTGGTCCTGAAAAAGGTGGCGGAAATCGACCCGGAACGTTGGCCCAGGGCTCCCCTGGAACCGGAGCGCTTTACCGCCCGGGCCCAAGACATCCTGGATGACCCGGACATCGACATCGTGGTGGAGCTCATCGGCGGCACCGACGTGGCCCGGGATCTGGTGCTGGAGGCCATCTCCCGGGGCAAACACGTGGTCACTGCCAACAAGGCCTTACTCGCCCTGCACGGCAACGAGATACTGGTCGCCGCCGCCCAAAAAGGCGTGGAAGTGGCCTTCGAAGCCGCGGTCTGCGGGGGGGTGCCCCTCATTCTGGCCCTGCGCCAGGGTCTGGCCGCCAACCGTATTCAGGAGTTGTTAGGCATCTTGAACGGCACCTGTAACTACATCCTCACCCAGATGTCCCAATCCGGCATGTCCTATGAGCAGGCTTTGGCCGAGGCCCAGGCCCAGGGCTTTGCCGAAGCCGATCCCACCCTGGACGTGGAGGGCATCGACACCGCCCATAAGCTGGCCATCCTGGTGAGCCTGGCCTACTGCACCCCGCTCAACCTGGACCCCATTTCCGTGTCCGGCATCAGCAACCTGGACCCCCTGGACTTGCAGTTGGCCCGGGAATTCGGTTACGCCATGAAGCTCCTGGCCATCACCAGAAATGAGGGGGGCCTGATCGAGGCCCGGGTGCATCCCACCCTGATTCCCAGGGACCACATGCTGGCCAACGTCGGCGGCGCCTTCAACGCCGTTTACCTCACCGGCGACGCGGTGGGGCCACTATTGCTCTATGGCCGGGGCGCGGGGATGATGCCCACGGCCTCGGCGGTGGTTAGCGACATTCTGGACCTGGCCCGGAATCTGACCCGGGGGGTGAACCGCCGGGTGCCGCCCCTGGGGTGCGACACGGCCCTGGAGACCCCCCGGGTGATCAAACCCCTGGATGAGGTGGTGACCAACTACTACATCCGCTTCGCGGCCCTGGACCGCCCCGGAGTCCTGTCCCAAATCTCCGGCATCCTGGGGAAACACAATATCAGCATTGCCGCGGTGATTCAGAAAGGCCGCGAAGTCAAAGGCGCGGTGCCCATCGTCATGATCACCCATGAAGCCAAAGAGGCCAACACCCGCCAGGCCCTCCGGGAGATCGATAGACTGCCGGTGGTCTCGCCCCCCGCGGTCTTTTACCGCATCGAGGACCCTCACCTCCACGCGGCCCAGATATAAGAATAGTTGTCAGTAGCCGGTGGTCAGTAGCCAGAAGAGGACCGACCACACTTGCTGGCTACTGACCTCTGGCTACTGGCTACTTCATAAGGAGGCGACATGAAAGACTTTCTGGCCTTCCGCACCATGCTGACCCCCATCATCATCCAGGCTGTCTTCTGGGTGGGAGTGGTGATCTGCGTCATCGCCAGCTTGATCTACATCCTATCGGGGGTCGGTCAATACGGCGGCGGCCCCAATGTCATCAAAGGGGTCATCCTGCTGTTCCTGGGGCCCATCGCCGTCAGGATTTATTGCGAGATCCTGATCATCTTCTTTAGGATCAACGAGACCCTCACCGAGATCCAGCACACCCTGGAGGAAAAACGCACTCCCAAACAGGAGAGGCTCTTTTAAGCCGGATGAACTGCAAATGCTCAAGAGGCCGGAGAAAAACATAATTGCGGTTTTGGCGGGGTTAACTCTCGCCTGGGCCGCCCTGGCCCTGGCCGCAAATTTTAAACCCTATCCCGGGGCCAGGGTGGAGGACACCGCCACCCGGGAGGCCCGCCAGGCTGCGGCCCAAAGCCCGTTGCAGCCGACCCGCATGGTCCCCACCATCTATCTGACCGCGGCCCCTTTTGAGAAAGTCGCGGCCTTCTACCGGGGCCTGGCCCGGGAATACAAGATGCCCGGCCGCCGGGGTCCGCAAAAACTCCCCGGCGGCCGGGAACTGAAGGAAGCCTACTTCATCTTTGACGGCGCCAAAGACCTGATTTCTTCCCGGTCTTGGGCCAAGGTGCAGCGCCCTTATATCGGGGGGATGAAGATGGTGGGCCGCACTCCCCAATTTGAGGACATCCGGGAGGTCACGGTGATTATTTGGTCAGCAGGCCAATAAACGCACGTGGTTTAATCTAAACAATTATCTTGCCGAGGTAGATGATGAAAGGCGCATCATGCTGGGCTGGGAAACGGGAAATGGCCATGGAAACAGCTAACGGTTTGGGGATGAACCGTATTTTTGCCGATCGCATCTCCGATGTTCCCAGATCGTTTATTCGGGAAATCCTGAAGGTGGCGGTGGATCCCGCGGTGATTTCCTTTGCCGGCGGCTTGCCCAACCGGGAATTATTCCCCGTGGAGGAAATAAAGCAAGCCTGTATCCGGGTTTTGGAAGAATCCGGCGGCGATGCCCTGCAATACAGTAAAACTGAAGGGCATCCAGAACTGAGAAGATATATTTCCCAAAGATATCTTGAGAAGCATGATCTGGAGATACCGGCAGAAAACATCCTGATTACTAACGGCTCCCAGCAAGGAATGGATCTGGTGGGCAAGGTCTTGCTGAATAAAACCGATAACGTGGTGATGGAGGAGCCGGGATATTTAGGAGCTATCCAGGCTTTTTCGGTCTACCGGGCGACTTTTCAGCCGGTGCCGGTCTCCGAGGAAGGTATGGATATCGAGCGCTTACAGACCATCATGTCCACCCAGGCGCCCAAATTGATTTATACCGTGCCGAATTTTCAAAACCCTTCCGGCATCTCCTATGCGGCAGCCAATCGCCGGGCGGTGGCTGGCCTGGTCAAAGATTCGCCCACCCTGTTGATCGAAGATGATCCCTACGGCGATTTACGGTTTAAAGGCGCAGAAAAACCTTCCTTTAAGCGTTTGCTTCCGGAAAATACCGTCCTCCTGGGCTCCTTTTCCAAAACGGTGGTGCCCGCGTTTCGCTTGGGCTGGATTGCCGCACCGGATAAGATTATGGAAAAACTGGTGATTGCCAAGCAGGCGGCCGATCTCCATACCAACAATTTTGCCCAGCACGTGCTCTATCGGTATATTAAAGATAATGATTTCGAAGCACACATTAGAAAAATTGTTGCCGTCTATAGCAGCCAGAAAAATGCCATGATTGAGAGCATCAGGCAATATTTTCCTCCGGGAGTCAAGCATACCAACCCGGAGGGCGGCATGTTCCTGTGGGTTACTCTGCCGGAGCAGATGTCTTCCCTGAAACTGTTCGAGAGAGCCATTCTAGATAAGGTGGCGTTTGTTCCCGGGCATCCCTTTTATATCAATAGAAAGGAAGTCAACACCTTGAGGTTAAATTATTCTTGTGTCGATGAAGAAACGATCAAAACAGGAATAAAGAGGCTCGGCCAGGCGATCCGAGAACAATTGGCGGCCTAACTCCCTGATACGGCCGGGTGCCGTAGCCCCGGCCCTTTCTTGCCTGCAGAATATAACCACCGCCTGATGCTGCGCCTCTCTTCGGTTTCCCGATTGACGTTTTAAGAAGATATGGGATCGGTGCCTTGAAGTATAAATTTTACAGTCCTTTTATTATTTGGTTCGCCATCTGGGTTTTTATCTGCCTGGCAATGTTCCTGATTACATTACAAATCGATAAATTCAACCGGGAAAGCAACCTGGCGAAGGAAAGGTTGTTATGTGCTAATCAACCTGCCGGCCCCTTTTCCCAGCAGTTCGGTTTCTCGTGGGAACCTCCGGCGCGCCCTCAATTTTCCTGGGATTATCGGCCAATCCTGAGACCGCAGCCGGATTCCCCCCTCGCCTCCATCCTTGGGGTCCCCGACTCTGCCGCTAAAGGGTGGAGGGACTTTGGGGCGCAGCCGCCGGCCGGGCATACTTTCCAGGATAATTTCGGGCCGCAGCGCCAACTGTTCCAGGATTGGCAAGCTGCCGCCAAAGCCGGGAATATTTTTTCCACCCTCAGTTATCTGCTCTTTATGGTGGGCTTTGGGGCCATTTGCTTAATCTCCGCCATTTATCAGAATTATTTCCGCCGGGCCCAGGAAGAACAATTCGAGGCGGAAATCGAAGTCCGGAATCTGCGCATCCAGGTGTTGGAGCAAAGCCGGGACGCCCTGGACCTGAAATTGAGATTGCTGGACCAAGACCATGAGAGGGCTCTTATGTCGGTCCAGGAAGCCCAGGAAAACATTCGGGACCTGGAAGAGAGGCTGCAATCCGAGGCGGAACGGAACGAAGAGTTGCAGGCGGAGCTGCGCCTGGCCCTGCGTCAGGAAAAGCAGGCGCAAATATTGCTCCGGGCCCTGGAACAAGACCGGCGCAAGCTTGCCGCGGAAAAGATGGATATCGCCTTCCTGCTGGCGGCAGCGGAAACCCCCCAAGAGGAAGAGCGGTATCGCCGGAAACTCAAAAAAGTCAGGGGCAGGCTCCGGCTCAATCCCATTTGGCTCACTTCCCTTTACCCGGATTTGTCGTTTTCCCCCCGGGCCTTGCAAAATATCGGAGAAATTCAAGGGGTGACCGAAATTTTCCCTTCTTTGCCAGATGCCTTGGCCCAGATCAATGGACTCAGTCTCGAGGGACTCCTGTCCGGAGAGAAACTGCCCCCCAAAAGCCTGGCCCGCTTTAATACCCAGGAGTTGGAGTTTTTCCAGGGACCTTTCTGGGAGTACCGCTTCTCCGCGGATGGCCGCATCTTTTTCGGCATTTCCAAATCCCGGACCTGGAATATCGATACCATTTTGCTAAAGAGACGATTTCCTGATAAAAAAGAGAAATACGACCGCTTTCTGGCGACGACCCTGGGGAAAGACAACCAGGACCTGCTGCCGGAATTAATTTCCTGAGATTGTGGGTTACTTAAAATGAAATATGTCATTCTGGTGGGCGACGGCATGGGGGATTACCCCATCGCCGAGTTGGGGGGGCGCACCCCCCTGGAGGCCGCGGCCACGCCCCATCTGGACGAACTGGCCCGGCAAGGGGAACTGGGACTGGCCCGCACCATTCCTGACGGCATGGAGCCGGGCAGCGATATCGCCAACCTCTCCATCATCGGCTATGATCCGGCCCGCTACCATACCGGCCGGGCGCCTTTGGAAGCCGCGGCTTTAGGGGTGGCTCTGGGGCCGAAGGAAGTGGCCTTCCGTTGTAATCTGGTGACCCTGCGCCAGGAGGAAAGCGGCCTCTTTATGGAAGATTATGCGGCCGGGCACATCAGCAACGAAGAAGCCAAGGAGCTGATCACCGCCCTGGACGCGTCTTTGGGCACGGACGGCCGCCGCTTCTATCCGGGGGTGAGCTACCGGCACCTCTTGGTCTGGCGGGAAGGCCGGGCCAACTGGCGCACCTACCCTCCCCACGACTGGACGGGCCAGGAAGTGGGCAAACTCATGGTGTGGGACGGGGCGGAGCGCCCTTTGTGGAAGTTGATCCAGGAGTCCTGGGCCGTGCTCCAGGACCAGGAAGTCAACCGCCGCCGGGTGGCCCAGGGCAAAAAACCGGCCACCTCCATCTGGCTCTGGGGCCAGGGCCGCTCCCCGCAACTGCCCACCTTGGGGGAGCGCTTCGGCCTCACGGGCGCGGTGATTTCCGCGGTGGACCTGATCAGGGGCATCGGCCTCTATGCGGGCCTGGAGCCCATCCTGGTGCCCGGCGCTACGGGGTACCTGGACACCAATTACGCCGGCAAAGTGGCCGCGGCCCTAGAGGCGCTGAAAACCATGGACCTGGTCTTCATCCACGTGGAGGCTCCGGATGAAGCGGGCCACAGCGGCGAGCTGAAACTGAAGCTCCAGGCCATTGAGGACTTCGACGCCAAGGTGGTGGGGCCTCTGGTGAATGGCCTGAAAGCCCTGGGCGACCACCGCCTCCTGGCGCTCTGCGACCACCTGACCCCGCTGTCGCTGCGCACCCACTCTCCGGAGCCGGTGCCCTTCGCCCTGTTCGATTCCCGCAACCAGGGGGATCAACTCCAGTTCTTCACCGAAAACGACGCCCGGGAAACCGGGCTCCTCCTGGAGCAGGCCGCGGATTTGCTGCCGCGCTTGCTGGAGCGGTGAAGAACCGCACGCCCAGGCGCTAAGTTATTCCTGGAACAAGATAATAGGGGCCGGTGAGCCGATGAACCCGGCCACCAAGCGGTTGGCCGGGCGCTCCTAAAGTTCCCGGGGGGGCGCCACTTGCTGGAGCCTGCCCGTGTGCAGCGCCGCTACCCGGTTTCCCATAGTCAGGGCCTCCTTGCAAGATCAGGGATTAGGTCGCCCCCAGCCCATACAGGGAGAATTTGCTGCTGGACGAGCCGCGGTTACTGGTCAAAATGTGGCGGTCTGTCCCATAATCCCGGTGATCCCGGCGCAGCGCTTCTCCTCTACCTATAGGGGTCAAGCCATCTTTTGGCCAACTGCAGGAAGGTTAGATGCCTCCGGCCACTCATCTCCAGATGTCTCAACACCACTAATTTAGCCAGATCTTCAATGAAAATCCAGGCAATGCAGTAGGCCCAGATGATCCCCACTGCTTTCCAGGAGATGGGGGTAATGAGGCCGAAGGGATAAACCACGAACAAGGTAGCCAGGACCTTGGTGACAATGGCCGACCAGAGCAGGACCGGCGCGGGCCAAGGCCTGCGTAAAAACATGCGGGGCGTGCGGGCCACGAACAAGGTGAGGTGCCCGGCCACCGCCAACTTGAGGAAAATGAAGCTTTGGATTTCGGGAATATCAAACATGAGCCAATTCTTGGCGATGATCAGAATCAGGAAGGTTTCCGCCACGCCGATGAGCCCCAGAACGGTGGAGATGGTCAACACCCGGCGCATGTTCCACTTAACCGGCTCGGGGTCCACCGTGGTGTTGTCAAAAGCAATGGCCATGATGGGCGCATCGTTGAAGAGGGCCAGCAAGATGATCATGATGGCCGTGATGGGATAAAAATTATAGAAGACCATGGCCAAAACTACGAAAAACATGATGCGGATGGTTTCGACGATGCGGTAGATGGCATAACTGTTCATGCGTTCGAAGATGCGGCGCGCTTCCTCCACCGCCCTGACGATCACCGACAAACCCGGCGCGGTGAGCACCAAGTCGGCCGCGGCCCGGGCCGCATCCGTGGCCCCGCTCACGGCAATGCCCACATCGGCTTGCTTGATGGCCGGGGCGTCGTTGACCCCGTCGCCGGTCATGCCGACGATGTGGCCCAGGGACTGCAGGCCCTGGACGATGCCATACTTATGTTCCGGGAAGACCTCCGCATAACCGTCCGCGGTTTCCAGGGCCTGCGCCTCTGCCGGCTTTAAGTGGCAGACATCCTCACAATCTTTCAGGAGTTGGGTGGCGGATTTGATGTTGGTGCCCAAGCCCAGGTGCTGGGAAATCTCCCGGGCGATGGCCACATTATCTCCGGTCACCATCTTGATCTGCACGCCATGCTCCCTGGCTTCGGCAATGGTCTCCTTAGAATCTTCCCGGGGAGGATCAAACAGAGGCAAAATGCCTAAAAACTGCCAGGGACCGGTTTCGGCGGCCCGGGCCACTCCCAGGGTGCGATACCCCTTGGTGGCCAAATCATCCACCACCTTCTGGGCTTTATCAGCAGTGGCGGATTCCAGGTGGCACAGGGCCATAACGACCTGGGGGGCGCCCTTAGTCACCTTAAAAGTTTGATTTTGCGCATCTTTGATGGTGCTTTCCGTCCTTTTGCCCACCGGATCGAAGGGCATGAATTGGGTCTGGTGGTATCCGGACACCACTTGCTTATCCTTAAGCCCTTCCAACACCGCCAGATCGATGGGGTCCCGGTCCTCCTCCTTGGAGGCCAGCGCCCCCCACATGATCAATTCTTGTTGGTCTTGAGCCGCGAAAGTAACGGGCTCTCCCAAGGTCAGCTGGTTGAGGGTCAGGGTGCCGGTCTTATCCGAACACAGGATGTTCACTCCGGCCATTTCCTCAATGGATTCCAGGCGGGTGACGATGGCCTTCATCTTGGACAGAGCCAGGGCCCCCACCGCCATGGTCACCGACAGCACCGCGGGTAAGGCCACAGGGATAGAGGCCACCGTCAGGATCAGGGCGAACTGGATGAGGGCCAGGAGATGGTCGCCCCGCTCCAGTTGCACCAGGATGAGCACCGCCACCAACCCCAGGCTCAGGTAGATCAGGTAATCCCCGATTTGCAAAACCGCTTTCTGGAAGTGGGAGGCCGCTCCGGCTTCCTGAACCAGCTTGGCGGTGCGGCCGAAGAAGGTGTTGGTGCCGGTGCCGGTCACCACGGCCACCATTTCCCCCTGTTTGGCCACGGAGCCGGAATAGGCGATGTCCCCCGCTTTTTTATTCACGGGCAAGGATTCCCCGGTCAAGGCGGATTGGTCCACACTGAGGAAGTCCCCCTCGAAGAGCTTGACATCCCCGGGGATGATATCTCCTAAGCGGAGACGGATGATATCCCCCGGGACCAGTTGGGCCGCGGGAATCTCCTGCCATTTTCCGTCCCGCAGCACCCGGGCATTCAGGGCCAGTTCCTTTTTCAGGGCCTCCAGGGCATTGGCGGCCTTATATTCCTGCCAGAACCCCACCAGGGCGTTAAAGACCAGCAAGATCAAAATAATGGTGAAATCGTCCCAGTGCCGGACCACAGCCGAGAGGATGGCCGCCACTTCGATCATCCAGGGAATGGGTCCCCAAAAATAACTCAGGAATTTTAAGACGGGGTTGACCTTTTTTTCTTCCAGGGCATTGGGGCCGAATTGGGCCAGACGGCTCTGGGCCTCCTCACTGGTGAGTCCCTGGGGGGAAGTGGCAAGGGTGCCCCAGAGCTCTTCCACGCTTTGTTGCTGGGCCATCTCACTGGTGATCTCTTGGATAGTCATAGACACAATCCTTTCCCTGGATGAAGCTGCCAACGTTTCCGGACAAGTTGGCCCGTTCTTTAGATGGCAGGCTAAATCGTCATGACCGGGTTGACCGCCAACCCCTCACTTAACCTCCCTCCCACCCCTGAAAAAAGGGGGATGGCAGTGGATAGTTTTAAAGTCCCCCTCGCTAAAAGGGTGGGGCGCAAGGATTTTGGCAAGGTCTTGCACGGCAAAATTTAGTCAAGTCAGATGGTGAGACAGTATTTCCAGGTTTGCAGACCCTTTTAAAAGGATACCTTGTTCATGTTAATAGGCAAGAATTGCTGATGCAAGGAGAAAAACCTTTGAAAAATTTATCTAAATACGTCCTGATATCTGGACGGCACTTAACCCTGACTTCCTTTAAAACCTGCCGGTCTGGGTTGTGAGAAATTGTTCGGTAATAACAGGGGTTCCCCTGGAGAAAGGGTGATTTCCCGGCCCTGGCGCCAAAAAATCAATTGGGGGCCGCGCCGCAACCGGTAGGTGGAAGTCTCCGGCTCCACGGTGATTTCCACCACCTGGGGGTCTCCCGGCGGCAGGGCAATGCCCCGGGATTCAAGAAAACTGCGGACCCCAACATACCGGGGCTTGCTAGAAAAGCACCATATTGAAAAAGCGGATAAATCCGGGACCGGGGCACTGGGCCACAACTCCGGACACCGGGATAGCAGTCATCTTAGCAGAGGCAACTGGGGGAGCCATCCCGGAACACCACCTCGGCCGCAGTGGATTAAGCTACAAAAAAAGCCACCATCCGTTTGCGGCTACTCATCACCATTGACTGCAACCTCAGCCAAGACTGCAGAGGGACCGGGAAATTTTTTTAGTCGGGGGGCTGGAATGGTTTCTTTAACCCTGGCAGTCCGGCCTCCAGAGACAATGGAATTCCCAACAGTCAGAGATATTCTGAAAGCAGGGGGAATTGCCCTCTTTTTCCTGGATGGCCCGGATCAATTCGTCCTTTTTAAATCTGGAGTAATTCTTCACCCCCAGTTCCCGGGCTTTGGCTCTAATATCTTTCAGAATCATGGTATAGTCTCCCGTTTTCTCTTGAGCTTTTGCCAACCTGCCTCCCGTTTTTCAGGGCTTAAAGACCGCCTTCCCTTGGGCAGGGCGCCTGTTCTCACCGGTGAAAAATCCTGGCCCGGGTCCGGGGTGGCGCCCGGACTCAGACGGCTGTGCAGCAGCGGAGGCGGAAGACTAAGCTCCAGGAGCAATACCGGCCGGAAAGCGCCGGGTCTCAGGCACATGAGCGGGAGCGGGTCAGGATTCTGGCGGTCAGCATTTTATCAGGCACACCACAGGTCAACCATTAAATAATTACGGTTTCCCCCTTTGTCAAATAACCGATAGCCTAAGGTTAACTTGGGCCTTGGCCCCTGGCCAGGTCCCTTCTTCTCCGCAGATGCTTTGGCGAGACTCCGGCAAAATTTTCTCCCTTCCGGGAATATCTCCGGGACCACTGTTTCCTGGCTAAAAGTCGGCTTTCTGATATTTTCCGGGACAAAATGGAGGACCGGCGTCAGTTAATCAGCGAGTGCACGCCTTGTCAACAGGCAAACCCATAATTAACATTGGATAAATATTTACCTAACCTTATCTCCAGGTTAATCTTTTACCGCAGGCTTGGTCCTGGGAGAGAATAGAAAGGGAAAGGAAAGCCTTTCATGGATACATGGTTTGGGGTTGCGGCCATCCTCGTGGGCCTGGCCAGTTGTTTTTACGGCTACCCGCTCTTCCGCATTTTTTTGATCCTGGCCGGCTTGATCTACGGGTACGTGCTCGGCCATGCCTGGATGCCGGGCAGCCACCCGGGGCTCTCCCTGGTGATCGCTCTCGGCGCGGGAGTGATCCTGGCAGTCCTGGCTTATCCCCTGTGGAGCATCGGGGTCATCATCGTCGGCGTAGTGCTGGGCTTCACCATAATGATCTCCCTGGGCCTGGCCCTGAACGTCTCCCAGACGGTCCTGATCCTGCTGGGGGTCGGCGGCGGGGTGGCCGTGGGGTTGCTCTTCTATCAGGTCCGGGACCTGTTCGTCATGCTGACCACCGCGTTTAACGGCGCGGCCTTGGTGGTCCTGGGCCTGGGCTGGCACTTCCCGGTCATGGCTTTGGGGGGCGGCCGGGTTAACTTTCCGAACCTCGTGATTATGGTAGTGCTGGGGGCCTTCGGCTTTGCGGTCCAGTACGGGATGTTCAAAGAGCGGCGTACTTATTCGAGTTAGTCTAGCTTTCTCTAATTAACTGGACATAAAATCGGGATCGGAGAGTAGGACTTGAAAGGTTAAGTCCCCCTTTTCTAAAGGGGATTTAGGGGGATTTCGGTGGCTTATAAAAATCCCCCCTGCCCCCCTTTAGGAAAGGGGGGGGTAAAAGACCTCCATTTCAGGTGTGGCTTTAATTATGAAACACACCGATAGAGGCTTGAGTATCCTCGCTTGATCAATTTTTCATCCCCTGGCCTGTCTGTGACTATTGACTGGATTTGGGGGCTTATGAGGCACATGACCACACCAGCCGTCCTCCACCAGGAGATCCGGGTTAATTTTCATCAGGGGGATCTTCACCAAAGACCTTTTTACCCCCCTAACTTAACCTTGAATATATAATCCGCCTGTCCTAACCTTATTGGTAGCCATTTTCGCCGGAGGAGGTTCCCCATGTTCCTGTATCTGGTCCAGCATGCCGAGGCCCAAAGTAAAGAAGTGGACCCGGCCAGGGATCTGTCGGCAAAGGGCCGCATCGATATCGAAAGCATCTCTCACCATCTGCAAAGGCTTAACATCCAAGTCAAGCAGATATTGCATAGCGGCAAGACCAGAGCCAAAAGCACCGCCACGGTCCTGGGCCAGCATTTAAAACCCGGAGCTGGAGTCGCAGAAGCCCCGGGGCTGGCGCCCCTGGATGACCCTGAGATCTGGGCGGACCGCCTGGCCCAAATGGATGAGGATCTCCTCCTGGTGGGGCATCTCCCCCATCTGGGCAAGTTGGCCGCCATGCTCCTGAGCGGGAATAAAGAGCGACAGGTGATTAATTTTCAGATGGGGGGCGCCCTCCGCCTGCGGCGCATGGAAGGGGACCAGTGGGCGGTGGATTGGATGGTTATCCCGGAAATCATTCTTTAGGTGAACCTGGAGGTGGAAGATGTTTGGCCGCAGTTACAAATTGTTTAATCTCTTCGGCTTTGAAGTGAGTATCGATCTGAGCTGGATCGTGATCGCCGTTCTGGTCTCCTGGTCCCTGGCCGCGGGCTTTTTTCCTTATTTCTATCCGCATCTCACCCCCCAGACCTACTGGGTGATGGGGGTGATCGGGGCCCTGGGCCTGTTTCTCTCGGTGATTTTCCATGAGTTTTGCCATTCCATCGTGGCCCGGCGCATGGGGTTGCCCATGAAGGGGATCACCCTTTTTATTTTCGGGGGGGTGGCCGAGATGGGCGACGAACCTCCCAGCGCCAAGGTCGAATTTTCCATGGCCATTGCCGGCCCCATATCCAGCCTGGTCCTGGCTGCCGTTTTCTATGGAATCTATCTCCAGGGAAAGGCAGCCGGGTGGCCCTTACCCGTCAATGGCGTTATCCGCTACCTGGCTTATATCAACGTCGTTCTGGCCATCTTTAATCTGGTTCCGGCCTTCCCCTTGGACGGCGGCCGGGTCTTGAGGTCCATTCTCTGGGGGGTCTGGGATGATCTCCGCCGGGCCACCCGGGTTTCCGCGGCGGTGGGTTCCGCCTTCGGTTTCGGCCTGATAGCCTTAGGCATCTTCCAGTTTATCGGCGGCAGTTTCATCGCCGGTTTATGGTGGTTTCTGATCGGCATGTTCATCCGGGGCGCGGCCCAGACGTCCTACCAGCAACTGCTGGTGCGCAACGCCCTGGAAGGCGAACCGGTGCGGCGCTTCATGAATCCCCACCCCGTAACCGCGCCCAGCAACATCACCGTGTCCCAACTGGTGGAGGACTACATCTATAAATATCACTACAAGATGTTCCCGGTGGTGGATAACGGCGACCTGGTGGGCTGCGTCACCACCCGCATGATTAAGGAGGTGCCCCGGGAGAGGTGGAGCCAGGAAAGCGTCGGCGAACTGGCCGGCCGCGGTTCTCAAGAAAATATCATCTCCCCGGAGACTGATGCCGTCAAGGCCCTGGCCCTGATGCACACCACCGGCCACAGCCGGCTCTTGGTAGTAGAGGGCAAGCATCTGGTGGGCATCCTGACGCTAAGAGATTTGATGAAACTCTTATCCTTGAAAGTGGAGTTGGAGCAATAGGGCCGGGGGGGTTGCCATCTTGGCGGGATCAGACCTGTTTGATAGAAATTGGGTAACCGTTCAGTCCCCCTTTGCAGCTGAGGCAAATTTTTTTTGAAAAAATAAAAAAAATGCCCTAGGGGGCTAGTTCTTTTGTGAATAATAGTGTATTTAAGTTCTTGTGGAAACAAGGCCGATTGCTCCAGAAATTTGGGAGAAACTCCCACCAGAGGTGCAGTCTTACATCCTGTTCTTGGAGAACGCCCTGCGCCAGGCTTTGGCTAGAATTGCCCAACTGGAGCAGAAAGTCAGCGAGTTGGAGGCCAGGCTCAATCGACATTCCGGCAATTCCTCTTTGCCTCCCTCGTAAGACCCGCCTCAGGCCCCCAGAAACCGAAAGGAAAAAAGCGGACGCAAGCCGGGTGATCAAAAAGGACACCAGGGACATTATCGAGAATTGATGCCGCCCGACAAGGTCGATAAGATCGTGGAACATCGGGCGGAAGAGTGTCCGCACTGCCGCAGTGCTCTGAAGCATACGGCGGCCGGGCAAGCTCCTCCCGTGGAAAGGCGCCAGGTCTGGGAACTGCCCGAAATTCAACCGGTCATCACCGAACACCGGCTGATGGCCGGCTGGTGTCCCCATTGTCAGACCTGGGTGAAACCGGAGTTGCCGGCGGAAGTCGGCAGAAGCGCCTTCGGCCCCCGGCTGCAAGCCTGGGTCGCCATCCTCACCGGCCGCTTCCGCCAAAGCCGCCGGCAGGTGGTGGAACTGTTGCGGGAACTGTGCGGCGTGAGTGTCAGCC
>JBMORF010000052.1:0-11747 GCA_049322315.1 Thermodesulfobacteriota bacterium | reverse complement strand
GGTGAGCACTGGTATCTCCTGCGCACCGCCCTTCAGGGCGCGGCCGGAAAAATCTGCCAGGCTGTGGGGGTAAGCATCCCACCCCCCATGCGACCCTTGGAAATTGTGGTGCCGACAGATAATTGCGTCCTTACAACTAACTGATTTTACATTATTTTACGTTATTGACTGTAGAACTTGGGTATAAGGATTTTTTCCCCGGTAAAGACCGCTACTTCTCTGCTGTGGTTTTTTTTAGGGGGTGGTGACCAAGAGTGGTGAGTAAAGGATGGCAGCCAACCGGGTGGAAGGTGGAGGGGAGGACAAAATCTCCGGCAGCAAAAGAATCCAGAGGCCCCAGGCTAGAGGCCGGAGCTTCGGGATTCCCCCCAACCTGTTTTTGATTATCCGGGCAGTTCCTTCGGCCCTGACCCGAAAGGGCAGGGGAAAAGGGTTGAACTCGGTCATGGGGGTAGCAACCTTGGCTGCTATCGCCAAGTAACTGAAAGAGGAATTATCATCACATTAAATCATGTTGGGTAACCGCACACTTTGCGCGGGGCGGTTGGACGCGGGCAAGGCTTTTCCCCTAATCCATCAGGAGGAGTAAAAGCATTCCTGGCTGGTCCTTATATACCGCCATTTTTCCGGTATGGCGCAGATCACGATGGAACATGGGCCAAAACGATGTTGCTAAGCCGCTGCCACCAGCGAGGGAATAGAGTTTTTTATCATTGGATCCCACATAGATGTTGCCGTTAGGGCCAATAGCCGGGGAAGAGTTCACCGGACCTCCGGTGGTAAAAGCCCATTTCTGGGTGCCGTCAGCATTAACGGCATAGAAATTGCCATCAAGGGAACCGGCAAAGATGGTGCCGTTGGCGCCGATGGCCGGGGAGGCAGGAAAACTATTCCAGGGGGTAAAGGCCCACTTTTGGGTGCCGTCGGGATTGAGCGCAAAGAGCGTGCCTTCATCTGACCCTACATAGATGGTCCCGCCCGGGCCGATGACCGGGGAAGATTCCACTGGGGCAGCCGTGGTAAAGGCCCACTTTAGCGTGCCGTTCTTCGGATTCAAGGCATAGACTTTTTTATCATAAGACCCGACATAGATGGTGCCATCCGGGCCGATGGCCGGGGAAGAATCCACTGCGTCTCCCGTGGTAAAGGCCCACTTGAAGGTGCCGTCGGGATTGATGGCGTAGAGATTTCTATTAAAGGACCCCAGATAGATGGTGCCATCGGGGCCGATGGCGGGGGAAGATAAATTTATCCATCCGCCCGTGTCAAAGGCCCATTTCAAAGTGCCTTTAGCGGTGAGGGCGAAGAGATAGTAATTCCCTGAGCCCACGTAGATAGTGCCGTCGGGGCCGATGGCGGGGGAAGAGCCTATCTGACTGCCGGTGGCATAGGCCCACTTCTGAGTGCCGTTGGGGTTGATCGCATAAAGCGAGCCGTCATGGGACCCCACATAGATGGTGCCGTCAGTGCCGATGGCCGGGGAGGACACCACCGCGGCTTTCGTGGCAAAGGCCCATTTCTTGGTGCCTCCGGGGTTGATGGCATAGAGGGAGCCGTCCTCGGACCCCACATAAATGGTGCCGTCGGTGGCCAGGGCCGGCGAAGATACCACCGCACCGCCTGTGGTAAAAGCCCAGTTTTTGACGACAATATCAAATCTGCCGTTATGTTGCGAATCATGGCGAAACATGGGCCAGTTGTATTTCCCCCCTTCCGTAGAATCGCTATAAACGGCGTAGAGTTTTTTATCCCCCGACCCCACGTAGATGATACCCCCGGAGCCAATAACCGGGGAAGAGATCACCACACCTTCAGTGTCGAAGGCCCATTTTTGGGCGCCGTCCTGGTTAAGCGCATAGAGCGTGCCGTCACCTGACCCCACATAGACGGTACCATCAATACCCAGGGCTGGAGAAGATGCCACCGCGGTGCTGGTGTTATAGGCCCATTTTTGGGTGCCATTCGGGTTGATGGCATAGATTTGCCCATCATTCGAGCCTACATAGATGATGTTGTTAATATCGATGGCCGGGGATGAGGCCACTGTTCCGCCCGCGTTAAAGGCCCACTTTTGGGCGCCGCCGGAACTGACCGCATAGACCATGCCGTTATCCGAACCCACATAGATGGTGCCATCGCCGCCAATACCCGGAGAAGATCTCACCGGACCTCCGGTGGTGAAGGCCCATTTTTGGGCGCCGTCCGCCTTAACGGCATATAACTTGCCATTAAGGGAACCGGCATAGATGGTGCCGTCCTGGCCGATAGCCGGGGAAGATACCACCGCCGCGGTCGTAGTAAAGGCCCATTTTTGGGTGCCGTTGGGATTGACCGCATATAGTTTGCCGTCATCGGAACCCACATAGATGGTGCCGTCCCGGCCGATAGCCGGGGAGGATTCCACCGCCGCGGTCGTAGTAAAGGCCCACTTTAAAGTGCCGTCAGAATTGAGGGCATAGAGCTTCTTATCGTGAGATCCCACATAAATGGTGCCGTCAGAGCCAATGGCCGGGGAAGAGTCCACTACCCCGCCCGTGGTATAGGCCCACTTTTGGGCGCCGTTGGGGTTGACCGCATAGACCTTTTTATCCCACGATCCCAGATAAACGGTGCCGTCGCTGCCCAGGGCCGGGGAAGAAAACCCCACATAGCCGCCGGTGGTGAAGGCCCACTTTTGGGTACCGGGTACTGCTGATCGAGCCTGTCCCCCCGTCAACAGCAACAAGATTATCAATGAGGTGCCAAGAAAAGCCTTCTTCTTCATATGCCTGACCTTAACTAGCTGATAAACATATATAACTATAAAAAAGCGACAACCCGGATAGGTGAGTTCTAGTAGTAATCATCCTGTTAGGTATACTTTTGTTATCGGTGCCAATGCACCATGATTTGACAATAAACTTAGCCTGAATGCGCTAAGTTACTCATGGCAAAATAACCTGGAATGCAAAAAAGAGCATTTGGGCTTCCAAGTATATAAAAAAATTAAGAAGTATGTATTTAATCAGAGATGATAATAACATAAAAATTAATGAAATTGTGAATTTTTCCTGAATTTTGGAAAGATTACCTTCTTAGAATCCAGCTAGTTAACTGCCGGGGAGCTTAATGACCCCAGGCCGGTACCGCGACGCTAATTAGGCGCCGGAGGAAAAGGTGAGGCTACTGGCGCTTTGCTTCTGGTTACTTCGGGCAAGATAACCGGGTGGCGCATTGAAAGAGGAAGGGGGTAATTGCGGGGGCCGGTCGAACATACTGGCTAGGGCAACTCCTCCCCGGTGAGCGCCTGCAAAGCCTGGACATAGCGGGCCCGGGTGTTGGCGATGACGTCCGGCGGCAGGGGCGGCGGCGGCGGTTTCTTGTTCCAGCCCAGGGATTCCAGATAGTCTCTTAAATATTGCTTGTCGTAGCTCTTCTGGGGGCCGCCCGGCCGGTAGTCCTCCCTGGGCCAGAACCGGGAGGAATCCGGGGTCAGGACCTCATCGATCAGCAGCAGTTTCCCCTCCACCAGGCCGAACTCGAACTTGGTGTCCGCCAGGATAATTCCCCGGGGCTCGGCCCAGGCCTGGGCCCGGAGATAAAGAGTGAGGCTGACCTCCCTCACTTTGGCCGCCAGTTCCGGGCCGATTTTCTCCCCCATGGCCGCGAAGGAAATATTTTCGTCGTGTTCCCCCAACTCCGCTTTGGTGGAAGGGGTAAAGATGGGCTGGGGCAGACGGGCCGACTCCACCAGTCCCGGAGGTAAAGCCAGGCCGCCGATGCTGCCGTTTGCCTGATATTCCGCCCAGCCGGAGCCGGCCAGGTACCCCCGGACAATGCACTCCACCGGCAGGGGCTGGGTTTTTTGGACCAGCGTGGTGCGTCCGGCCAACAGGTCCCGGTAGGGGTGGCAGACCGCGGGAAAATCCTCCACCTCCAGGGAGATCAGATGGTTGGGGACTACGTCCGCCAGGTGCCGGAACCAGAAGGCGGACAGGCCGGTGAGGATGCGGCCTTTATCCGGGATAGGTTCGGCCATCACCACGTCGAAGGCGGAGATACGGTCGGTGGCCACCAGCAGCAGACGGTCCCCCAGGTCGTAAATGTCCCGCACTTTCCCCTGGTGCCGGGGCCCCAGGCCGGTTAAGTCAGTAGTCAGGACCGGCGCGCTCATCGTCTCCCCTTGCGGGCTGCGGTGGCCGGAGCATTTTTCGGCTTCAGAATGATCAGGCGAGGTTGGAGACGTTCCCGGGTCTGGAGACGTTTGATGGTAGCTTCCGCCGTCTTTTTCTCGGTGAAGGGCCCCAGGCGCACCTGGTAACTGGTCTTGCCTTTAATTTTAATTTTAGTGACCTGGGTCCGGTATTTTTTGCCTTGGAGGCGCCGGGACAGGGCCCGGGCCTGGTCCATTTGGGAATAGGTGCTGATGATCACCAGATACCTTTCTTTCTTCAGGTCTTTCTTCGAGACGGTTTTCGCCGGCTTCGGGGCCGCAGCGGTGGTCGGGGAGGCCAGGGTCGCAGAGCGTCCGGGGCTGGGTTTAACCATGGGCTGCGTCACGGGGGGCGGTTCCGCCGGGGTTCCAGACTCCCCCGTTTCCACCAGAGGAGGGACGGCGTTGGGACCGGCCTTGACGCTGGCAGGGGACGCGGCGGGGGGACTGGGGGGAGCGGCGGCGCCGGGTACCGGAGAGGGCTCCTTAGGAGGAGTGACGGGGCGCTCTAGCTGGACTATCAGGATGATCAGGACCAGCAGCATTCCTCCCAGGCCCAATCCCCACCAGAGGCGCCGGGAGGTGGGCGCCGGGCGGGACTTGACGGTCCCCCGGGCGGTAGCCAGCTTTTCTCCCCAGGATTTGCCGATGCTCCGGATTCTGCTCCAGAGGCCTCCGGTTCCGGGGCCGAATTGCCGCCAGGCCGCCGGAGGTTCCTCCGGTTCCTCCAGCAGCCAGTTTTCCAGGCCTTCTGGGGACGACGCATCCCGGAGTTGCCGGAGTTGAGCTAAAAAAACCCCGGCGTCGGCCAAGCGATCATCCGGCTCCGGGGCCAGGCACTGGAGCAGAAGATTCTGCAAGGGCAGGGGGATCTCCTCCAGGTCCACGGGCATGGGGTCCAGACGATAGGGAAAGGGCTCATCGAAGGTCAGCGGATAAGGCAGGCTGCCCGCTAACAAACGGTAACCTAAGACTCCCAGGGAGAAGATATTGCCGGCCGGAGAGGTCTCTTCCCCCCGGATGACTTCGGGCGGCGTATAGGCTCTGAGTTCCAGGTGCCTGGCCTGTTCGTCGTCCCGGGGAGGGCTGGCGAAATTGGCCACCCTGACTTCCTCATCCGCAAGAAGCACGTGCAAAGGGTTGAGTGTCTGATGGGACACTCCCCGTTGATGGGCGAAGGCCAGGGCCTGGGCCACCCGGTCCAGTAGGCGGAGGGTCTCGGGCAAGGAGAAGCGCTGCTTCCGGGAGAGGCGGGAGATCAGGCTCTCCCCGCTAAAGGCTTCCTCCACCAGGTACAGGCCGTCATCGGCCTCCCCCAGGAAAAAGGCTCCGAGGATGAGGGGGTGTCGCAGGACCACAGACAAGACGGCTTCTTGAATCAGGATTTTGCGGCCCAGGTTCCACTCCGGATCGGTGCGCGGCAGGACCTTGAGGGCGATTTCCGTCTGCAGGAGACGGTCTTTGGCCAGCCAAACCTCGCCCCAAGGCTCTTCCCGGAGCCGGTGCAGCAACTCATAGCGCTGCTCCAATTCCTCCATTGAATCCTGGTCATTCTGTCTGGAGATGGTCATCCTTAACCCCCGTCTTGACTCCAGAAATCGGCCTGAAGAAAGGCCGCTTATTATTGCACCATAGCATAGAACTTGATGACAAAAAAGCCCTTTTGCTGGGAGCCTCCTTGCCGGAAAGAGGGGAGTATTGCATTGAACCCCCTCTACTATTTTGATAACTTTAAATTTAATTACAAACTTCTTGGGTCTTCCCCATGTCCCTGGCCAATACCATAACCCTGGCCCGCCTGCCCCTCCTGTTATTGTTGGTGGCCTTATTGTTCGTACCCCTCAGGTCCTTGCGCCTTTTGGGCTTGGGACTGCTGATTATTCTTTACTTAATGGACTGGTTTGACGGCTATGTGGCCCGGCTGCGCCACGAAGTCACGGAGATGGGCGCGGTGCTGGACGTGGCCTTGGACCGGGCGGTGGAGAACATCCTCTGGATCACTTTCATGTACCTGGGCCTGGTCCCTTTATGGGTGCCCATCGTCTTTTTGGTCCGCTCCTTCGTGGTGGACGGTATCCGGGGGGTGGCCCTGGCCCAGGGGAAATCCGGCTTCGGGATGATGCACTCCCCCGTGGGGAGGTTTTTGGTAGCTTCCCGTTTTATGCGCGCCTTTTACGGACTGGCCAAGGCCCTGGCCTTCGGTTTTCTCTACCTCACCCACGCCCTGGCTGTGGAAAATCCAAAAATCCTGGTAACCTTGCATCCCCTGAACCGAACGCTTATCTTCCTAACTGTGGGGCTGTGCATCCTCCGGGGGATTCCGGTGGTGCTGGACGGCCGCATCTATTTCGGCGCCAAGGCCAAACAGGGATGAGAGCGGGGTTGATTGTCCCGGAACTGGCGCCTCTGGGGAAATGGACATGGATCGCATAGCCGCTGTCTTCGACGTAGACCGGACTCTGATTCAAGGCTTCACCGAACGCCTTTTCTTCCGGTGTCTGGTGCGGCATGGTTTGCTGCCCAAACCCAGGGCCTTGAGTTACCTGGGAACTGTGGCCTTGAACCCCAAGGAACGGTTCCGGAATAAAACCTATCTTAAGGGCCTGCCGGTGGCCGAAACCCTGCAAGTGGCCGGGAAATGCTATCGGGAGAAAATTTCTCCCCGCCTGAGCGCGGTGGGGGTGGCTTGCGTAAGGCAGCACCAGGCCCAGGGGCATGATATCGTCTTGCTCACCGGCTCCCTGGCGTTTCTCACCCTGCCCTTAAAGGAAGAACTGGGAGCAGGTTGGCTCATCGCCACCGAGGTGGCGCAGACCGGCAATAGTTTTACGGGAGAGATCAACGGCCTGCATCCCCGGGGGGAAAACAAACTGCGCCTGCTCCTGGAGCTAGCCCGGGACCATGGCCTGGACCTTAACCGGTCTTTTGCCTACGGGGATCATCTCCAGGATTTGCATCTTTTCCACCGTATCGGACACCCGGTGGCGGTCAATCCCTCCTGGCGCTTGAAGCGCCTGGCCCGACGGCACCAGTGGCCCATCCGTTTATTTTGAGGCAGGAGGCAAAAAGTCCCGGCCTGATTGACAGATACGGGGATTTAGAGTAGCTAGAAAAAGGTGGCCCATGAACGAAGCTCTGGTAAAACAATTAAAACAACGGGTAGAAGAGGAACTGCGCCAACGGGAGACGGCCATCCTGGATTTCTGGCTCCAAGAGCTGAAAAAAATCCAGAATAAGCATCACAAAGAGCTGGCAGGACTGCAAAGCGACCTGAAAGCCTTTATCAGCCGGGCGGAAACCCGGCTGCGACGTCTCAAAGAAGGTGTGGGTTGAACTTATATGTATGAAGTAAAGATCATCACGTCGTTTTCCGCGGCCCATCGTCTGGAAAACTTCTATGGCAAATGTGAGGCCCTCCACGGCCATAATTGGAAAGTGGAGGTCTTTCTGCAGGGAGACCGGTTGGATGCGGCCGGGCTGCTTATGGATTTCGGCGCGGTTAAGGCCCGTACCCGGGAGTTGTTGGAGGAGGTCGATCACAAGTATCTGAATGAGTTGCCGGCCTTTAGCCAGCAGAACCCTTCTTCAGAGAACCTGGCTTTTTTCCTGTTCCAACGCCTGGCCGCAGTTCTCAACGGGGACGGGGTAAAGGTGAGCCGGGTCAACGTCTGGGAATCTGATACTTCCTGCGCCTCCTTTTTTCAGGAGTGATCCGGCCTCCATAAACGTTGGGGGTTGCCGTTAAATCCGGGAGAGTCCCAGGATCAGGCCCCGGCCGGTAAGTCCAGGGCGGTTTTCCTGGAATTGGGAGCCGTTATTCTCCAACTGCAATATCCCATATTTCCTGCTGCCGACAATATCGAGCGCCATAACCGCTGGCTCTCCCGGGCATTTGTCCGGAGTCAGGGGTTGGACCTGATTCTTCCCCCCCTTTCCTTCAGGGAAGAGTCAATTTCTGGAGATGGCGCTTAATTGAGCGGCTTCTAAGTTTGAGGGACTGTGCTCAAGGACTATATCACCAGTTTTTTGGAGGTGCTGCACCAAGAGCGGGTCTCCTACCTCCTGGGGGCTGTAGCCCTGGTGGTCCTCTTGGGAGGATTGGGGTTCTCCCTCTTCGAAACCGAGGGCGGGCCCTGGGTGGACCGCTTCGGCAATGGTATTTGGTGGGCTCTGGTCACCCTCACCACTGTAGGCTATGGGGATGTGGTTCCCAAGTCCTTGGGGGGGCGTCTGGTGGGCACGGGTTTGATGCTGGGCGGGGTATTGACCCTTTCCTTGCTCACCGCCACCGTGGCCTCGGTTTTTATTTCCCGCAAGTTTCGCAGGGAGAGAGGTTTGGAAGCCATTAAGAGTGCTAATCATATTATGATCTTGGGCTGGCACTATGACGGAGAGTTCCTCCTGGACCAACTACTGCGGCGTCTGACGGCGCCCATTCCGGTGGTGCTGGTCAATCGGTTGCCTGCCGAGCAGTTGGAGTCCTTGAAAGAAAGGTTCGCCGCCTTCGATTTGCAATATCTCTGGGGGGATCCCTCCCGGGAGGATATTCTCCAGAAAGCCAACGTGCATCTGGCCAGCAAAGCCCTGGTCCTGGCGGAACGGCAGGAGGGAGAGACCGCGGAGCAGGTGGATCAGCGCACCCTCCTCACCGCCCTCACCCTTAAGTCCATGAACTCCAAGATTCGGGTCCTGGCGGAACTGCTGCGTCCGGAAAACCGGCCCCATCTGGAGCGGGCCGGGGTGGATGAGATCATGATCCGGGGGCAATACGACAGTTGTCTCTTGGCCGGAGCCCTTTCCTCCCCCGGTCTGTTCCACATCTTTACCACCCTGCTGTCCGTGGAAGGCCAGAACCTCTGGCCGGTGCCGGTGCCCATTGGGTTTCACGGCCGGCCCCTGGGAGATCTGGCCGCTTTTTTGAAAGAGCGCCATCAGGCCCTCCCCGTAGCCGTTTATACCGAAGGACAGGCCTTGGCCCTGGATGATTTGTTGTCCGGTGAACCATCCGGTATCGACGAATTCATTCGCCGTAAATTCACGGAAAGCGGGATGACCCATCTCTTTGGGCGCACCAAAGTGGAATGTCAGGTCAACCCGCCGGACTCCCAGATTTTGGGGCCCCACCAGTACGTGGTGGTCATTGCCCCCCAGCGGCCTCTTCTATGACCTTACAATGCGAGTTCCTCAAAAAAATCTCCCTCTTCCAAGACCTGGAAGAACACGAAATCCAGCAGGTGCTGGACCGCACCACCCCCCGGAACTTTCTCGCGGGGGCGGTGATCCTGCGGGAAGGGGAGAGGGGGGACAGCCTCTTTGTTATGTGCCAGGGAGAGGTGGAAATCACCAAGGCCCTGACCCTGGTGCTGGATGAAGACACCCCCAAGGAAAAGGTGATGATCCGCCTCCGGGCCTTGGATGGAGTCTGCTTCGGGGAAATGGCCCTGTTGGAAAACGAGGCCCGCTCCGCCACGGTTACCGCCCTCTCCGATTGCAGCCTCCTGGAGCTTAACCGCCAGGAATTCCTGACCCTGGTCCGGGACAACCCCGAGATGGGTCTGAAACTCGTCCTGAACCTGGCCCAACTGCTCTCCCGGCACCTGCGGAAATCCAACCAGGACGTCATCAAACTCACCACCGCCCTGGCCATCGCCCTGGAGGGGAAGAGTTAAAGTGGTCAGTGGTCAGTGATCAGTGGCCAGTGATCAGTGGCCAGTTAATAAACTGATAAAACTTAGGCTCTTGAAAAACCTAATTCTGTCATCCTGAGCAAAGGAATTAGATTCTTCAGTCGCTCCGCTCAGAATGACAATTTTTGGCGAAATGGTATTTTTGAAGACCTGACCTGAAAAATGGCCACTGACCACTAGTCACTGACCACTCACTTGGGGAGACCCATGGCAAAGATCTTGGACCTTACGGGTTTGGCCTGTCCCTTGCCGGTGGTGCGCACCAAGGAGGCTTTGGAGACCGAAAGCGACCGGGAATTGATCGTGGTGGTGGACAACCTCGCCGCCCGGGACAATGTCACCCGGTTTGCCGAGAGCCGGGGTTGCCAGGTGGCGGCCACTGCGGAATCAGGCTGCTATCATTTGACCATCAGGCCTCCGGAGGGGGGAAAACCGTCCGCCTGCATCTTTCCCGACGCCGCCCCGGAGGCCCGGAGCACGGTGGTGGTCTTCGCCGCCGATACCATGGGCGCCGGCGACCCCGATCTGGGGGCCAGCCTCATGCGGGCCTGCGTCCCCACCCTGGTGCAGCTGGAAGCGCCCGGCAAATTGCTCTTCTATAACCGGGGCGTCTTCCTGGCCCTGGACGATTCCCCGGTCCTTCCCGAACTCAAGGCCCTGGAAGAGATGGGGGTGGAGCTATTGGTCTGCGGCATCTGCCTGGATTACTATAAAGTACGGGAGCGCCTGGCCGTGGGCCGGGTCTCCAATATGTTCACCATCCTGGAAGCCCAAATGCAGGCGGGCCGGATCATCCGGCCGTGAGTGATTTGTGGGGGAGGGGCCAGGATCCTGAAGACCCTGGCCCTCTCCACCCCTCCCCAAGCCGCGTATATTTTTGAGGATATCCGGTTATTCCCTAGAGATTGGAGAAATTAGGAGTTGGATACAGACAAGACAGGATGATATTTACCAGGCCTTTAGATAATTTTTTAATTTATAAAATATTTCTTGCAATTTTTAACTTGTTGATTTTTAATGCATCCCATCAAGTATAAGTTTATCTTAATCAATCAGGAGGAGGAAGAATCCTAAATTTTTATCAACTGTTATAAAAATTATTTTAAGTTTTTATATCAAGCCTCCGATGCACTGACAGGAGCAGATGGTTGAAAGGGGCAAATTTCCCTAGAGATCTTGACTACCAGCCTATTAATGTTTATAACCAAGCCAAGAGCAAAGAGGAGTAATTTTATGTTTGCCGAGGAGAAAGATATAGCTTAAAAACCTGTCGCCGAAAATTTCTATAAAGACAGAGAAGGAAACCTGGAAATTTGAAATTCTCGGGTTTCCTTTTTTTATGGAGGTGTGATTAATGCTGGTTGCTTTTTTTAAATCACATAAGGATAAGGATTGTGAATGTGTGATTGTGAAATTTGTCGACAGGATTTGGATCGATAAGTCGGGGGATTTATTTTGCATCAGAACATTCATTGTCCATGTTTTAAGTGCTTCTCCGCCCCTTCAAGCAATTAGAATGTTACTTCCATTTAGACAAATAGTTGATTTGCGCGATATTTCTGACACTTGTTTAAATAGTAATTATCTTTTTAATTCGCCAAATTTCTCTATGGGTGGATATAAAGTGAATTGGGAGGATGTCGATAAGTCTTCCGGTTCAATTGATTATGATTTTTTTAATTGCGAGGTATTTACTAAAAATTTGGTAAAATCTTATGAACATCCGAGGGCATCCCTAAGTACAATGCCGTTGACTTAAGCCCAATTGTTGGCCCATTTACCATGGCGGCTCTTTGATTTGCGGGGGAATTTGCGGCCTGGACGGGGACGATATTTTCTCCAGGTGATCTCCGCCAGACAATACCTGG
>JBMORF010000051.1:32054-86099 GCA_049322315.1 Thermodesulfobacteriota bacterium | reverse complement strand
ATATCAGCAGTATCATTTTCTGCCGCACTTGGCACGATAATTTCACGGTGTGATCATGTGATATCCTTTCATTTCAATAAGTTATGCTTGATTATAACCTGGAGCATTCCTTAAGTCAACGGCATTGGGTCTAGGTGTATCTTGCAGACTTTACAATTATTAAGCACACGGGGTACGGGCCTCCATTCCGATAAGCCCTCTTGGCGCCGAAATATAAAAGTTTAAAAATATTATATAATAAGCTATATTATAAAATGTCAAGTAATTTGCTATGCAGTATAATTAATTTTTATAAATAGTTTTGTATATCAGTCTGTAATTGATCGTCTATGTCATTCCTAAATTGACAGGTTTGGCTTTATCCGGCTAAAATAAAACAATAAGCTTAAGGGCTAAAATGGTCTACCTATTAACGTTAATGGAGTCGATAAGGAATAGGAGGGTTAAGTAAAAACCTCATGATCTACCTCGACTATAACGCCACCACCCCCATCGCCCCGGAAGTCTTCCGGGCCATGCGGCCTTTTCTGGAGGCGGAATTCGGCAACCCCAGCAGCGATTATCTCCTGGGGATCAGGGCCAAAGAGGCGGTGGCCGCGGCCCGGCGCCAGGTGGCGGCCCTCCTTTCTTGTCGTCCCCAAGAAATCGTTTTTACCAGCGGGGCCACCGAAGCCAATAACACCGTGCTCAAAGGCGTGGCCCGGCATCGGGGTCCGGGGCAGATCATTACCACCGCCATTGAGCACCCCGCCGTGCTGGCCCCCTGCCGGGATCTGGCGTCCCAGGGCTTTGAAATCACCATCCTGCCCGTGGACTCCCAAGGATTGGTGGACCCGGAGGCGGTGCGCCGGGCCCTTATTCCCCGGACCATTTTGATCAGCGTCATGCACGCCAATAATGAGACCGGCGCCCTGCAACCTATAAGTGAGATCGGTAACCTGGCCCGGGCCGCAGGGGTCTGGTTCCATACCGATGCGGCCCAGAGCGTGGGCAAGATACCGGTCAAGGTGGCGGAACTCCAGGTGGATTTTCTCACCCTGGCAGGGCATAAATTTTATGCTCCCAAAGGCGTGGGCGCTTTGTACGTGCGGCCTGGTTGCCAATTCCGCCCCCTGCTCCACGGCGCCGGACAGGAAGGGGGACGCCGCCCGGGCACGGAAAACGTGCCCTATCTGGTGGCCCTGGGAGAAGCCTGCCGTCTGGCCCGGGAGCGTCTGGCCGGGGACGGCCTGCACCTGCATAACCTGCGGGATCTGTTGCAGGCCCGCTTGACCGCGGGCTATCCGAAGTTAGTGCTGAACGGCCCCGAAAAAGAACGCCTTCCCAACACCTTAAACGTCTCGTTTCCGGGGCTCTCCGGCAGCGACATCCTGGGAGGGATTCCGGAGTTGGCCGCGTCTTTGGGAGCGGCCTGCCACAGCGGGGAGGAAACCATCTCCCCGGTGCTGGCGGCCATGGGGTTGACCCCGGAAGTGGCCCGGGGCGCAGTGCGCCTGAGCGTAGGGCGGCCCACCACTGAGGGGGAAGTGAAGCAGGCTGCGGAGTTATTACTGACTCGGGTTCGGGATTTGCGGGGGAAGGGGCCAGGGTCCTGAGGCCGCTGCCCCCGCCTCAACTTAAGAGGAAAAAAACGGGGCGCCCCCCCCTCGGGACACCCCTTACCCCAATACCCTACTTACTGTTGATGGTCGCTGGGAACCTTAGCGCTCCATGAGCATATTGGCGATCATGCTGTTGGCTACTTTTTGTGCATCCACCGGGTAGGTTCCCTGATCCACAGCCTCTTTCAGAGGTTCGACTTTCTCCTGCCGCACGTCCGGAGTCTCGGCAATGACTTTACTGGCTTTTTGCATCAGCCGGGCTTCTTGGGACAGCTGGATATTGTCGGTGTTTTGGATGCTCTCGGTTTTTTTCGTCCGGGAATCTACCGCCCCCACCTGCTCGTTTTGTAATAGACTGACCTCGGTTCCTTGAATATCAGTAATTTTCATAAAAGTTCCTAATTATTATTCGTATTTATAGTTAAGCATTCTTTTTTTGCCCGTCAAGGCTTGCCTGCTGCTGCTATCGGAGAAGCTCCCCCAGCCTGCAAACACAGAAAGACGGGAGACGAGTCCTTATCACCCGAAAAACACCCAACTGGTTGTTTTTACGGGCACTATAAGGACTTCCTCACCCATCCTTGTTGTGAGAAAGTGGCAGCTTCCTGCCTCTTGCTTAGCTTATCGGCCCGAGGGGAATAAACCTTAAAAAAAAAATGCTACAGCTCTCCGGGCCACCACAGATAAAAGAACTGAGGGGTTACGGCCCAGGAAAGATCGGGAAGTCCGGAATAAATATTGGGGCGGTAACTATCGGGGCGCTGGTAGCGCACCACTTTGACACCTTCTTCCAGCCCCGCCTGTTTTTTTGCCAGATCGATGGCATCGTCCAGGTATCCCAAGGTATCCACCAGTCCCAGGTCTTTGGCTTGGGATGCGGTGTAGATGCGGCCGTCCGCCACGCGCTGCACCTCCTTCAGATCCATTTTCCGGCCTTGGGCCACCACGTCCACAAAACTCCGGTAATAGCTGTTGATGACCTGCTGCATCATCTGCTTTTCTTCCGGGGTGGCGGGCCGGAAGGGAGACCAGAAATCCTTCCAGCGGCCGCTTTTCACGGTTTCGCCTTCCACTCCCACCTTATCCATCAGTCCCTTGATATTCAGTTTCATGGCCAACACGCCGATGGAGCCGGTAATCCCGCTGGGATGGGCGATAATGGTGTCTCCCGCCTGGGCCAGATAGTAACCCCCGGAAGTGGCCAGGCCCATGAGACAGGCCACCACCGGCACCCCGGTCTCCTTTTTATAGTTCATCAATTCGTGGTGGATGATGTCCGAAGCGCTGACTGTGCCTCCCGGAGAGTTGATTCTGAGGACCACGGCCTTGATATGCTTATCTTTAGCGGCCTTATCCAACACCTCTTTGATCCGGTCGGGAGTGGTCACCGAGGTCAGGAGGTTCAATACGCCCCGGGGCCTGGTCTCCACGATCATCCCGGAGACGTCCACCAGCAGGATCTTATTCCGGCCATAACCGGAAATTACCTTTTCCTTAAGGGGCTTGGATTCTTCGAAGAGGTCCACCTTGACGGTGATGCACCCGGCCACCAGGAAGACCAAAAACAGGGCGAGGAGCCGGCAGCCCAGCTCTTTTAGCGGTATCGCCTGAGGCCAGGCCGGGCTATTCCTGCGGTTTGGGTCCAGGGACCACTTCCCCAAAAACATCAATTACCCTCAGATGCGGCTTTGACCCTGTCCAGCAACTTTTGGGCTTGCCGGCGATCATCCTCTAAGCCCTTGGGCATCAGAGCATGATGGGAGCACTGGAGCACCCGCTGCAATTCCTGGCGGGCCTGCTCCTGGCGATTAAGTTTCAACAAGGTTTCCGCCAGATAGAGGTGGTTGGTGCTGTTGTCCGGGGCCAGACGCACGGCCCGGTTAAGGTGGTTGAGAGATTGTTGGAGATCACCCACGGAAAAGGGCCAGGCCGGGGCTTCAAAATAGATGCGCCCCAAGACCCGGTGGGACCCGGCCTGATCGTAAGTCTCATCAATGGCCTGGGCCTGCTGCAGCTTTTTCATGATTTGGGGCAGGAGTTTCCGGCCCACCAAGGCTCCCCCCGTATCCGCCAGACCGCAAAGGTTTAAGGCCAGCCAATATGGGCCCTCCACCCGGGTGGGCTGCTCCTTTAAGAGCATTTCCGCATAAGCCTGGCCTTTTTCATAATATTTGTGTTTCTGGCTGGGCACCGTCAATTCCCCGATGAGAAAACAGGTGCGGGTCAGGCGCGTCAATATGGGAGCCTGGGGCGGCCGGGCCTGGGCCAGGATGCCCGCATAGAGGTCCAGGGCATAGAGGGCGCGGCCCAGATCGAGGGTGGGACTTTTCAGGAGTTCATCAGGTTCCCCCAGAGGATTGGTGGCCGCCGCCGGAAGGGGAGCGAGCCACAGGCAAACCAGGGTGGCAAGTATCAGGTTCTTAAGGGCGCCAAAAGCTTTCATCATTAACCAAATCAATCATTTATGATTATCGAGGTCTCCGCCCGGTTAATTTCTATCAGACTCAGGAACCCGAGATAATATCTATGCTTACTATTAAATGATACCATTTGCCAAGTCCAAGTTCCAAGTACCTGCCGGAAAAGTCCCAAGTTCATGATTTAAACCGCGACTCCAGGGACTTTTAAGGACTTAAGGGTGAGCGCTGGCTGATGAATGGCTGCCCGGGGGAGGGCGGTGAATTTATAAGTATTTTCTCCTTTAATTTAAATAAGATAATCAGAATTGCCCGGATTTCCAGGGGAAGGGCCGTCCCGGACAAAAATTTTCTTACCTCCCCAACATCCACCATTCAATTAATGGGGCTCACTGGGAAAACTTTTGCCCAGGTCTCTCCGGGGGTTAAGGGAAGCGCGCAAATAAATAACCCTTGACAGATTCGAAATAGATGATAAAAAATATTCGTTTGAGGATTACACAACTTTTCCCGCCACCTGACTTCTATGGCCGCCCGGCCCTGGGGGATGGACCGGCGGGAGAGGAAATTGCCAGCGGGGAGGGGGTTGGAATGAATGCCGGGCGTCAGGGTGAAACCCAACGAGCCCTTCGAGGTCGCCCTCAAACGCTTTAAGAAACAATGCGAAAAAGCAGGAATCTTATCGGAAATTCGCAAACGGGAACACTACGAAAAACCCAGTATTAAGCGTAAAAAGAAAATTTTGGCGGCCAAAAAACGGGCTTTAAAGAAGCTCCGCAAGATTGAGGGTTCATGACCTCCCTTTCTCAGCGGCTGGATCAGGCCTTTAAGGAGGCCCTCAGAGGGAAACAGGCCGTGGCGTTATCCACTTTGCGGATGTTAAAAACCGCCATCCGCCATCGGGAAGTGGATCTGAAACGCCAGGTGACCGAGGAAGAACTACAGTCGGTAATCAACACTCAGGTCAAACAACGGCGGGAGGCCATCATTGAATACGGAAAAGCCGGGAGGCCCGACCTGGCCCACAAAGAAGAGGAGGAGCTAAGCGTCCTCCTCTCTTTTTTGCCGCCCCAACTCTCTCAAGAAGAGGTGGAGGCGGTGGTTTCCCGGATCATCCAGGAAGTGGGGGCTGCCGGCCCCAAAGATCTGGGTAAAGTAATGAAAAGCGCCATGGCTCATCTTAAGGGCCAGGCTGACGGGAAGGTGGTCCAGGAGATCGTGCGGCGGCGTTTAGGCTCCTGATCCTTCCCCCCTTTGCCAGTATCAATCTGGAGGGGCATGCCGGAGCAAACCTTGACCGCCCTGGAATTTCCCGGGGTCCTGGGGGTGGTGCAGCAATACGCCGTTTCCGCCTTGGGCCGGAACTTCTTGGCGACCCTCAGGCCAGTCAGCGACCTTGCCAGCATCCGGGCAAAATTTCAGGAAATTCACGAGTTGCAAGACCTTACCAGCCGGGAAGGGGAACTGCCCCTGGCAGATTTTCCGGACCTGGCCTCCTGGCTGGCCAAGGCCATGGTACGGGGCAGTTTGCTACCGCCGGAGGCCTTCAACGATATTTTGCAGGTGCTGCGTCTGGCTCGCCAGGCGCGGCACTACCTCCACCAAGAGGGTGACGCCTACCCCCTTCTCAAGGCCCTGGCCGGGCCGCTCCATGATTTAGCCTCTCTCCGGGCGGCCCTGAAACAGTGTATCAGCCCCCACAACTTCATCCTGGATCAGGCCTCCCCGGAATTGGCCGCAGTGCGCCGGGAATTGTCGCACACCCGGGAGAGCCTCAACCGGCAGATCAAACAGAATTTTTTCGGGTCCGAGTATCAAAACGCCCTCCAGACCGCCACCATTTCCCAGCGCCACGGCCGCTACGTCATCCCCTTGAAGGCCGACCACAAAGGCGCGATTCCAGGCATCATCCACGACCAGTCCCAGACCCGGGCCACTTTATTCCTGGAGCCCCTGGCCATCGTGGAGCAGAACAACCAGCTCAATCTTCTGAACAACCGGGAAAAGCGGGAGGAAGAGGCGGTATTGCGCCGCCTCACCGACCTGGTGCGCAATCACCTGGAGGAAATTCAGGAGATTCTTACCGGACTGGCGGAGGTGGACGGGCTCCAGGCCAAGGTAGAATTCGCCCGGCACTTCAAGGCCCGGGAACCCATCTGGCGCTCCCGGCCCGGGGTGGACCTGCGCCAGGCCCGGCATCCCTTGCTGGTGCAACGCTGCTGGGAAAATCTTCGTAACCCGGAAGTGGTCCCCATTGACCTGAAACTCACGCCGGAGCAGCGCTTTCTCATCATTTCCGGGGCCAACGCCGGGGGCAAGACCGTGGCCCTGAAGACCCTGGGGCTCTTGACCCTCATGGTGCAGAGCGGCATCCCCATTCCCGTGGCGGAAGGGAGCGAGTTTCATCCATTCCATCAGGTCTTTGCGGATATCGGCGACCCCCAGGATTTGCACCAGGATTTGAGCACTTTTTCCGCCCACTTGAAAAGGTCCCTGACGATGCTGGAGGAGTTGCCGGAGCGGGCCCTGGTGCTCCTGGACGAATTGGGCACCGCCACCGACCCCACGGAAGGGGGGGCTTTGGCCCTGGCCCTGCTCCAGGCCTTTAACAAACGGGGGGCGTACGGCGCGGCCACCACCCATATCCCTCTGATCAAAAGCTTTGCCCAAAAGCAGCCCGGTTTCGTCAACGTGGCGGTGATCTTTGACGAAGAGACCCGTAAACCCACTTACCGCCTGGCCTACGGGGTGGTGGGGGCCTCCAACGCCCTGAAGATCGCCCGGGAAATGGGTCTGTCGCCGGAGATTTTGGAGCAGGCCGAAGGCTACCTGGACCAGGAGGAACTTAGGGCCTACCGGCTGCTGGCGGAAGTGGAAGCGGCCCAGCAGCAACTGGCCTACGACCAGGAAAGACTGGCGGAGCGGACCGGGGAACTGGAGCAGGAAAAAGAGGCGCTGGCCCAGGAACACCTGGCTTTTAAAGAGGAACAGGAACGCTGGCGTCAGGAAGCCCAGGCCCTGGCCCAGGAGCGTATCCGCCAGGCGGAGGCCGAATTCAAAAGGATAGTCAAGCGCCTCAAAGAAGGCCAGGAATCCTGGGGCCGTCTGCGCCAGGAGTTTTCCGCCGGGCAGGCCAAACTGCTCCAGGACTTGACCCCTAAGGCTCGGCCCGCGAAAACAGAGGTACCGGAATACGGACCCGGCCAGAAGGTCTTCTTACCGGCCCTGGGCTTAAGCGGCCAGGTTTTGGCCCCGGCCGGCCGGGACGGACGCCTGGAAGTACAAGTGCGCAAGGTTAAACTCCGGGTGCTGCCCGAAGAGATCACGCCTTTAACCGGAGAAGTTGAGGCTCCGGCCCGGAGCGCGGTGTCCCGGAGCCGCCATCTGCCCCCGGAGTGGCTCCCCAGTCTGAACGTGGTGGGCTTACGGGTGGACGAAGCCCTGCCCCTGGTGGACCGGCTGATTGATCAGGCCATGCTCCACGGCCAGGAGAAGGTGGACATCATCCACGGGGTGGGCACCGGCAGGCTCAAGGCCGCGGTCTGGGACCACCTGAAACACCATAATGCCGTGAAGGCTGTCCACGGGGACGACAACCCCGGAGTGACGGTGGTGGAGTTAAGGGAGTAGGTCTAAGGTGCACAGGCTGGAAAGCCTGTGCCACCGGAGGGCAATACGGTTCACTTAAGCGGTTAGGAATCGGTGGGCAGTGCCCACCCTACGTTATGTCATTCTGAACGGAGCGCAGCGGAGGGAAGAATCTCTGCTTTTCCAGGAAGTTAGAGATTCTGCGTTTGCCTCCGGCTCCCTGAGAATGACATTTTAAATGGCTTCCTTTCATCTTGATACGCCTAAGTGAACAGCATTGCACCGGAGGGCGGGCCAGAGGCCTACCCTACGAAAAACGAAACACAGCTTTTTTTAACCGCGGCTCCTTTTCGACCGAAAAAAAAAACAGAAGACCGCAGACCGATGACCCAACGGAAAACGGAAAACAGAAAACGGAAAACGGGCTTCTAAATGGCATTCATCCCCGAAGACAAGCTCCTGGAGATCAAGGACGCCGCCCGGATTGAAGAGGTGGTGGGGCAGTACGTCCAGTTGACCCAGCGGGGGAAGAATCTTCTGGGGCTGTGCCCTTTCCACCCGGACAGCGCGCCGTCGTTTACGGTGTCGCCGGAGAAGGGCATTTTTCACTGTTTCGGCTGCGGCGCGGGGGGTAACGTCTTTTCTTTCATGATGCAGCACCAGCGCCTCACTTTTCCCGAGGCGGTGGAGGAGCTGGCCCGGCGCTACGGCATCCCCCTGACCGTCAGGGACCTGGGACCCGAAGGGGGCCGGCAGGCGCAAAAGCGCAAATTGATGCAGGCCATCAACCGGGAGGCCGGGGCTTTTTATCAGGCCAACCTGCAAGGCCCCAAAGGCGAAAAGGCCAGGGCTTATGTGCAGAAGCGGGGCCTCACCCCGGACGTGGTCAAGGACTTCCTTTTGGGATACGCCTTGGACGAATGGGACGGGCTGCGGCGGCATTTGCAGAATAAGGGCATTTCCCTGGACGCGGCCCAGGAGGTGGGCCTCCTCATGCCCCGGCAGCAGGGGGGCTATTACGACCGCTTCCGGGACCGCCTGATGTTCCCCATCCTGGACCGCCAGGGGCGGGTCATCGCCTTCGGCGGCCGGATCATCGGCCAGGGCGAGCCCAAGTACCTCAATTCCCCGGAGAGTCCCTTGTATTCCAAAGGCCGCACCCTCTACGGCCTGCCCCAGGCCCAGGAGGGCCTAAGGCAGACGGGCGCGGCCCTGGTGGTGGAAGGCTACCTCGATCTGTTGGCCTTGAGGGTGCACGGCATCGCCAACGTGGTGGCCACCCTGGGCACGGCCCTTACCCGGGAGCAGGTGCGACTGTTAAAAAACCAGGTAGCCAAAGTAGTCCTGGTTTTTGATGGAGATGCTGCGGGAGCCCGAGCCATGCGCCGGGCTTTTCCTTTGTTTGCCGCCGAAGGGCTGGCGGTAAGGGTCTTGCCGCTGCCGCCGGGCCTGGACCCGGACACTTACGCCTTTCAGCATGGTGTGGACCTGTTCCAGGACCCCTGGGACCAGGCCCAACCCTGGTTTGCCTTCCTGGTGGAGGAGTTGGTTAAGGCCCACGGCCTGGAGGTGGAGGGCCGGGTACGCATTGTCGAGGAATTGCGCTCCTATTTCCAGGCCTTGAGCGATCCCGTGGAGCAGGGCCTGTGGGTGCAATTCACCGCCGAGCGCCTGGGAGTGGCAGAGAGCACGCTGCGGCAGAGCCTCTCCTCGCCGGGGCCGGTGGCGGCGAAGCGCCTGGACCCTGCGGGCCATCTGGCCATCAATCCGGAAAAGCGATTGCTCAGATGGGTGCTGCACCAACCATTAACCATTTCCCTGGAAGAGTTGGAGGAATGGGCCCAGGAATTCGAGGATCGGGAACTCAAGGACCTGATGCATCTGATCATCAGCAGTTTCCGGGAACACGGGGCCTTGGATCACAGCCTCTTAATAGAGAGGGTGGAAGAGGAACATCTAAGGCAACAAATCTGTCTCTTGACTTTAGGGGAGGGAGAACCCTGCACGGAACTCCTGGCGGAACATTGGCGCCGGGCCTGCCTCAGGCGGCGGCTCAGAAAGGCCCAGGCCAGGATCAAAGAGAAACTGGCGCAGGCCGCTGCCCAGTATGGCGGCGAGGAGCTATTGGCGTTGCAGGTTCAGAAATTGAAGATTGATCAACAACTGCAAGACCTGAAAGACTAGTCTGCAGTAGAAGGAGGGGATGGATGACTAAGGGAATGGGTATGGATGGCTTTCAAGTAATTATGCCCATGGGGGATGACGATGGCCTGATGGCCATGGATGACCTGAATGACTCTCTGTCTCCTGAAAACCTTTTAAATGAACAGATGAAAGACATCCTGATCTTTGACGATCTGGAGCTGGCGGCGGCGGAGGTCAATCGCAAAGTGACCCTGACCACGCCCTTGGAACTGGAAGAAAACGAGGGGGAACTGGTTCCGGAGCCGGAAGGGGTGGCGAAACTGGATGATCCGGTGCGTCTTTATCTCAAGGAGATGGGCATGGTCTCCCTTCTCACCCGGGAAGGAGAAGTGGAGATCGCCAAACGCATCGAGGACGGGGAAAAAGAAGTGCTGCGCGCCCTCCTGGAGGTGCCTTACGGCCTGAAGGAAATCATGAATCTGGCCAACAAGTTGGAACAGGAAAAGCTGGACCCCCAGTCAGGTCTGATGGATTATGACGAAGATGAGCCCATCCTGGACCAATCCACCCAGAAATCCCGGGTCTTGAACCTGATTCAGAATTTACGCCAGGAGGAGGAGAAGATCCGGCAGTTGAAAAAAGACCTGGCCGCTGCGCCTTTAAAGAGTGAGGCCCGGCTCCAGGTGGCCAAAAGCCTGCTGACGGTCCGCCAGCACATGGCGGATCATTTGAAGAATCTGCGCTTGGAACGTTTTCTTCTGGAAGGCATCCTGGAGAAGCTGCGCCATTTCGCTTACACAGTGCGCCAGGCCCA
Source organism: Thermodesulfobacteriota bacterium (assembly GCA_049322315.1). Classification (GTDB taxonomy): domain Bacteria; phylum Desulfobacterota; class Desulfobaccia; order Desulfobaccales; family 0-14-0-80-60-11; genus SURF-52. The sequence goes on along the minus strand of JBMORF010000051.1, from coordinate 75,534 downwards.
CCGGCGGGCGGAGAGGCTGCTGGCCTTGATGGGCATTTCGGCTACCAAATTCCGCACCGTTTTGCGGGACTATCGCCGGGGGACCTTGACCGAAATCCCCGGGGGCCTCTCCTTGGAGAAGATGGCGGAAATTGAGGCCCAGTGGACCAGGATCCAGAAGCAGTTGCGCAAAGTAGAGCAAGAGGTGGGGCTGACGGGGCACAAGTTATTAGCCACCCTGGCCCTGGCGGAAAAGGGAGAATACCTGGCCCAGAAAGCCAAAAGGGAACTGGTGGAGGCCAACCTGCGCCTGGTGGTGTCCATCGCCAAGAAATACACCAACCGGGGGCTGCAATTCCTGGATCTGATCCAGGAAGGCAACATCGGCTTGATGAAGGCCGTGGAGAAGTTTGAATACGAACGGGGCTACAAATTCAGCACTTACGCCACCTGGTGGATCCGCCAGGCCATCACCCGGGCCATCGCCGACCAGGCCCGCACCATCCGCATCCCCGTGCATATGATCGAGACCATCAACAAACTCATCCGCACCTCCCGCTACCTGGTCCAGGAGATCGGCCGTGAGCCCACCCCGGAGGAGATTGCGGAAAAGATGGAATTCCCCTTGGAAAAGGTGCGCAAGGTCCTGAAGATCGCCAAGGAGCCCCTGTCCCTGGAAACCCCCATCGGCGACGAAGAAGACAGCCACCTGGGCGATTTCATCGAAGACAAGAAAATATCCACGCCCATTGAGGCGGTGGCCAACCTCAATCTGGCGGACCAGACCCGGAAGATGCTGGCCACCCTTACTCCCCGGGAAGAAAAGGTGCTGCGCAAGCGCTTCGGCATCGGCGAAAAGACCGACCACACCCTGGAAGAAGTGGGCCGGGATTTTGAGGTCACCCGGGAGCGTATCCGCCAGATCGAAGCCAAGGCGCTCCGCAAACTGCGGCACCCCTCCCGGAGCACCAGGCTGAAGAGCTTTATTGAACACTAAGTCAGGAAAAAGGCTCACGCAAAAACGCTAAAATGCAAATTCCTAGTAAACGAATCTATTTAATCCGGAGTCTAACCAATAACCCCCTTGAACAATAGGGGCATAATTATTACAATATAACTTGCATGATGACAATCTTCGGGCCCATAGCTCAGTGGTCAGAGCAACCGGCTCATAACCGGACGGTCCCTGGTTCAAATCCAGGTGGGCCCACCACCTGGAAAACTGGAGGGTCGGACATCTACCGAGAACGATACGCAGGCTTTGCGTACATAGGGGTTTAACCCCAAGGGGTGCTCTCTGCGCACCCCTTTTTTACGTCCTATGAGCGCGGCGTTGCAAGAGATCCTAACCCGGCTGGACGCCCTGTATCCCTTAAGTTGGGCAGTGGCGGCAGACCGGGTGGGCTTGTTGGTGGGGCATCCGGATAACCAGGTGGACTTGGTGTTGCTGGCCCTGGAGGTCAGCGCCCCGGTGGTGGCGGCGGCTCAGGCCAAGGGCGCGCAACTGCTCCTGACCCACCATCCCCTGCTCTATCAACCTCTATCTACGGTGCGGGAGGATCGGCCCTTGGATGCGTTGCTGGCGGCCCTGATCCGGGGCGGCATCGCCCATGCCGCCTGGCACACCAACCTGGACGTGGCCCCGGAGGGAGTGAACGACTATCTGGCCCGGCTCCTGGAACTGGAAGAGGTGGAGGTCCTGGAGGAAACCAGCCGGGATGAGTGGTATAAGCTGACGGTCTTTGTGCCGGTTGGGTATGAAGACCGGGTGCGCCAGGCCCTGGCGGATGACCGGGTGGGGGTCATCGGGCGTTATTCCCATTGCACCTTTGCATCCCGGGGTGAGGGGACTTATATTCCTTTAGAGGGGGCCCAGCCTTTCCGGGGGCAGGTGGCCGCGCTTTCCCGGGCCCAGGAATCCCGGTTGGAGGTGTTGGCGCCGGCAAGCCGTCTGAGTGCGGCTATCTCCCGCCTGCGGGAGGTTCATCCTTATGAGGAGCCGGCTTACGATGTTTATCCGTTGGTCAACCCGAGTCCGCCCCTGGGGCTGGGCCGCATCGGTATTTGGTCCCAGACGGCGCCTTTTCAGCAGGTTGTGGAACGGGTGAAGAAGATTTTCGGAGTCCAACAGGTAAAAATCTGGGGACAGGCGCCCACGGAAGTGCAACGTCTGGCTCTGTGCAGCGGCAGCGGCGGCGATTTGATCGCTATGGCCCGGCAGCGTGGGGCCCAGGTCTATCTCACCGGGGAGGTGCGGCACCATCAGGCCATCCCGGCGCACGGCGCAGGGTTTGCCGTCCTGGAAGTGGGGCATTTTGCCAGCGAGGTGGTCTTTATCCCGGAGTGGGCCCGGCAATTGCGCCGTCATTTTCAGGAAGCCGGACTTCAGGTCCGGGTGGAAACAGCCTCGGAGGAGGCCCCTTTTGGCTACCTGTAGGGGCGAACCTGGTGTTCGCCCAGGGCGCAGGAAAACACCAGTCCGGGCGAACACCGGGTTCGCCCTACGAAAAAATTTTCCTTTGATGGCAAATCGGAGGGAATCGGTTTCATCTCCCGAAGCCCCTGAAAATTGCGGGGCCGGGACGGAAAAGATAAACACAGGCATGGAGGTTGAGCTTTGTTATCGGAGTTGAAGCGTCTGGTGGATTTGCAGGAGTTGGACAAGGTAATTCGGGAAGTCACCCAGTCCCTGGAGAGACTCCCCCAGGAACTCCAGGCGGAAAACGCCACCCTGGAGGAGATGCAGGCTGAATATAACGCCCATGGCCAGGAACTGGAGAACCTGAAAAAACAGCGGTTGGAGACGGAAAAAGAAGTGGCGGAGATGGAGGAGGGCATCAAGGCCAGCCGCCAGCGTCTCATGGAGATCAAAAGCAATATCGAATACAAGGCCATGCTCAAGGAAATCGGCTTCAAAGAGGACCAGCGGGATCAAAAGGAGACCCGGGTCTTGGAGCTGATGGAACTCATGGCGGCCCAAGACCAGGCCCTGGCCGAGCAAACAGAGCGTCTTCAGGAACAGGAGGAACTGGTGGCCAGCCGCAGCAAGGAAGTGGAGGCGCAGGTGGCCAAGCTCCAGAAAGAGTTGGCTGTTTTGGAAAAGCAGCGCCTGGAGCTGCGCAAGGGAGTGCCGGCGCAACTTTTAAAACGCTATGAGTTTATTCGCCAGCGCCGCAACGGCACCGCCATCTCTCCGGTATCCGATGGAGTCTGCTTCGGCTGCCATATGAACATTTTGCCCCAACAGTTCATTGACCTGCAAAAGGGAGTGGAGATCATCCAGTGCCCCCATTGCCAGCGGATCCTCTACTGGCAGGAGGAGGCCTCGGAGGAAGGCCTCTCCCAGGGTGCGTCCTGAGCCGGAAGAAGCAACTTTCCCGGGCCGCGGTTTTCCAGGCCCTGGCCCGGGGTGCGTCGCTCGACCAGGTCCTGGAAGAATTTAGGATCACCCGCCAGGAACTCCAGGATCTCTTTCAGCAGGTAGCGGAAGCCTACCGCCGCCGGGAGTCCGGCTTCTGGCGGCTTTATTGTGACGGCGCCTCCCGGGGCAACCCCGGCCCGGCCGGCGCCGGGGCCCTGCTTTACGACCCCGGGGGCGCTCTCAAAGCTCAACTGAGCCGGTATCTGGGGGAAACCACCAACAACGTGGCGGAGTACCAGGCCCTGATTATGGGACTGCAAATGGCCCGGGAGCACGGGGCCACCCGGGTCCAGGTCCTGGCCGATTCCCAACTGGTAGTGGAGCAGCTCAAAGGCTCCTACCGGGTCAAGAGCCCCCACCTCCTGCCCTTATGGCGTCAGGCCCAAAAAGAGTTGCAAAACTTCGAGGCCTATGCTATCTCCCACCTGGGCCGGGCCGGAAATCAGGAAGCCGACCGGCTGGCCCGGGAAGCCGCCGACCGCCGCTCTTGAAGACCGTTTTCCGTTTTTCGTTTTCCGTAAAAAAATAAGGATTTTTATATCTTGTCGTTAAGCCTGGATCGTTTGAAAGTGACGCTGGTTTGAGGTAAAATATAAATTAAGGTGCTTTTCTTTAATAACGGAAAACGGAAAACGCAAAACGATCTTTAAAGCCCAAAGGGTCGCGAAGTAGGCCAGATGATCGCCGGTTGCTGTAGAGGCAGCCGGAGGAAAGTCCGAGCTCCACAGGGCAGGGTGCTGGGTAATCCCCAGCGGGGGCAACCCCAGGGAAAGTGCCTCAGAGACCAGACCGCCGTGGTCCGTCCACGGTAAGGGTGAAAGGGTGAGGTAAGAGCTCACCAGCGGCAGTGGCGACATTGCCGGCTTGGAAAACCCCACCTGGAGCAAGGCCAAATAGGGGAGCGCTTGAGGGTGGCCCGCCCAAAGCTCCCGGGTAGGCTGCTTGAGGCCCCGGGCAACCGGGGTCCCAGAGGAATGATCATCACCGGAGCTTTTCCGGAACAGAACTCGGCTTACGGCCTGCTTCGCGGCTTTTTTGGTGCCGCCGTCTACTGCAAGTGGCGGCTCCACATAAACTTTAAGTAAGGACAAGGGCATGGGTCAAGAGGATAAGCGGAGACTTTCCCCAATTTACCTGGACAGCATCCCAATTCCTGAAAACGTTATTGCTCTAAGGCGCCCAACACGCCGTCGCCGTATCGTTTTTGGCTGGTATGGCGGTAAATTCAGCCACTTAGATTGGCTCCTTCCTTTACTACCCTATACTCATTGTTACTGTGAACCATTTTCAGGGTCCGCAGCAGTACTTTTGAACCGCCATCCTTCTGCTGTCGAAACTTACAACGACATCGATGGAGATGTGGTTAATTTTTTTCGCCTTCTTCGTGACCGTTCTGATGATCTAATCAAAGCGATAGCTCTTACTCCTTTTTCACGAGAGGAGTTCCATTTAGCTATTAATGGTAGTATGCAAGGCATCAATGAGTTGGAGAGGGCTCGTCGCTTCTACATTAGAGCTCGTCAAGCGCGCACCGGTTTAGCTCAGACCGCTACTCTTGGTCGCTGGGCTAACTGCAAAAAAACCAGCCGGGCAGGAATGTCGGGAGTTGTTTCTCGCTGGCTTGGTGGTGTAGATGCATTACAAGATATTGCTGAAAGGCTATTGCGGGTGCAGATTGAGAATCGACCTGCTGTGGAAGTTATCCAACTCTATGACAGTGCCGATACGCTCTTCTATTGTGATCCTCCCTATCTACATGAGACGCGGGGTGATAGCAAAGCCTATGGGTTTGAGATGGACCTAGACCAGCATCTCGAGCTATCCCAGGTTCTCAATAAATGCAAAGGGAAAGCCGCCATTTCTGGGTATCGCTGCGATACTATGGATAAGTTATATGCAGGTTGGAAGCGCTTCGATGCACCTTTAAGGCAATGTCATTCTATTAAGCAGGTACGACAAGAATGTCTATGGATGAATTATTAACATGCCTACGCTGGAATACGAAAAGGCAGCCGAACTCCTCCTAGAGTTATTTGCAGAGGCAGAAGCCGATTTTCAGAAGAAAACTCCCCCTCCCGTCCCCATAGCAATTCAGGGCGCTGCTGACCGACTGTTCGCCTCCTCTACTCAGTCATATCGCGAGGTTTTATTAGGATGCGGGCTGGCAAGGATTATAGATCAGTCAATCAATATCCGCCATCCTTATGTCAACCAAGGCGATGATGCTTTTAATGGCCGGGATCTGGATGAACGTGTAATTAACCCATTTCTGCATGATAGATTGATTCCTTGTACAAAGGGGCCTTACCTTGCGAGCTTTCGCCGCAGTGTCAAATTCACACCCGAGACAGCAGCAGGCTTGAGGGACAAGCAAGGTTATTATGCCCTTTTGGACTATATCTCTGCCCTTGAATCGGCCAATGAAAAAGAATCGCGGAACTTCGTCCTTTATTTACGGCGGATAATTCAGATTAGGACACCACCCAGATTTTGTGGTAATCGATAATTCTGAAACACTACGAGCGATCCTTTATATTATAAGCCCATCCAAGGAAAAGGAACTTATGACCAGTCAGGTCATGCCGTTTAATGTCCCATCCACCGATCCCTACATTTCGGTAATCATCCCGGTCTTCAACGAAGAAGACAATCTGGAGGAGCTGGGGGCGCGCCTGATCCGCACCCTCACGGCCATGGGCCAGACTTTCGAGATCATCCTGGTGGACGATGGCTCCTCGGACCGTTCCTGGGAACTCCTGACCCAGCTTCACCGGCAGCATCCCCAAAATATCCGGGCCCTCCAGTTCAACCGCAATTTCGGGCAGCACCAGGCTATTTTTGCGGGTTTCCGGGCGGCCCGGGGCCAGGTGATGGTTACCCTGGACGCGGACCTGCAAAATCCCCCGGAAGAGATTCCCAAGCTGGTGGCCAAGATCGAGGAAGGCTTTGATACCGTGGGGGGCTGGCGGGAAAACCGGCAGGATTCCTTTTTCCGCAAATTTCCCTCCTTTCTCATCAACCAGGTGATGTCCCAGGTCACCGGGGTGAAGCTCAGGGATTACGGCTGCATGCTCCGGGCCTATCGCCGGGAAGTGGTGGACAGCATCAATCAGTGCCAGGAGTCCTCCAGCTTCATCCCGGCCCTGGCCAACCTCTTTTCCCGGCGGGTGGCGGAAATCCCGGTGGGGCACGCCGAACGGGAGGGGGGTACGTCGAAATACGGCCTTCTCAAGTTGCTGCGCCTCAACGTGGACTTCATGACCGGGTTTTCCAATTTTCCCATTCACCTGGTGGGAGTCATGGGCATCGGCATCGCCTTGCTGGGCCTGGGCTTTGGGGCTTATCTCTTTCTGCGCCGCCTTTTTATGGGTCCGGAAGTGGAGGGGGTCTTCACCCTCTTTGCCATCCTCTTTGTCTTCGTGGGCTTAAACACCTTCGCCCTGGCCCTGGTGGGGGAATACGTGGGCCGCATCTACCGGGAAGTGCGGGGCCGGCCCCGGTTTGTCATCCGGCAGGAACTGGGGGGACCTGGGGAAAGGGGTCAGGGGCCAGGGGCCAGTAGTTAGCGGTCAGTGGCCAGTGGCCAGTAGTTCAAAGTTCAAGGTTCGAAGTTAAAAGCGTTCTTAAACCGAGTTGCAGTCAAAAAGGTACTGAAATGTAGGGGCGAACCTTGTGTTCGCCCACGATGCGGCAAGGGCGAACACAAGGTTCGCTACGAAAAACAAACCTTTGCTATCGAATTGGTTCGAGGGATTAATAACCCATGTCCGGCCGCCAAATTCCCCCAGACGTCCAACAGGCATTGAAGGAGTTGCGAGATTATCTGGCGAAGGTTTATGGGGAGCGCCTGCGTGGGGTTTACCTTTACGGCTCTTATGCCAGGGGTGATTTTCACGCAGATTCGGATGTGGATGTTCTGATAGTCCTGGAGGGAACGGTGCGCCCGGGCCAGGAGATCGACCGGATCGGCGATGGGGTGGCGGATATTTGCCTGGAACACAGTATGCTAATTGCCACTTATCCGGTACCGGAAGAGTGGCTCAAGGAAAGGAAAAGTCCCCTATTTGAGAACGTGCGGCGGGAGGGGGTGCGCCTGTGACGGTGGTCCCAAAACGAAAAACGAAAAACGAAAAACGGAAAACCCCTTAATGCGCCTTATCTTCATGGGTTATCACAACATCGGCTATGTCTGTCTCCAGGCCCTGATGGAGCATTGCCGCAACTTTGGCGATGAGATCGCGGCCGTGGTCACCCATGGCGACGATCCCCGGGAGAACATCTGGTTCTCCTCGGTGCGGGACTTGGCTTTTAAGAATTACCTGCCGGTGTATCAACCCGAGGACCCCAATGATCCGGCCTTTGTGGCCGCCATGGCCAAGCTTAAGCCGGATTTTTTGTTTTCCTGCTATTATCGCCACATGTTAAAAAAGCCCTTGCTGGACCTGCCCCGCTTAGGGGCCCTGAACCTCCACGGCAGTCTGTTGCCCCGCTACCGGGGCCGCTGCCCGGTGAACTGGGTCCTGATTTTTGGGGAGACGGAAACCGGGGTGACCCTGCACTACATGGTGGAAAAGCCCGACAAAGGGGAAATGGTGGCCCAAAAGCGGGTGCCCATCACCATGGAGGACACCGCGCGCACGCTGTTCGCCCGCATGACATCGGCCGCCGGGGAGATGATGCAGGAAATCTACCCGGCTCTCCGGGACGGCACGGCCCCGAAAATTCCCCAGGACCAGAGAATGGCTTCCTATTTCCGGGGCCGGGGCCCGGAAGACGGCCGGGTCGACTGGCACAAAGGAGCCCAGGAGATCTATAATCTGGTGCGGGCCGTGACCCATCCTTATCCCGGGGCCTTCACCACGTTAAAGGGCCGCAAGCTCTTCATCTGGTGGGGCCGGCCCATTGCCGCCCACCCCTCCCAGGATACCGCCGCCGGTCAAATCGTGGCCTGTATGCCGGGGGAAGGGCTGCTGGTGGCCACCGGTAAAGGCCATCTCCTCGTCACCCAGGCCCAATGGGAGGGGGAGCCGGAGTTTCTGGGGCCGGTGCTGGCGACTTGGGGGGATTTGGTGGGTGAGAGATTGGGATCGTGAAAAGACCGGGCACATATATCCGGTGAGTAAAAGATGGAGGATAATCAAATAAATGAAACCAATTGATAAATTCTATACTACAGAATATAGAGTATTAATAGAAAATATGAATAAAATAAGTGAGAATTTATTGAAAGCAAAATGGTATTTTTTGGCTGCATTGGCTTCTTTTGGATTTACATATAGTTATATTTTTCAACAACAAGTAAAATTGATTAAGATTGAAGGTAATCAATTAAGATTAGAAAGAGGTATAGAACTTTCATCATCTATGTTAACTATTGCAATTTTTGTAGCATTTTTTCTTGGAAATATTGTTTTTTGGCTAATAAGTAAATATTGTCTTTCACATGGTTTTCTCTATCGAATTATCCAAGCAAAAGCAGCCAAAAAAGAAATTTTCTTTAGCAAAAAATTGAGCGATATTAATGAAAATGAAAAAGAAAGAAAAGAAAATGAAAAAGAAAGAAAAAGATGGATAAAAGATCCATCGGAAAAGGATCATTTCTATAGAGAAATTGATGAAAGAAAAGATAAAAATGGTATTTTAAAAGATTATTTTTTACCAGATCAATTCTATCCGATTTTTTGGATGTCTTTGTGGGCCATAATCGCAAATTCAATGTTAACAATTATTCTTTTAATTGAATATAAACTAATTGATAATAATATTTATTATTTTATTCTTGTTGGGACACCATCTATGCTAATGATTTTTAATTTATTCAGTTACTTAATTGATAAAATAAATCGTTATATAAATTCTTATTGTAAATTCGAAATTAATATAGCGTACCATAATGAACCTGTCCCCTTTTATTCTTTGCCAGTTTTTGTTAGTAAACATCGGATACTCTCTGGCTTCTTGATTAGTTTTATTTTGATTAGTTTGATTATTATTTCACTCATGTTCTTTTCAATCAATTTATGCTTGCTATTAGAGTTAACCATTTTTTTCTTTATTTTCTTTTTTTGGATTCCATTATTTGGAATAATAATTCATCTATGGAAATTCATTTCTCCCGCGACTTCTAAGCCAGCAACAGCAAAAAGTAATCCAATGAATCCTAATGAAATAAATGTTGAGTTAAATTGCAGAGGGAAAGTATTATGTACTATATTCCATATGTGGAAGCTATTATATGCAATTGTTTAAAATTAAAATAACAATTAATTATATGGATCATTTATGAAAATTCTAATCCTCGGCGTCAACGGCTTCATCGGCAATGCCCTCACCCGGCGTATCCTTAACACCCGGGACTGGGAAGTCTTCGGCATGGACCTCTACTCCAACAAACTGGAGGAGTCCCTGGACCACCCCCGCTTCCACTTCCTGGAGGGCGACATCGGCATCAACAAGGAGTGGATCGAATACCACATCAAGAAGTGCGACGTAGCCCTGCCCCTGGTGGCCATAGCCACTCCCATGGTTTATGTCAAGAATCCCCTCCGGGTCTTTGAGCTGGATTTCGAGGAAAACCTGCGCATCGTCCGCCAGTGCGTGCAGTACGGCACCCGCATCATCTTCCCTTCCACCTCGGAAGTCTACGGCATGTGCCCGGAAGAAGAATTCAGCGAGGACGAGAGCACCCTGGTCCTGGGTCCCATTAATAAACAGCGCTGGATCTACAGTTGCTCCAAACAGCTCCTGGACCGGGTCATCTGGGCTTACGGCCAGGAGGGGAAGCTCCAGTTCTCCATGATCCGGCCCTTCAATTGGATCGGCCCCAAACTGGACGACCTCTACGCCGCCAAAGAAGGGAGCTCCCGGGTGGTGACCCAATTCATTCTCAATTTGCTGGAGCGCACCCCCATCCGCCTGGTGGACGGCGGCTTCCAGAAACGCTGCTTCACTTACGTGGAAGACGGCATCGATTGCCTGATGAAGATCATCGAGAACTCCGGGGGCGCGGCCGACGGCCAGATCTTTAACATCGGCAACCCGGCTAACGAGGCTTCGGTAAAAGAGCTGGCCCATATGCTCCGGGACCTTTTCAAAGAGCATCCGGACCATAAAAACGACGAAGTCTATGCGGAGATCGTGGAGACGCCCCACGAAGATTATTACGGCAAGGGCTACCAGGATATCATCAGCCGCAAGCCCTCCATCGCCAAAGCGCGTCAACTCTTGGGCTGGGAGCCGCAGACCGACTTGAAAACCTCCTTGAAAATCACCCTGGACTCCTTTCTGGAGGAAGCGAAGAGGGAAGAGCAAGTGATCAGTGGTCAGTGGTCAGTGATCAGGGGTCAGTAATGATTATGATAACTGGTTACTGATTAGGCCATCTCTTAGAAACCGCAACTATGGAGCCTACGTGCCGCCCCAGTTGGGATTGAAAGTAGATGTAGACACCTTGCAGGGCTTCCGGGAGGGAGTCCCGGCCCTGGTGGAGACCTTGGCGGTCCGGGGAATCAAGGCCTCTTTTTTTGTGGCTCTGGGGCCGGATAATTCCGGCAAGGCGGTCTTCCGGGTCTTTAAGCAGCAGGGTTTTTTGGAAAAAATGTGGCGTACCCGGGCCCCGGCGCTTTATGGACTTCGCACCATGTTCTATGGTACTCTGCTGCCGGCGCCCTTGATCGGCGCCGGCGCTGGAGAGATTTTGCAGATCCTGGCCGACGCGGGCCACGAAGTTGGTTTGCATGGCTATGACCACGTGTACTGGCACGATCACCTGTTAACCATGAGCCAGGAGGAAGTTTCCCGGGAATTAGCCCGGGCCCAGGAGATATTCGCGTCTCTCCTGGGACACCCGGCCCGGTCCTTTGCCGCGCCGGGGTGGCAGTGCAGCGCCGCCCACCGGGCGGTATTGGCTGCCAGCGGCTTTTTATACAGCAGCGATACCCGGGGGTCAGCCCCTTATTTTCCCCGCTTTGGGGAGGAGATCAATCCTTTGTTGGAAATCCCCACCACCCTGCCCACGCTGGATGAGTTGCTGGGCTTTAACGGGTGTAGTCCTGAGGACTTTACGGAGTTGGTTTTGAGCCGTTTGCAAAAGGGAAAATCCCCCCAGGTCTTGACGGTGCACGCGGAGGTGGAAGGCGGACCTTTGCGCCCGGATTTTGCCGGTCTGTTGGACCGGTGCCGGGAGCAGGGGGTGGAGTTCTTGCGCTTGGAAGATTGGGCCCGGGAGCTATTGGCGGCCCCAAATGAGATTCCGGTGGCAGGAGTCAGGCAAGGGCGCCTTCCCGGCCGGGCCGGGACCGTTTCCTGCCAGGAGCCCTTGGAGGCTAAGTCGTGAGAGTAGCGGCCATTATTCCCGCGGCAGGCATGGGTCTGCGCATGCGAAGCCAGATTTCCAAGCCATATCTCCTGTTGGCCGGGAAACCTATCCTGGCCCATACTCTCGAAGTCTTTGAAACCGTCAAGGAAGTCCAGGAAGTTACGGTGGTGGCTCACCCCGATGACCTGGATTACTGCCAGGAAGAGGTGATTGGGGCCTATGGCTGCAAAAAGGTGCTGCGCCTGGTGCCGGGAGGGAAAGAACGGCAGGACAGCGTCTACCATGCCCTGAAAGCCCTGCAGCAGGAAGACGACCTGGACATCATCCTGGTTCATGACGGAGTGCGCCCCTTTATCACGCTGGAGCAGATACGCCAGGTCATTAAGGCGGCGCGCACTCATGGGGGGGCCGTTCTGGGGTTGCCGGCCCAGGACACCTTGAAAAGGGTCAATCCCCAGAAAAAGGTGATTCATACCCTGGACCGCAAGGATATCTGGCAGATTCAGACCCCCCAGGGGTTCCAGGCCGATCTGCTGCGCCGGGCCTTTGTGGAGGCCTACAGCCGCAATTTTTACGGCACGGACGAGGCCTCCCTCCTGGAAGAGATGGGGCAGCAGGTGGCGGTCATTCCGGGAGATCCCTGGAACCTGAAGATCACCACCCCGGAGGACCTGGAACTGGCGGAAGCATTGCTCCCCTGGATCAGGAGCAGGCAGACATGAGGGTGGGGATGGGCTATGACGCCCATCGGCTGGTGGCGGGCCGGCCCCTCATCCTGGGGGGGGTGGAAATCCCGTATCATTTGGGTCTGGCGGGCCACTCCGACGCGGACGTCTTGAGCCACGCCCTGGGGGACGCGCTGTTGGGCGCGGTGGCCGCAGGCGACCTGGGACGGCATTTCCCGGATAGCGACCCAGCTTACAAAAACATCTCCAGCCTGATCCTGCTGGTCAAAATCATGGAAGTGGTCAAGGCCAAGGGGTTTAAGCCGGTGAACGTGGACGCGGTCATCGTCGCCCAGGCCCCCAAGCTGGCGCCTCATTTTCCGGCGATGATTGCCAATCTGACGCCGATTATGGGGCTCACGCCCGAAGACATTAATCTGAAGGCCACCACCACGGAAAAGATGGGCTTTGCGGGGAAGGGAGAGGGAATGGCCGCGTACGCGGTGGTGTTAGTAGAGAAAATTTGTTAGCTAATACGGTCAGTAAGGTCCCTGAATTAGGGTTAATCTCCCCACTTTTCTAAATGGGGGGCAGGGCAGTAGTGTCCGGTAGGCATTTTGCATATACGAGAGAGCCAGGTGGGATTATAATAACCTTACTGATGGCATTGATCGCATAGGATTCTACAAAGTTGGCTAATGCGATAAAAGAAAGATTCCTTAAGGGGCTTAAGAAAAGGTTTGGCAACATACGAAAACTGGATGATAGCCTTTCCCTTTTCGATATTGGGAATGGAGCAGGAAGAGTTTATATTCGATATTCAAAAGTTCATCCCCGAGGTCAGACATTCTATGGACTGAGACAGAAGGATTTGCAGAAGTTAGAGGGAATGCCATCTGTCATATGCTTTCTTTGGCAGGACCAAAAAGCCCCCATAATTTTGCCTTACTCAGATTTCGAAGAAGTTTTTCACTCCCTAACCCCTGCGAGTGATGGTCAATAAAAGGTGCAAATATTCCTTCAAGATGCTGGCAACGACCTTTATATTGCAAATGCAGGAAGATTCAATGTTGAAGCATTTATTGGATGGGATCAACTTGATTCTTTAGTTGATAAATCACGATTGACTAATATTCCGGCTCTTTCTCACGTACAAGTTCAAACTTTACTTGGCTCAATCGGAGCAGCCAAAGGCTACAATATCTGGATCCCCAAGAATGACCGAGGGAAATTGGATTGGAATATAACTAAGCGATTTGGATGCGACGCTGAGATTCCCCATGAATACCATAGGATAGAAGATATCCTTGGTGAAATCGATGTATTATGGATTGAAAGGGGGGCAGGAAAACTTCGAGCGCTTTTTGAAGTTGAGCATTCAACTCCAATCTATTCCGGGCTTCTTCGTTTCAATGATGTGCATCTTATGTTTCCAACCTCAAAAGCAACTTATAGTATCGTATCAAACGATGATAGAAGAGCTCTCTTCGTCAGGCAATTAATACCAAGTTGCCATCAAACAGGTAGGGGCGGGGTCTCCCCGCCCGTGCAGCGATAATATGGAGCATGGCGGGCGGGGGAACCCCGCCCCTACAGCTCAGGTGACCAATGTTACCTGTTTGACGGCAACTTGGTATAAGTCGTCCTACCTTTACTTTGAGCAAGCTCGGAGAAAACTGCAATTTCCTCGAATATCCTAATGTGTTTGTGTGGTATAAACGGATAGTAAAAAAATTATAGGGTTGACTATGATGAAAAAAGAACAAAAACCCAAATGGATCGTTGTCAAAATATTAAGGGACTTTCCTGTCGAAGTGCGATGATTTAGAAAGAAATCTGAGGCAGAAGTACGAGAACGAGAATAGCGTAAAACTATGAATCCTGACCATGATGAAGCCGGACTACTATCATTATAAATTGTATAGTAATAAAATAACTAAGGAAAAATACAAAATAAATGCGCCTCACGGCTCGTTCCCAAGTGCAACGCGGGAATGAGGGGATATATGATCCAACTTCCTTCCAAAGATGACTGCCTGGCCCTGATGGCCGCCCACGGCATGCTGCCCAATATCCGGGAGCATAGCTTCCAGGTGAACCGGGTGGCCCTGGCGCTGGGGAAGGCCCTGGCTGCGGCCGGGTGTCACTTGCACCTGCCTTTGATCGAAGCCGGGGCCCTGCTCCATGACCTGGGGAAGACCCCCTGCTTAAAGAACGGACAGAAACACGCAGAATGGGGCGCAACCTTGCTCACAGAGTTGGGCTACCCGGAAGTAGCCCAGATCGTGAAAGAACACGTTTATCTGGCCTCTGACCCCGCATCACCGCAACCTCTCCGGGAAACGGAGGTGGTCAATTATGCGGACAAACGGGTGCTCCATACCCGGGTGGTGCTGCTCTCCGAGCGCTTTGCCGACCTCATGGAGCGCTACGGGCGTACCCCGGAGGCCCGGGAGCGCCTGGCGGCCCTGGAGATCAAATTCCGGGTTCTGGAGGACAAGATATTCGCCCCCCTTGATTTAAACGCCGAGGATCTCCTGCAATTGAATGACCGGAGGGAGCAATGAAAAAAATGCGCGTGGCCCTCATCGCCGGGGGCAAATCCGCGGAGCGGGAAGTCTCCTTAAAGAGCGGGGAGCAGGTCTATCAGGCCCTGAATAAGGATAAATACGACATCCGCCGCTACGACCCCCTTAATGATCTGGAGCGCCTGGTGCGGGAGGCCCCGGAATTGGACGTGGCCCTGATCATCATGCATGGCCGGGGAGGAGAAGACGGCACCCTCCAGGGCATGCTGGACCTCCTGGGAGTCCCCTACCAGGGGTCGGGGGTCCTGGGTTCGGCCTTGGGGATGAACAAGGAGTTAAGTAAAATCCTTTATCTCCAGGCGGGTCTCAAGGTGCCCCACGCCCTGGTTTTTACCCAAAGCAAAGCTCCCAGTCCCCAGGAGATCGAAGAGACCCTGGGATTGCCGGTGGTCATCAAGCCCGTCAACGAAGGCTCCAGTATCGGCATCACCATTGCCCGGAATAAAAAGGAACTTAAAGCAGGTCTGGCTGCGGCCTTTAAATACGACTACCGGGTGCTGGTGGAGGAATTCATCGAAGGCATCGAAGTGACCGGCGGGGTCCTGGGCAACGCCGACCTCCAGGCCCTGCCCCTGGTGGAGATATTGCCTTCCAGTGACTACCAATTTTTCTCTTACGATGCCAAATACTTACCTGGAGCCACCTCGGAAATCTGCCCGGCCCGCCTCAGTCCCGAACTGACTGCGGCCGCCCAGGAGTGCGCCCTCATCGCCCACCAGGCCCTGGGCTGCCAGGGTTACAGCCGCACCGACATGAGAATCCGGGACGGGGTGATCTATGTCCTGGAAACCAACACCATCCCGGGTATGACCGCCACCAGCCTCTTTCCCCAGGGGGCCAAGGCCGCGGGCATCGAGTTTCCGGAATTATTGGATAAATTGATCGAACTGGCCTTGGAGAAGAATTGAAAAAAATTTCACCACCAAGACACCAAGAATCACCAAGGAATAATTCTGGGCGTCCTGGTTTTCCAGGACGCCCATAAAGGTTTCTTGGGGTTCCTTCGTATCTCTATGTCTCGGTGGTTAATTCTTTTTATCAGTCATGAGCCACAGCGCGCCTGATCCCTGGTCCCCTCTTAATAACCTCCTGGCAGAAGGTTGCCGCCAGGAGGTTTATACGGCCGCGGTAGCCGCGGTGGGATTGAAAGGGGAATTACAGTGGGAAGGCGCGGTGGGACGGGTCTCCCGGAATTTGCAGGCCGCGCCAGTCACCCCGGAGACCCTCTTCGACCTGGCCTCCCTTACCAAGCCCCTGGCCACGGCCCTGGCCCTGATGGTCCTGGCGGCCCGGGGGAATTTCACCCTGGAGACCACCCTGGGGGAGATGATTCGGGAGGATTGGCTGTCCCCGGATAAGCGCAGTCTAAACCTAAAAACCCTCCTGGCCCATCAGGCCGGGCTGCCGGCCTGGCGGCCTTTTTATGAAGTGCTGCTGGCGGCTCCGCCGCCGGAGCGCGCCGGGCTGGCGGCCAGGCTGGCCGCGGCTACGCCCCTGGAATATAGCCCCGGAACCCAGACCTTATACAGCGACCTCGGCTATATGCTCCTCCAGACTGCTGTGGAAAAGGCCGGGGGCCGGGACCTGGACGCCTTCTGCCGGGGGGAGATTTACCGGCCCCTGGGCCTGCCGCGTCTGGGTTTTTGTCCTCGCCGCCAGCCGGGGGGCGACTCTTTGAGCTATGCGGCCACGGAAGAGGGTCTGATTCCAGGCCGGAAGATCTCCGGGGAGGTCCATGACGAAAACGCCTGGGCCGCGGGAGAAGTGGCCGGGCACGCGGGTCTCTTCGGCGCCGCCGGGGAGGTTTTCCAACTTATGAGCTACCTGTACCGGGCCTATCGGGGCGAGACCGTGGGGCCCTTGGTCCCGGAGGTGGTGCGCTTATTTTTCACGCCGGTGGCCGCCGGCGGGCGCACCCCGGGTTTCGACACCCCCGGGGCCGACCGCGCCGTCAGCAGCGCCGGTCGTTTTTTTTCTGCCCGCAGCGTCGGCCATCTGGGCTTCACCGGCGCCTCTTTTTGGCTGGACCTGGAGCAGGGGCAGATGGTAGTCTTACTGACCAACCGGGTGCGCCTGGGCCGGGACGATAAGAGCAAAATCCAGGGCTTCCGGCCCCGCTTCCACGAGGCGGCGTCCAAGGCACTAGGGCAGTAGGGGCAAACCTTGTGTTCGCCCTGGAGCCATTGGGCGAACACAAGGTTCGCCCCGTTTTAACAACTTTATTACAACCACTCGGTAGACGATGAGACCTCAACACATCCATCTTTTAGGCATTTGCGGCACAGGCATGGCCGCCTTGGCGGGCATCTTGAAGGAGCAGGGCTTTTCTGTAACCGGCTCCGATGAACACGCCTATCCCCCCATGAGCACCTTTCTGGAGGGTTTGGGTATTACGGTGCTGAACGGTTATCAGCCGGAGAACCTTAATCCTAAGCCGGACCTGGTGGTGGTGGGCAACGTCATCCGCCGGGAGAACCCCGAGGCCCAGGCGGTGCTGGCCCAAGACCTTCCCCGGTTGTCTCTGCCCGAGGCCTTGAACCGTTTCCTGGTGGGCCCCCGGCACAGCATCGTGGTCACCGGCACCCACGGCAAGACCACCACCACCGCGCTCATTGCCTGGCTGCTCTTTGCCAGGGGTAAGGATCCGGGCTTCATGGTGGGGGGCATCGCCCGGAATTTTAACTCTAACTACCGCACCGGCCGGGGGGATTACGTGGTCCTGGAGGGGGATGAATACGACACCGCCTTTTTCGACAAGCGCCCCAAATTCCTCCATTTCCGGCCCCGGGTGGCGGTGCTCACCTCCATCGAGTACGACCACGCGGATATCTACCCGGACCTGGAGCGGGTGGTCCAGGCCTTTCAGGGTTTTGTGGAACAGGCGCCCGCAGATGGCAAAATCCTGGCCTGGGGGGACGCGCCTCTGGTGCGCCAGGTTTGCGGGAACGCGGCCGCGTCGGTGGCCTTTTACGGCTTCAAGGAAGACCCCCCCTGGCTGGCCACGGAGATCGAGACCGGAGCCGGGGGGCTGGAGTTTTCCGTTTTCCGGGGAGGGAGAAGGTGGGGCCGGTTCTTAACCCCCCTCCTGGGTACCCACAACGTGCTGAACACCCTGGCTGCCCTGGCGGTGCTGGGCGAACTGGGGGAAGAGCCGGAACCCCTACAAAAGGCCCTGGCTGGATTCCAGGGGGTAAAGCGCCGCCTGGAGCCCGCGGGGGAATATCAGGGAATTTTGGTGCTGGAGGACTTTGCCCACCACCCCACGGCGGTGGCCGTCACCCTGGAAGCGGTGCGCCGGGGTTATCCCGGACGCAGGTTGGTGGCGGTCTTTGAACCCCGGACCAACACCTCCCGGCGTCAGGTCTTTCAGGAGCCCTACGCCCGGGCCTTTAAAGACGCGGACCTGATCATCGTCCGGGAACCCCCGGACCTCTGGAAGGTGGAGCCGGAAGAGCAATTTTCCTCCCCGCGGCTGGTGGCGGACCTCACGGCCCAGGGCAAAGAAGCCTACTATTACCCGGATACCGACTTGCTCTTAGAAGGGCTGCTAGGGAAACTGAAACCCGGGGACGTGGCCCTCATCATGTCCAACGGCGACTTTGACCATTTGTTATCACGGCTTTGTGCGGCCTTGGGGGAGGGAGTTCAAGGTTCAAGGTTCAAAGTTGATGGCCTGGTAAAAAGTTAAAAATTCCCAAAATCGCCAATTTAAGTGGCTGATTTTATTGAGCGCGATTTCAGAAAGTCAGCATTTTATCGACTTTTTACAGTGCCATCAACCTTGAGCCTTGAACTTTGAATCTTGAACTATCCTAAACCAGCCATTCCTTAAAACGGGCCTTGGGCGGGGCAGTGAGGTGGAAACGGGAAGGCTCCGGCCCCCCCTGTACTGCCACGGCCACCTGGGTTTCGATGGCCGCGTCGCTGTAAGCCGCGGCCAGGCCCGCGGCCTCCTGGAGGTCGCCGGTTGATGGATGGCCGATGACCAGGACCAGGGGGCCGGGGTAGCCCACCACCTTGAGGACCAGGTCTCCGGCCTCGATCAGGCCTTCCAGGGCCTCATTATCCCGCTGGGTGCGCCCCACCACCGCCTTCGAGCCCCTCGGCAGCCGGAAATGGCGGCCCCATTTTAACAGCTCCAGGTCCCGGCGGGAGACCTCTCCTTGGTGGCGCAGAGTCTCCTTGAGACGGGCGGCGTAGCCGGGGTCGGTGAGGAGGCAGCCCCCCGCGGGCGCGGGATAGTTGGTGATGCCAGAAGCCACAGCCAGGGCCATCTGCCGCTTGCGGCCCCGGCCGCTTAAGTCCAGGAGTTTCTCCCGGTCCACCCAGCCCAGGAGTTCCGGCTGGGTGGGGGTGAGCAGTTTGGCGCTTAAAGGACGCAGCAGCAGCTCGGCCACGCCCGATTCCCGGGCAATGAGGTTCAGGGACCCCCGGTTCTGGCTCATGGGCCGCTGGCCCAGGACTTCTCCGGTAAAGAGAAAATCAAAGCCTTCCGTCTCCATCAAGGCCGCGGCTTCCCGGAGCATCAACAGGTGGCAGTCGATGCAGGGGTTGTGCCCTTTGCCGAAGCCCCGGGGCGGGTCATAAATCAGGGGGAAGAATTTGTCGGTAATATCGGCCACGATGAGGGGCAGTTGTAGGTGGGCCGCGGACTGCCGGGCCCGGTCCGGCCCGAAAAAGGGGGTGGTGAAAAAGATGCCGGTGACCTCCAGGCCCTGGGCCCGGAGCACCGCCGCCGCCAGCATGCTGTCCAGGCCCCCGGAGAAAAGCCCCAGGCCGCGTTTAAGTTTGCTCATAATTTTCGGGAAGTGCTCCTAGAACCGATTCTCAGAAGGGAATGTTCTAATTAAAAATTATATAAAATAATCCGGGTTAAAGGTATGAAGTTTTGCCGGGGTCAAAACTGCTGCTGCCCCAATTTGCCTGGAGGTATTGAGAGCAGATGAAAAAAATTGGAGTGGCCCTGGGCGGGGGCGGAGCCAAGGGGCTTAGTCATATCCTGACAGCCAATAATTACTTCTCGGACAACAACTTGGTATTAAATCGCCCAGGCTGGAAAGCCTGGGCTACCGCTTAGAATTCCTCTAGAAATAAGATCGCGGCTTTCCCCGGGAGACCGGCCCGGCTCCCCGCAAAGGACCGTCCGGTCCTTAACTCCCACCCGGGGCCGGAGATTGACAGGCCGCGGCCCGGATGCTAAAAATGAGGGTGCGGAGGGATGGCCGAGTGGTTTAAGGCGGCGGTCTTGAAAACCGCAGACCGATGAGGTCCGGGAGTTCGAATCTCTCTCCCTCCGCCAGATAATATCCCTTTTTATCCATTTTCACCCTGGCTTTCTTCAGAGATTATTCTGATTGACTACCTCCGCCTTTTCGCCATAAACTCGTTTTATCCTGGATTATGCGGCAAGAACGGCATAAATCAAGATAACTATATGATATAAGGAGGAGGTCAGAAAATGATGTATCTTGTTACCATGGAACTCATTGGCAGCCCCCCCACTTCACCCCAGGACATAATCAAACATGTGGAACAGAAGATAATCCCTACTCATGAGGCTTTGATCAAGCTGCAAGCGGAAAAGGTAATCCTGGCCGGGGGAGATATGTCGGGCCGCAGGGGGAGTGCTTTCATCGTAAACGTATCTTCAAACGAGGAACTGAGCAAACTGTTGATGAGCTTTCCGAGTTGGGCTATGCAGAAAGTGGAAGTAACCCCTCTGGAAAGCTTTGAGGACCGGCAGGCGGGCCATCACGAATTTCTCGATCATATGAAAAAACTATTATAATTATGATACTTGGAATAGATGAGAACCGTAAGGCGGGAAAGCGCCGCGCCTCCCGCCTTACCTGCCATTAATCTTAATTCCATATTAAGGAATTGATATCGGCAACATACTTTTATAGAATATGAGCGGAGGCCTTCAGGGCCTTAATTTTTGGTTCGGCGAATGCGGAGAGATGACCGAGCGGCCGAAGGTGCTCGCCTGCTAAGCGAGTGTGGGGGGAAACTTCCACCGAGGGTTCGAATCCCTCTCTCTCCGCCATTTTCAAGACAGTTTTCGGTCTTCGGTTTTCGGTAGTAGATTAATACTTCGGCTTGGCCCGAGCATTCTCCTGCCCCACCTTTGAACCCGAAGATACCAGAGGAAAGACCATTGTCCATATCGGTGGTGGAAATCGGGCAAATCGTGGCCCTGGTGGGCATGGTGCTCCTGATCTTGAGCGGCATGGGGCGCCAACGGGCCAGAAAAGAAGGCAAACAGGGGGATCCCGCTTTTCTGAAGCAGCAGCGCTGGCTCCATGGCGCGGCCTACGGCCTCATTTTGCTGGGGCTCTTCCTTATGTGGGCTAAGAAATAGCAGGCAGCGGGGGCTGTGCGCCCCTGTATACCATCATAAATCAAGATTTTTTGAACCGGGGGAGTCAGGAGCGGTGGTCCTGACTCCCCCGGTTTTTTTTATAAGTTAAAGAGGTATCAAGACAAGGGGCGAACCTTGTGTTCGCCCTGGGCGATGTGTTGGGCGAACACAAGGTTCGCTACGACAAGTATCCTTTTGACTATTAGTTGGTAATACCAGGATTCAATTATAAGTCAGTTCTGACTTGATGGTCTAGGCCAGCGCCGGCCTTATAGCTGCTGTATGGCAAAGCACTGCGAGGCCCTGCCCAAAACCTTCACCTGTGAATGCCAAACCTTTCCCAGATAACCGGCCGCCAGAGACGGGGGCCGGCCACGTCCAGGTGGATGGTGAGGAGTTGTTCTTCTTCCCCGGCCTGGAGGATGACCCAATCACTGAGGTCGTCCCAATTGCGCACCAGGCGGGATAGCTCCCCGCCGTCCACCGGCCCCGGGGGTTGGATGGCAAAGGAGCCGCCCCCGTACATGGGGTAATGGCGTCCCGCGATTTCGGCGGTGAAGGAGGAGGTGTTCACCCCCACCACCGGCAGATAATTGTCAAAGGCCCGGACCAGGGCTCCTAAAGGCCAGTGGCTCCTGAGGATGGGAAAGATGCTGGGGTTGACCACCAGGTCGGCGCCCAGGTCGGTGAGTTGCCGCCCGGCCTC
Source organism: Thermodesulfobacteriota bacterium (assembly GCA_049322315.1). Lineage (GTDB taxonomy): Bacteria > Desulfobacterota > Desulfobaccia > Desulfobaccales > 0-14-0-80-60-11 > SURF-52. The sequence continues at coordinate 53,497 of JBMORF010000051.1, read as the reverse complement.
GGGCTGGCCCCAAAAATCGATGCACACGGCCATGCCTAAGCGGCCGAAATCGGTGTCAAAGACCTGGAAGCCGGCTCCGGGGGTGACACCGAAGCCTTTACGCTCCAGATTGCCCAGGGTGCATTTGCGTTGGCGGCCCACCAGATTGCCGTCCCGGTCGAAGAGGGTGGCGGTGTTATAACGGCGGCCCTGGCTCTCTTCCACCAGTCCGGCGACCAGGTAGGCCTTAAGCTCCCGGGCGGCCTGGGCCAGGGCCTCGTCCCCGGTGAAAGGGAAATATTCCGGAAAGCAAATGAGATCGGCCTCTTGACCCCGGCAGCCTGCCAGCAGTTGCAGGGCCCGGTCCACGTTCTCCGGGCTGTCCAAAAAAGACACGGGCAGGGGCTGAATGAGGATGATTTTGATCAGGGAAGGCATGGTCTCCTCTAAATTTTCTGCTCCTTAAAGCGTTTATCCCGCACTTTTTGTTTTTTATCGGGTTTAAGGTCTTTAAGCTGCCTTTCCAGTTTGGCCAGTCGCAGGGCCGTGGGCGGATGGGTGTGGTGCAGGCCGGCCTGCCGTTGTTGCAGGGCCAGCATCTTAGTGAGGAGCGCGGCCAGGGCTGCCGGGTTGTACCCGGCCCGGCTCAGGGTGCGCAGGGCCTCCTGGTCCGCGGCCCATTCCGCGGTGCGGCTGTAGCCGTTGGTGACAATGGCTTTGAACACATCATTGATGGCGCCTGCATACAAGGTGGCCATTTCCGCAGCCCTGCCGCCCCGCTCCTTGGTCCGGGCGACGCGGCGGTCGGCCACCACTTGGGCCCAGCGGGATTTGACGATGGAGTTGATTCCGTCCCGATGGCTCACGTGGGCGATTTCGTGGGCCAGGGCCGCGGCCAACTGGTCTTCATTGGCGCACATTTTGAGCAGGCCCCGGGTGATGAGGATGATGCCCCCGGGACAGGCGAAGGCGTTGGGCTCCGGGCTCTCCAGGACCGCAAAGTGATAGCCCCGGTAGGTTTGAGGCCGGGAGGATTTGCGCGCCAGGGTCTGGCCCACCTCGTTGACGTAGAGTTGGAGTTTGGGGTCCTGGACCAGAGGATGGTCGGTGAGGATGCGGGCGGCCACGGCCCGGCCCACCAGGTATTCCTCGGAGTCGCTGATGTTCCGGGTGGCCCGCTGCATCCGGGCCACGCGTCTCTCCGCCCTGGTCCCGGGGGAGAGGGGCTGGGATTGGGCCTCGCCGCCCAAGGGCAGGAGCGCCGCCAGCAGGATGATGCAAAAAAGAGAGGGCTTCATTGAGAGGGGCTCCGCTTTGATTTGCCTAGTTCCAAGTTTCAGATTTGGGCAATTATCCCCGCACTTTGAACCTGGAACTTGAAACCAGGAACCAGGAATTTATTTATACCCCACCGGCATGACCAGCAAGGGTTCATGTTCCCGGGGGAGGTTCAGGGTTTGGCTCACGTCCCTGTCGGTGAACGCGCCCACGATACCCGCGGCCAATCTCAAGGCTTGGGTTTGGAGAAAAAGGTTTTCTCCCGCGTGGCCCACCTCCATGTGGGTGTACATTTTCCCCCTCTCCCCATAGCGGGCGGCGCAGCGCTGAAATTCGGCGGTAAAGACCACCATCACCGGCGCGGTTGCCATCCAGGATTGACCCAGGCAGGCCCGGGCCACCGGGGCCCGGTGGTCGCCTTTGAGCGTCAGTTCCAGGGCGTGGCCCTGAGGGTGGTAGCGGTAGATGCCGGGGGCCAGGCCGGTGACGCCCCGGTCCCCCGCCACCAGGTAGATTTCCAGGGGATAGGTGGCCCCCGCGGAGGGCGCGGTGCGCAACCCCCGGGGATCGGTGATCCCCTGGGTGGCCCAGAGGAGTTGGGAGATTTGTTGTAAGTCCAGGCTCCGGGAGGCGAAGCGACGCACGGTGCGGCGTTTTTGCAAAGCCTCTTCCACGGATACCGCGCCTTTCAGGGCCGGCGGGGGCAGTTTTACCAGATCCACAGCCGGCGCCCCCGGCGGCTGGAGGAATATGCCCAACATCATCATTATTATGCTCCAACTAAAGTTCATGGTTTATCCTTTAAGAGGAAAACAGGAGCATCTTCAGCCCGCCTCCCGGACCAGGGCCAGCGTGTAGGACAGGAGCTGCGCCAGGTCTGCCGGCGCCAGGTGGACCACCAGGTCCGCCTCCTGGCAGGGGAGGGTCCGGGCCTTGAATTCCCCTTCAACCGCCATATCCATGACCCCGGCCTTGCCGGGCCGGGCCTCCAGCCGGGAGTCTTCCGCAAAGATAAACTTATTTATCCCGGTGAGATGGCAGGCGGCCAGAATGGGCCGGACCAGGCAAGCCGAAGACGGTGCGGCTGCCGGGGGCAGGGTCAAACTTTGCTCTCGCACGAAGGCTTCGATATCCCGGACCAGGGTCTCTCCGGGGGCCAGCTCCACTTCCAGGAAGAAGCCGGATTCCTCGTTGGGCTCGGCAATTTTCACCATTTTCAGGTCCCCCGCCTTGAGGATCAGGGTGCCGCCATGCTTATCCAGGAGCAAAGGGGCCGGCCCCGGGTGCTCTAAATACATTTTTCCCTGGGGGAAAAGGACCTGGACCCGGGAGCAATTGAGAAGCATGATTAGCCTCCATCAAAAGATCTGGGGGAGGGTTGGAAGAATGATGAGGTTAATCCGTTATCAAAGGACTGTTTTTCGGGCGAACCTTGTGTTCGCCCAGCAACCTCCAGGGCGAACACAAGGTTCGCCCCTACAGTTAATGCCCGTAAAGCTGGGAGTTAGTAAGGGCAGTGAGCAGTCGTGATAAACCAAGACCCGTTCTATCCCTTATACACACATCATAACAGAATGTAGGGCCGGAAGCCGGGAGATTTTTACCGCCCCCTGGTTTTCCTTTGCAGTTCCTTGACCACGGCCGATAACGTAGTTATAATCTTAACTAAATTATGTTGAAATTACTGATGGGAGAGGATCATGGCTTATTCCCCAATAGTTTTGGATCATTTCAAAAGTCCCCGTAATGTCGGCGAAATCATCGATGCGGACGGCCTGGGCGAAGTGGGCAATCCCGTATGCGGCGATATGATGAGCGTCTATATCAAGGTGGAGAATGACCGTATTGAGGACATCAAGTTTAAGACCTTCGGCTGCGGCGCGGCTATTGCCGTCTCCAGCATGATCACCGAGTTGGCCAAGGGCAAGACCCTGGAAGAGGCCATGAAAATCAAGAACTCGGACGTGGCCGAGGCCCTAGGGGGCCTGCCGCCCAACAAGCTCCACTGCTCCAACCTGGGGGCTGACGCCCTGCATGCGGCCATTAAAAATTATCTGGACCGCAAGTCCGGGAAGGTAGTGGCCAAGGAAGAAGGGGAGCCACACCTGCCGGGAGTAGGCGAGGTCTGCTATTGCCCTTACTGTCAAAAGCAGGTGGAAGAAGAGTCCCCCTTCTGTATCTTCTGCGGCAAGGAGATGCCCCACGAACACGATCACTGATCGCTCTTGTGCAATTTTGGAAAGGATGCCCCCATGGGATTAATCTATTTGGACCACCAGTCCGGCACACCTCTTCACCCCCTGGTGAAGGAGGCCATGATCCATCATATTGAAACCGTCTTCGGCAACCCCATGAGTGATCACCAGATGGGGCAACCCGCGGCCGCGGCCCTGGATAAGGCCCGTAACCAGGTGGCGGCCTTGATCAACGCCAAGCCGGCGGAGGTGGTTTTCACTTCCGGGGGCACGGAGTCCATCAACCACGCCATCAAGGGCGTAGCCATCGGTCTGCGGGAAAAGGGCCGGCACATCATCACTTCCAATATCGAACACAAGTCCGTGCTCAACTCCCTGCGCACCCTGCGCCTTCTGGACTACCGGGTTTCTTCCCTGGACGTGGATTCCCATGGAATGGTGGATCCCGCAGCGGTGGAGAAGGCCATCACTCCGGAGACTATTCTCATCAGCGTTATGCTGGCCAACAACGAGATCGGCACCATCGAGCCTGTTGCCGAGATCGCCCGGATCGCCAAAAAACATAAGATCGTCATGCACACGGACGCGGTGGCCGCCACCGGAAACATCCCCGTGGACGTCCAGGAACTGGGGGTTAATCTCCTGAGCCTGGCGGCCAATCAGTTTTACGGCCCCCCGGGAGTAGGCGCGCTTTTTATTCGCAAAGGCACGCCGGTGTGGCCCCTGATTGACGGCGGCACCCAGGAAAACAAACGCCGGGCCGGGGGGGAAAACCTCATCGGCATCGTCGGCCTGGGCATGGCCGCGGAATTGGCCCGGGCCGAACTCCCCGAACGCCAGGTGCGCCTCCGGGCCTTAAAAAAGCGTCTAAAAGAGGGGATCAAGGCCAGGATTCCGGAGATTCACATCAATGGGCACCCTACCAAGAACCTCCCCCATCTGCTTTCCGTGTCGGTGGAATATATCGAGGGCGAGAGCCTGATGCTCATGCTGGACGAGGAAGGCATCTGCGTGGCCACCCGCTCCGCTTGCGCCTCCGGTTCGCTCCGGGCTTCCCACGTGCTGGTCGGCACCGGCATGGATTTCGCGACCGCCCAGGGTACGTTGGTCTTCACCCTGGGGGAGGAAAACACGGAAGCCCAGATCGACCGGGTCCTGGAAGTGATGCCGGGCATCGTCCAGACCCTCCGGGAGATGTCACCTCTGTACAAGAAGCCCTCGGGTTAAAATCAACCTGGCAAAAGGCAGGAAAAAAAGCCGGGAACCCCGGCTTTTTTTCGGCGTACAGGCGCCAGGGTCCTGTCCCGGCGGCGGGCGTTTAGCCTCTAGGCAAAATCTGCCCTTCCCCTCAACCGGAACCGGGGGTAAACCGGGGGAAAATTACGCCATAATAAACTGTTAGCCATCCGGTACGGGACTTGCAAAAAGTTGGGCCAGGAGGTGGGTATGATTGCTTTAATCCCCCAACTCGAGTCTACTCTTAGCTATCTGCAGCCGGAGGCCAAACCTTCCCAGGCTAGCTTTGAGGCAGTGCTTCAAGCCGCGGCCGACACTTCGCCGCCGCCGCAGCCGGCAGCACCCCCCCAGTATGTCGTGCAGCGGGGGGACAATCTTTCGGAAATCGCGAAAAAATTAGGTTATGCCGATCCCATAGAGCTGGCCCGGATTAATGGCATCAAGAACCCCGACTTGATCCAGGTGGGCCAGGTACTGAATCTTCCCACTAAAGACAGTGGCACCCAGGGGACGACGATGCTGGCCGCTACCGGTAAGGCTCACCAGTCTGCCAAGACTGACGCGGCTAATGTCCAGGAAAAGAAGATTAATGCCCGGGCGGGTAAGCTGGTGGTGGCCTCCTGGTATGGGGCGAACCACGTAGGAAAGCCCATGGCCAACGGCCAGCCCTTCGATATGTATGCCGACACCGCAGCCCATAAAACCCTGCCTCTGGGCACCAAACTCCAGCTCACCAACCCCGCCAACGGTCGCACTACCACGGTCGAGATTACGGACCGAGGTCCCTACATCCGGGGCCGGAACCTGGATGTCTCCTATGGCGTGGCCCGAAAACTGGGGATGGTGGAGCAGGGAGTGGCCAAACTGCGGATGCAAAAGGGCTAATCGGCAGGCGTTTCTTCCAGCTGCGTCCGGAACTGGGCCACCGCCTTAGGGATCAGCCTTCTCAGGAAAACCGCTTGATCCATGGGGTGAAGGATGCGGTAATTTTCGTATTCCGGATACTCAGAAGAGAGATGGGGCAGTTCCCGGGCAAAGGCTGCGCCTTTGCGCCAGGCCTGGGCCACCAATTCGATGAGAGGAATGTCCATACCCGGCGCCGCGTCCACCCAACCCAGGCGGCGCATGACTTCAAACCGCACCCGGTCCACCAGGGCGAAAGCGGTGTCCATAATCTTTAGCTTCACCTGGTAATCAAGGTCGTCCAACCGGAAGCGCACCGACCCTCCCAGACCCTGGGCTCCCATGATCAAATCGAAGTAAACGTAGAGATTGTCTTCCCCCGGGCTGGCCAGATAGAGCAGAGTTTGGGGGCTTAAGTCCTGGAGGCGGGTTTCCGGCCCGAACTGCTCCTTGAAGCGGGCCAGCCAGGTGCGGAAGGCCTGGTCCGCAGCCAATTTGCGGCGAAAGCCCTCCAGGTCGATAACTTCAGCCATGGTTGTTTTCCCCCCGGTGACCCATCAACCGGAGGCCGATAAAGATATAGTGCACTCCACAGAACGCAGTGATCCCTCCGGTGAGCCAGAAGGTCCCCGTTAATAAGAACTGTGGCAGGTTCCAGATTTTCTCCACCAGCACCAGGAGGATGGTGAATATCTGCAAGGTGGTGGTCCATTTGCCCCACCAGGTGGGAGAAATCGTCACGGGCAGGTCCGCCAACCGCAGGATGACTACCCCCAGACCCACGGTCACGTCCCGGCTGAGCACCACCACCGTCAGCCAGGGGGGGATCAGGTGGGCAATGCTCAGAGTGACGAAGGTGGAGGACATGAGCAGCTTGTCCGCCAGGGGGTCCAGATAAGCGCCCAGCGGGGATTTTTGGTGCCATTTCCGGGCCACCAACCCGTCCGCCAGGTCGCTTAACCCCGCCAGGAGAAAAATCGCCAGGGCCTTGGGGTAGCACCCCTGGATCAAAAGAATGATGAACAGGGGTGTCAGGAGAATGCGAGCCAACGTGATAAAGTTGGGTACGGTGAGGCTGGCTCGGGAAATGGGCCGAGAAGCCATAGTGGAATACATTTTTACCATAAAACCTAGGGAAAGCCAATGCCTGGGAAACATCAAGTAGGTTCCCGCCTGCATTCCCTTGAACGATTGTATTTGCGGGCAATATTGTCCTTAAATGAATTCCTCTTTCATCAGGACTATTTTCGTTGATTTTTACCGGAAAATTGGGAAGATATAAATTAGAGAAATGTATTTTTAATTGCCCACCTGCCAGCGCTTGGAGTAACTCAAATGTCTCAGTCACAAGAAAAAATCCAAACCGACCCCCAGGGAGACCGCGACTTGGAGGATCTGGTGGATAAGGTCAAGGCCGTGGCTAATAGTCCCCGAGGTGATTTATTTGCCAAGATCGTGGACACTTTCTATGAAGAGATTGAAGAGGAATACTTTTCCCCCGAGGACTTAGCTGATATTCAAGCGGGGCTGGAAGAGATAAAACGAGGGGAATATCTTTCCTGGGAGGAATGTAAGAGGAAGCGGGACCTATGAGATACGGGATCGAAGTATCCCACCGGGCCGATAAAATGTTAGGGCGCCTGGACCGTAAAACCGTGAACCGCATCAGGGACAGGATAGATCAACTTGCCGTCGACCCTTGCAACCCCCGCCTTTCCGATGAATTGGCAATGATCAAAGGACAAAGGTATTCAAGGGTTGGCGATTGGCGCCTTATCTTCGAAGTCCGGGAAACCGAGCGAACTATCTTTGTGGCCACCGTGCAACACCGTAGCCGGGTCTATAAAGAACTGCCTAAGTAGGGAAAAAATTCTCGACCCTTCTCCAGTGGTCGGCAGGCAGCCTTACCTGGCTTCCGGCATCCTCCTGCTAAACGTCTAATCCTGAAAAAACCCCCGCAAAATGTCCAGCATCTCCTTTACCTGGTCTGGCGTGTGCCAGCGCACCTCCGGGTCTTTCTTAAACCAGGTGAGCTGGCGTTTAGCGTAGCGCCGGGTGTCCCTTTTCAGCAAATCGATGGCTTCCTCCCAGCTCCATCTTTCCTGAAGAAAGGCGATGAGATGCCGGTAGCCCAGGGCCTGCAAGGGTTTCAGGTCCGGGGGGTAGCGCTCCAGCAATCCTTTCACCTCCTTCAGCCAGCCCTGGGCCAGCATGACTTCCACCCGGGCCTCAATGCGCTGGTTCAGCTCCTCCCGGGGGCGTATTAGTCCCAATTTCAGGGTGCGATAGGGGGCATCCCGGAACTGGTGGGACTCAAGCAGAACCGAGAGGGGTTCCCCCGTGGCCGTGATCACCTCCAGGGCCCGGAGGATGCGGTAGGTGTCGTGGGGATGGAGACGCCAGGCGCTGGCCGGGTCCAGGCGTTGCAGGCGCTCGTATAAGTGGGGTAACCCCCGGTCGGTTAATTCTTCCCGCAAACGGCGGCGGATTTTAGGGTCGGGGCTGCCTTCAGTAAAGAGCCCGGAAAGCAGGGCCTTGAGATACAAGCCGGTGCCCCCCACCACCAGGGGGATGACGCCCCGGTGGTGCAGCCGGGCCAGTATTTCCCGGCCTTCCCAAGAGTAGCGGTCCGCGTCGTAGGGGTCCGGCGGGTCCACCACGTCCACCAGGTGATGGGGCGCCAGGGCCCGCTCTGCCTTGGTGGGTTTGGCGGTGCCGATGTCCAGTTCCCGGTAGACCTGGAGGGAATCGGCATTGACGATCTCCGCGCCCAACTCCTGCGCCAGTTCCAGCGCCACCGCGGTCTTCCCCACCGCGGTGGGGCCCACGAGGACTGCGACTTTATGATGCACTGAGGTTTCTAGTTGTTTGGAAAAACCCGCCACTTATTGCCGGTCTTTGGTCTTTGGTTTTGAAGGGAGCATAAGAACTTTATCTATTGTCTTTGAATCCATTGTCTGGATTTTCATGGAATTACAGTCCCTCCCGATATGCGGAGGATGGTATTCAGGAGTGCCTTAAGCTGTGAGTATTGTTGAACGGCCTCATGAAGATCGTTTTCTCTCAGAATCCGCCCAGCATCGCGAGGTTTGACATAGCTATCCCTGCACCGGCCGATCTCGAAAATTTCTGCGAGCCGGTGAGCCGGGGGGTTCTGATGGTTCACCGGCTCCGGATTCCCAGAAGGGGCTGTCCTATTATGCCCCGCCAGTCGTTGAATCGTTGGCCAATAGGGCAAGAGCCAGGCTTCAAAGTCGTATTGCGCCGCGTGTGGATGAAATTTTTCGTTGTTGCCTACCCATTGCGTCATCTTTGCAATCGCGTCTGACGCGTCTAGGAAATCCGGAGGGTTACTACCAGTGTAGACATCGGTAAGAGCGATCACATGGTCAGCCGCTTGTTTCCCGCTGAGCAGATGATGCACCCGCTTTTTTAGCTTCTCACCTGTAGGTATGCGGCCATCATAAGAAGAACAGTCAATCTTTGGCATTTGCTTTGGAAGCCGTGGCCTGAGGAATTCCTTGAGATATTTCACCAAGGCTCTCTCTGTCTTACCTTCGACAATAAACGCGATCCTCATGCGCGCCCTCCCATGCGCCCCATACTCCATACCTCGTCCAAGCTGTAATCGGCCAGCCAATGATCCAAGTCCAGAGAATCGGCCCAAGTTGCTTGCGCACACCCCTCTTCATCAATGTCCATCACCACCACCTCCTCTGGCCGTAAGAAGCGAATAAACCGGTCGGAATGGGTGGCGACGACCAGTTGAGTCCTTTTTGCAGCCTCGCGCATCAGATCGGCAAGCAGGCTGAGTAACTCAGGATGGAGGCTTACTTCAGGCTCATCGATCATCGTGATGGTCGGAAGCGCAGGGCTTTGGAGCAGTGAGACCAACCAGAGAAAGCGTAGAGTTCCTTCGGATAACTCATGCATGTAAAAGGGTTTACTAAAATTTTTGTCCTCCCATGTCATCGCCAACATACCGGCAGCCACAGGAGGAAAATTTAACTTCTCGAAATCCGAGAAAGCGGTTCGCAGAGTATCCTCAATGGCCTCATATCGATTTCTGTCATCTTCCCGCAAATAGTAGAGGTATGGAATCAGATCTTCTCCTTCGGCGCCGGGAAGGGTGGCTGGCTTCATCTGCTGGGGTAACTTTACCGGCGCTCGCAAGCCAACATCGAGTTCGTGGTACTGAGTCGCCATTGCCAGAATCCGTCGAAGCTCCTCCGGTTCCCGGTACATCGGGGGGACTTGGGAAAGCGAGGTTTCCATCGGGTTGTGATCCCAATCCGGGCGGACAAACCGCTTTGCATCCACCTTATGATAACGGATATCATCGTCGGCTGCATCGATATGCCTGAATGGAAGTGGTTGCCCTCGTTCCTGGAAAAGTATCTCTTTCGAAATTGAATATCCTACTCCCCTCGGAGACAAATGGAGTTCATATTTCAAGGGGTTATGATTGGGAACGCTCATATTCGCATGCAGTGAAAGCTCATCGGATTTGTCTCGCGTTAGAAGGCTAGTTATGCCACCTAATTGAGACAAAGTGCTATTTAATTTTCCGGCTGCCGAGGCTGAAAGAAGGGTTAAAGCGTCCAGTAATGATGTTTTACCCACGCCATTGGCGCCGATCAACACCATAAATGGTCTAACCTGCAAATCAATTTCCTTTAACCTCCGAAAGCCGCCGATCTTGAGCCGAATTATCTTATACATGATGCATCCTCCTTGGGTCCCTGCTCTCTCGCTATTTCTTCGGCTAACTCAAAAAAATCACTCGCAGCGCTGAATATCGGGCCTTCTATATCTGTTCTTTGATTCCGATCCTTTTACTTAAGGCCTGAGAAAACTCTGTCTAATTTGGCTATACGGAATCAGGCGCCACAAAGGGCGGCCGTGGGGACAATGGGAGGAGACCTGGAGTTCGTCCAACTGCTTAAGGAGGGCCTCCATCTCTTCCCGCTTAAGTTCCTGCCCGGCCTTGATGGCCCCCCGGCAGGACAGATAGAGGCGGGCCTGCTCCAGCACCGTTTGGGGCTGGCTGGCGCTTTTTAGGGGGGCCAGGGCCTCCACGGTCTCCAGCACCGCGGCCTCCAGGTCGGCCTGGGCCAGAGAGGGGGGCGCGGCGGTGATCAGAAAGCTGGCGCCGCCAAAGGGTTCCAATTCTAATCCCACCCGGGCCAGATGCTCCAGGTTCTCCTGGAGCCAACCGGCTTGGGCCGGGGGCACTTCCACCACCCGGGGAAAAAGGAGGGGCTGGCGGGCCGGGGCCGCGGCGTCCTGGAGCATCTCGTACAACACGCGTTCATGGGCCGCGTGCTGGTCAATGAGCACCAGGCCCTCCGGTCCTTGGGCCAGAATGTAGGTGGCCGCCAGTTGGCCGATGATCAGCAGATCCTGGAAGCGCCAGGAAACGGAGGTCAGGGGCGGGGGCGGGACCGGACCGGGCTCGGAACTTGGAAAAGGCGGGGGTTCCGGCCGGGGCCGGGGCGCTGGCCTGAAGCCGCTGAAAGTTGCGGGCGCCGGCGCGCCCGCCTCCTGGGCCCGGCTCAGGGAAGCGGGGCTCCAGGTGACGGTGTAGCGGGTCTCTTCTCCCTGAACTACCAGGCCCTGTCGCAAGGCGCTGAGGAGCAGGGCAAAGATGCGGCCTGATTCCTGGAAGCGCACCTCGGTTTTGGCCGGGTGGACGTTGACGTCCACCATCTCCGGGGGAAGGTCCAGGTGCACCACCACCGCGGGGTGGCGGCCTTTGGGGAGCAGGCCTTGATAAGCCTCCTTTAAAGCTCCCCCCAGGAGCCGGTCCTGGACCACCCGGCGGTTTACCAGGAGCACCTGGAAGCGGTTGCTGGCCAAGGAAAAATCCGGGGCGGACAGCAGTCCCGCCAGGCGCACCGGACCCCCATCCAGGCTGAAGGGCAGGAGATGTCCGGCCACTTCCGGGCCCATGATCGCGGCCACCCGCTCCTTTAGGCTCTGGGTTGCGGGTGCGGCCAAGAGCGTCCTCCCCGGGGTCTTCAGGAGAAAATGCACCTCGGGGTAGCCCAGGGCCAGATGGCGCAGGCTCTCCACCAAATAGGCCTGTTCGGCCTGGCGGGAGCGCAGGAACTTACGCCGGGCCGGGGTGTTGAAGAAGAGTTGTGACACGTTTATTTGAGTGCCGAAAGGCGCGCTCCAGGGAGAGGATTCCTCAATATTGCCGGCCAACGCCACCAGACGGTAGCCTCCGGCCTGTCCCGGGGGGCAGGTGATCATCTCCAGGCGGGAGACCGCGGCGATGCTGGGCAGGGCTTCGCCCCGGAACCCCAGAGTGGAAATGTGCAAAAGGTCCGTCTCCACCCTGAGCTTGCTGGTGGCGTGGCGCTCCAGGCTTAAGCGCGCCTCCTCGGGGGACATCCCCGTGCCGTCGTCCACCACCCGGATGCGGCCCCGGCCCCCTTCCTCGACCTCCACGGTGATGGTCTTGGCCCCCGCGTCCAGGGCGTTTTCCACCAGTTCCTTGACCACGGCCCAGGGCCGGGTAATGACCTCCCCCGCGGCGATTTGGGCCGCCACCTGGGGAGGGAGGATGCGGATGCGAGTCCGGGATTCCACTTGCCTTGGAGCCTCTATCGGTTATAATGCCCCCAAGGAGGGCTGTGATCCGGTTCTTCTTCCCCGCCCCGCCGGTCATACGAATTGGCCTTCTTCTGACCGCGGGGCTTTTCCTTGGGAGGGGTAGGGGCTTAACGCACGCTTACCCCTTCCTCCACTATAACAAAAAAGTCTGCGGCATGGGAGGCGGATTTATGGGTCGGGACAAAGAGTTAACCGCGCCGCTCACCCCCCGGGAAGAGCTCCTCATGAAGGTGGCCAAAGAGATCGTGGTAAAATTCATCGAGGTGGGCCGGGTTTCCCCCACTTCCTTTGCCGAAACTTTCAAGACGGTGATGACCGCCTTGCGTGAATCCTTCAAGTGAGCAGTAAGCAGTTAGGAGGGGCGAACCTGGTGTTCGCCCTGGAGCGACCGGGCGAACACCAGGTTCGCCTACTGGAAAGGAAAAGGAAAACATGCGGCGTGCTGGAGGCCGGGGCCCGGAAGAACTGAGGGCCGTCAGTATCACTCCGGGTTACCTGGATTATGCGGAAGGCTCCGCCCTGGTGAACTGGGGCCACACCCTGGTGCTCTGTGCGGCCAGCGTCCTGGACCAGGTGCCGCCTTTCCGGCAGCATACCGGGGGCGGCTGGGTCACCGGCGAATACGGCATGCTGCCCCGGTCCACCCATAACCGGCGGGTGCGGGAAGGCATCGGTGGCAAGGTCTCGGGCCGCACCTATGAAATCCAACGCCTCATCGGCCGCTCCCTCCGGGCGGCGGTGGACCTCCAGGCCTTAGGCCCCCGCACCGTGGTTCTGGATTGCGACGTGCTCCAGGCGGACGGCGGCACCCGCACCGCCGCCATTACCGGGGCTTTCGTGGCCCTGGCCCTGGCCCTGGAAAACCTGCGGCGCCAGGGGTTGGTGGAGCCCATGCCCTTAACAGAGCAGGTGGTGGCGGTGAGTGTGGGCCTGGTGGCCGGCAGGCTGCTGTTGGACCTGGATTATGAAGAGGACTCCCAGGCCGCGGTGGATGCGAATTTTGTGGCCACCGGCAAAGGCGACCTCATCGAGGTCCAGGCCACCGGCGAAGGGGGGCCCTTTCCCTCGCCCCTGATGAGTGAGATGCTGGAGCTGGCTCAGAAAGGTTTTGCCCAAATCTCCCGGATCCAGGAAGAAGCGCTGGCGCCATGGCTGCCCCTACCCTGGTGATGGCTACCCGCAATGCGGGCAAGGTGCGGGAGTTGCGGGACCTGCTGAGGGGCCTGGGGATCGAGCTTTTGAGCCTGGCCGATTTCCCGGACCTGCCGGAGATTCCGGAAGAAGGTACTACTTTTGCCGAAAACGCCTCCTTCAAGGCCAGGGAAGTGGCTCGGCTGACGCATCTGCCAGCCCTGGCGGACGACTCCGGCCTGGAAGTGGCGGCCCTTGAGGGGCGGCCCGGGGTTTTTTCGGCCCGCTACGCCCAGGACCGCACCGGGACCCAAATCCCCGGCGACGCGGACAACTGCCGCAAACTTTTAGACGAGATGCAAGGGGTTCCCTGGGAGGAGCGGCGGGCCCGGTTTGTCTGCGCCATCGCCCTGGCCCTCCCCGACGGGCGCCTCTTTACGGCCCAGGGGGAATGCCCGGGCTACATCGCCCGCGAGCCCAAGGGCGAGCACGGCTTCGGCTATGACCCGGTCTTCTGGGTCCCGGAATTCGGCCGCCACATGGCGGAACTGGAGCCGGAAATCAAGAACCGCATCAGCCACCGGGCCAAAGCTTTGGCGGCCTTGCGGGAGATTCTCGTTTCGATTAAGGACGAACTGTAATAAAGGGATTCCCGTTTCCCGTTTCCCGTAAAAAGATTAGGAGAATAAAACGGAAAACGGTAAACGGAAAACGGTAAACGGAAAACAGAAAACTTGAATATCGGGACGTGGCGCAGTCTGGTTAGCGCGCCTGCCTTGGGCGCAGGAGGCCCCCGGTTCAAATCCGGGCGTCCCGACCACTGAATTCAGATATTAGGGTCCTTTGTTGCTAAACCAAAGTCCAGCTATGTAGATCTAAAAATGCTAAGATCCGTTCCCACAGACGAAATTCGAGAACACCGCATCGTCATGGAAATTATCGTCGATTGTTATAACCAAGAAGAACGGGCCATGGGCTGGTATTACTATCTTGAAGACCGCCTCAACTTTCCCTTTCAGGCAAGGGGAGTCTCAGATAATCGAGACCAGACCGCGGCCACCAGGTAGACCCCAAATTCTCATTCCCGCCCAGGAAATTTTCCCCTAAAGCCAATCCCCGATTAAGCCGATGAATAGACAATTCGAAACTGCAAGCAAGAGAGGTTCGAGCCTATGAAGCCAGAAATTAACTTGGGTATGAAGGTCCTGGTCGTTGATGATTTCGCCACTATGCGGAAAATAGTCCGCAATATTCTCAAACAGATCGGTTTCACCAATATCGTGGAGGCAGACGACGGCGCCAATGCCATGTCGATAATCAAGGAAGATAAAATAGATTTCGTGGTTACTGACTGGAATATGCCGAATATGACCGGCCTGGAGCTGCTGAAGAATATTCGGGCCACGGAGAAAGCTAAAAATACGCCGGTCTTGATGGTCACCGCGGAAGGATTATCTGAAAATGTGGTGGATGCGGTGAAGGCCGGAGTCGATAATTATATCGTCAAGCCCTTTACAGCCGAGACGGTGCAGGCCAAGATTGAACAGATCTTTGCCAAGCGCGCGGCTAATGCATAAGGGGAACGTTAATGAACGTGGAATTTATTAATCCTTTTCTCAGCGCCACCATTGGGGTGCTGAAAACCATGGCTTTTACTGAAGTGCAATCGGGCAAGCCCTTTTTGAAGAAGAATAAGATTTCTTGTGGGGATGTTTCGGGGGTCGTGGGTATTACCGGGCCCCCCAATGGTTCCATGTCGCTGACCTTCAGCAGAGCCTGCATTATTGCCATCGTCTCCAATATGTTGGGGGAGTCTTTTAAGGAAATCACCGATGATATTAAGGATGCCGTGGGCGAGCTGGCCAATATGATCTCCGGCACCGCCCGCAATGATCTGGGCAATAAGGGCTACTCCTTCAAGACCTCAATTCCCACGGTGATCTCCGGTCCCGGCCATGAAATCAGACATATGTGCAAAGCCCCCACCATTGCCATTCCTTTTAACACCGCAACCGGCCCTTTTGTGGTGGAGATAAGTTTTGAAAACGGTGTCCCCGGCTAAGAAGCCGGTTTTAAGGGGTAAGCCATTGCCGGGTTCATAAAATTCTAGGCTGCGTCCGGGAGATACCGGGGGAATATGTTACCCCAGGCCGGATTTCCTCCGCCTTGCTCAGACCTTGCTCCTCCGGAACACCACTAACCTCCCTTTTCTGCCTTTGCTGGTAATATTCACTCCCAAGAAAAAAATTAACTTTCCGGGCAGGGGATGATCTATAATATTGGCAAGGCCCTTAAAGGCGCTTAGGCGTCCTTTGCCGGCCTTCCCGTAACCAAAAAAATTTGCTTGGAGGAATAACCATGCGAGCGAAGCAAGCCATGAGGGTGCTCGTGGTGGTCGCTCTCATCCTATCCCTGGCCACTCCCGCCTTGGCCAACTGGCAGTCTTTGGGTTGGGCCTTCTTCGGCCTGGCCGCGTTCAATTCCGCGGTGGCCGCCACTGCCCTGGCCAGATCTGCTCCACCTCCAGTGGTTGCTTATCCGGCGCCGGTTTACGCCCCCCCGCCGCCGGTTTACTACGCCCCCCCGCCGCCGGTCTGTTATCCTAACGGCTACTATTATCGGCCCAGGCCCTATGGATATTATTACCGTTAAGGAGTGAAGCAGCCTCGGTAACAAGCTTATCTTTAGAAAAGCCGGCCCTTGACCGGCCCTGCCGCTTATATGAGGGAGGGCCGGGGGATCCCAGGCAAGAATGCCTGGGCGACTAATCCCCCGGCCTTCTCTTTTTTATTGGCGCCCTGGAAGGTTAAAGACTTTTTCCCCCAAAAGCCAGCGTTCCCGGGGCTGCGGCTGGGTACAATAATCCATAAGGGCGCGGTTCAGCTCCAGGGGCTCAGACTGGCACCCCACGGCGCGGCATCCCGCTAGCAGGCCCTGGCTGATGGAGAAAAAGACTTCCTGGCGATGGGCGTAATAGGGGGGACTGGAAAGGTCGGCGGTTTTCAGGGCCTGTTCGCAAGCTCTAGGGTCCAGGGCGTGCATGGCCCGGCAGACCAGGGGCCGGGCCGGGTGGGCGGCGCACTTTCCTTGTCTGAGAAGGGGACAGGGGAGCTTTTCCCTGATCTTGGCAATTTTCTTCTTATCTTTGGCGGCTTGCAGGTCCAGGGAGCGTTGGCAGCGGGCCAGCAGTTCTTTTTTTTCTGCCTCCGAAAAATGTTGCTCCACATAATCCCCCAAAATCAGGGCCTCCGGAGGGGTGAGTTCCACCTGGGCAAAGCAGCAGAAATGACAGCCTACCCGACAGGCGATGGGGCTGGGCAGAGGGTTGACTGCCTCTATCAGGCCGATGACATGGTCCGCGAAAAAAAAGGCGCTTAAGGCCATTTCCCTGGCCCTGTCTTTAGCCCTGCCTTCCTGATGGAAGATTTCCCTGACCTTGGCTTGTTGGAGTTCTACCAGCCGCTGGTCTAAGGTAAAGTTATGCATCATCTTGGGGTGAACCATGGTCAATAATGACAAAAGAGTCTCAAGTAAGCGTTTAGGAAAGAAAGTTTGGAGGAGGGGGAAGGGGCCTGCCTCACCCCCGGCCGACCCCTTAGATAAACAACTGGTTCGCCAGGCGCTGCAAGGTGGCGATCCCCTGGATCTCCGTCTCAAACAGGGGCACCAGGGCCCGGACCTGACCGTCAAAGAGCTTCCAGATGGTGTGCATATGCTCCGCCTGCATCAAACGGCGGTTTTTCACGAATTCCGGGGTTTTCTCAGGGTCGCCCTCCGGCAGGAGGCCGTTGACCACGATACCGCCCACGGGAATGCCGAAATCCTGAAACCATTTTAAAAACCGGGTGATCACCGCAATGGGCAGAGCTTCCGGCAAGGTGACGAAAAAGAAGGAAGTGAGTTCCGGGTTGGTCAATAACTCCCGGGCATGGCCCATGCGCTCCCGGAAGCCCACCAGATAATCCATCAGGGGATCGGCCTCCTCTTTTTTGGAAAAGGAGAGAAGCTGGCGCAGGGACTTGGCCTCCTCCCGGCTCTTGACCATCTTGTCCACCCACAGGGAATAGATCTTGGACATGCCCAGCAGCCGGCGGGCATTGGCGGTGGGCGCGGTGTCGAAGACGTAAACGTCAAATTCTTCCCCGAACATCAGGTCCAACATGTTCTCGAACATGGCGGACTCTTCGAACGCGGGGTTCAGGGTGGCCGCGTCCACGAACTCATCGGCCTTAAGTTGCAGGTCCGCAAAGCGCAGGAACCAGTTGATCTTGTCCCGGATGTCCTTTTTGGATTTTTCGATGGTATCCTTGGTTTCAATCTCATAGGCAAAGGCCTTCTCCACCCCCGGCAGGGGGGTGATTTTCCCAAAGACATCCAGGTCCAGCAGGCCGGAGAGGGAGTGCACCGGGTTGGTGGAGGCCAACAACGTTTTTTTTCCCTGACTGGCCAGCCACAGGGCCGTGGCCCCGGCCATCACCGTTTTTCCCACCCCGCCTTTGCCGCCGAAAAAGAGGAACTTGAGGCCGGAGCGGTGGTTAAGATAATCTCGCATGCTGTGGGTAATCTGATTTTCCATGACGCCTCACTTGCAAAGATAATCCGCGACCCGGGAAATCATGTTCAGGCCGGTGACGTCCCGTTCCAATTCCGGCACCTGGGTGAGCACCTGGCCGCCGAAGGTCTCCTTGATCTTGGCCAGGTAGCGCCCCTGCATCTCCAGACGATGGCGCAGGTATTCGGGAATGCTTTCCTGGCCCAGGTCCGCGGGCAGCACCCGGTTGACGATATAGCCGGACAGGGGCACTTTGAACTTGCTGAAGAGTTCCGCGGCCTTGACGGTGTCGATGATGATCATGTCTTCGGGCACCAAGACGAAGAAGAACGCGGTCTTCTCCTTATCCGTGAGGATGCGGGAGCTGGACTGGATGCGGTCCTTGATGTACAGCAATTCGTCTAAGATGGCGTCTTCGTCCAGAGTCTGGTCCCTCTTCAAGTGAGCCGCCACCTGGTCGTACTCCCGCATCTGCTCCCTAAGGGAAGTGATTTTGCCGATCCAGGCGTCGTATACCGTGGCCATGGAGAGATAATAGAGGGCGTGGCCCAGGGGCACCAGGTCGTAAATGTAATAGTCGTAATCCCCGGTAACCACGATGTCCACCACCGCGTCGAAGATGGCGGACTCTTCCATGGCCGGTTCCGCGGACGCGGCCGTGATGTAGGAGTCGATCTCCTCGGGGATTTCCTTGAAGCCGTACATATCCCGGATCTTCTGGCGGATTTCCTCCTGGTAGGCCTTGACCCGGTGGTCGGCGTCGATCTCCTGGGCCCAGAGATTGTCCATGATCTTAATGGGCCCCTTGCCGAAGAGGTCCTGCTTGAAGATGTCGCTTAAAGACGCTTGGGGGTCTACCGAGAAGACCAACACCTTGTGGCCCTGGGACGCCAGCCAGTAGCCCGCGGCCGCGGAGAAGGTGGTCTTGCCCAACCCCCCCTTGCCGCCGAACATCAGATAGCGGCGTTCCGGATGCTCTTTGATGAATGTGGCGAGAGAAATGGGGCACCTCCGGTGAAAAGCTGTCAGCGGTCAGCGATCAGCTTTCAGCTTAAAAGATGGAAATTGGAACTCCTAATACTTCCGGGACATAGCCTCACCAATCTCGAACATCACAATGGCTGTTTGAAAAACAACCCGGCGGCCATCTTCCCAAACTAGTGGTTTGCCTTCTTTCAGATTGGCGTGTTCCTGTCGCTGGACCAAGTCACTAACTGTCCCCCAATAAACGATGAGAGCATCTAAATAAGCGGTGAGAGCATCTAAAAATGGGCGAATGGTTTCTCCAAGCTGACTGGTTTTCAATTTCGTGAGGGCCTTTAATCGGGCCACAGTGTGAGCTTTGTTAGTGTCCACCTGGGGTGGCTTAAACTCATCCACAAGAACGGTTACAAACTCTTGCATCGCTTCGCGACAAAGATGTCCAATCTCTGTCAATTGTTTTTCCGAATCTGTGGACCACAGTTTATCATTTGCACTTGTCCACTTTTGGAAAGCATTTGCATATTTTTTCTTAAAATGGTCGGATTCAAGGTAACTCCTGATTTTTTCCTCGACCTGCATGATTGGTTGACCTGCGCTAAGGGAGAGGTGCTCATAATATTTAAAGCCAAGTGGTGTAACATCGAAAATTGGTGTGCCTCTGCTATCGTATCTTCGCTGCAATAAACCAACATTGGCTAATGCCTCTAAGTCACCAAAAAAAGCGGGTATTTTATGGTTTGGAAAACCTGGATGAATAATGAAGCCGTTCCTTGTATTTAAAAAATAAAATCCTTGTCTTTCTGCTTTCGGAACGTTGCGATGTGCCTCTACCATAGCAATTAATAACTCTTTTTGCTCTGGTTCCAAGAGAACGTTCCCAAACATGGATTTCTCCCGCTCGGCTTATCTTCTGGCAACTGGCGTCCGGGGGCCGTCATCCTGCGGCCAGATCAATCCTTATTCCTCATCCCCCGGAAGATTCCTCTAATGATGGGGGAAAGAAGGCTGATCACGCACAGCACCCATAATAAAAATTTCAGCGGCGGCGGCAAAAAAGTGGACAGAATAAAAATCGCCAGAGTGATGAGAATTACCGCCCAGGTGTCGGCCAGTCTTTGTTTGAGGAAGTTTTTGAGCGTACCTTTTTTCTTCTCTCCCATCGTGTCGGAATCACTAACTTCTCTTCGATCAAACGATTCTTTTGTAGGGGCGAACCTTGTGTTCGCCCGGTGCGTCCAGGGCGAACACAAGGTTCGCCCCTACGTTTAATACCCTTTCGACGATGGCCTAATACAAGGTTTCGACTTCCCCGGTTAGCTTCACACGCGAATTCCTTCTTGGGCCACCTTGCAGTAAAAAGAAAATCCTCGTTCTTGAAAGCTGGAAAAGCTGTCGGCGTCAAAGACTTTGAGAGAAATAAGCGGGTAAAAATCATGGTCCCACATAACCTGGTAAACCGCTTCCTGCAAGGCTTCTTCCATTTCCGGAGTCAAATCCTGGATAATCGCGGCCACGTCCAGGTCAGATTCGGGGGTAGGGTGCCCCCAGACTCGCGACCCATAGGCGATCACGGCCTGGAGCTGGTCCCCCGCCACTTCTTGGAGGCGGTCCTTTAATTCCTTCACCAAAAGTCGGTCCGGCTCGGCCAAGCCTTCGGCCTCAGCCATCACCACATCCAGGTCATAACCCTTGCCACTGGCAATCTCTCGTTCTCCTCTGGCCAAGAGGCGCAATATTTCCTTATCCCGTTCGGAACGCTCATATGATTCCACGCTGAGCATAACCGCAGCAGCACGCCCCCTCTGGGTGATTATCAAAGGTTCCCGGGATTCTCGAACTTGCTTCAGAACCTTGGCCGCATCCTGCCTTAAATCGCTGATTGGCACAATATTGGGTAATTTCCCCATGGTGCACCTCCAAATAATACTTTTAAGTGTACTCCTAAAAGTACTTTAAGACAAGGAGGCGATCATCTAATAAAGTTTCCCACAAACAAATTCTTTTAAGCCGAAAGCTGATCGTTGAAAGCTGACAGCTTTTTTTTCACGCCAACGTATCCGTCAAATCCTTCTCCCTTAACATCCGGCGTTTCCAGGTGGCGATCTGGGGCACCACGTAGGGCAGCAGGCGCAGGGAGTAGTAGGGGGGGAGCAGGGGCACTCCCACCAGGTCCCCCATGGTTACCAGGATGAAGAGGTGCTCCATGTTGGCCCGGGTCTTTAAGGCAAAGCGGGCGGAATCATGGGCCGCCATGCCGTAGATGAATTCCTTGATGGCGTTCAGGAAACCGCCTTTTTTCTCATCAGTCATATAAAGCTCTCCTGTCGAATTAGGCGGAGGCAGTGTTTTAGTAGCCAGTAGCCAGTAGCCAGTTTTTTCTCTGACCACTGACCACTGACCACTGGCTACTGATTACTTCCCTTCCGCGGGCACGGCCCGGCCCGGTTCCCGGTAGCGCCTCAAGGCCTTGACGCCGTCGGCCAGGAGGAAGAAGGCCGCCACCACCAGGAAGAGGGCGACGATGCCCATGAGGCCGTTGCCGATCAGAGCTTCGCCTTTTACCT
>JBMORF010000051.1:29549-31954 GCA_049322315.1 Thermodesulfobacteriota bacterium | reverse complement strand
CGGCCCGGTTCCCGGTAGCGCCTCAAGGCCTTGACGCCGTCGGCCAGGAGGAAGAAGGCCGCCACCACCAGGAAGAGGGCGACGATGCCCATGAGGCCGTTGCCGATCAGAGCTTCGCCTTTTACCTTACCCTCGGCCACCTTGCTCAACAGGTTAAAGGAGGTATAAAGCAGGGCGGCGATGGTGGTGATAAACATGAACCACATGGGGATGAGGGCGAAGGTGGCCTTTTTGCCCTGGGACAGCAGCCACAGGGAAGCCACCAGCAGGGCCAGGGAGGCCAGCAACTGGTTGGCGCCGCCGAAGAGGATCCACAGGTACTGCCACCAGCCGGTCATGATCAGCAGCAGCACCAGGGCCGCGGCCACAAAGGTGGCCACCGGGCCGCTGCGCATCACCGGGATCTGATCGCCCACCAACTCCACGGCCGCCACCTTCATGAAGCGGAGCACCAGTTGCATGACGGTGATGGCCAATATGATGATGATCACCGTGGCCATGGTCTTGCCGTAAGAGAGGGGCAGGCCGATGATGTTGAGCAGATTGGAGAGTCCGGTGGCGAAGACCGCGCCGGCGCCCCCGGATTTCATCAACTGCTGGTACTGGGAATAAGGGATGGCCGCGCCCGCGGTCATTAAGGCCACCACTCCCAGGACCATTTCGGTGAACATGGAGCCGGCCAGTACCGGTTTGGCGTCGCACTCTGATTCCAACTGGCGGCAGGTGCCGGAGCTGGAGACCATGGCATGCCAGCCGGAACAGGCCCCGCAGGCGATGGTGACAAAGAGAATGGGCCACAAGGGGCCGATGCCGATGGTAAATTGGTTATAAGCCGGCGCGGTTACCGGGGGCAGGCCCACGAAGATGCCGATGATTCCCCCGATCAGGCCGAACATGACGATATAGAAGGCCACGTAGTTGAGGGGCAGGCCGAAGCGCCAGATGGGCAACACCGCGCTGATATAACAGAAGATGACTGCAAAAAGCCCCCAGGTGAACTTGCTTTGGGCCAGGGAACCGATAAGGACGGGCGCGGGGAACATGTCCCCCAATTTGATGCCCACCAGGGCTATCCCCACGCAGATTACGGTCATCAACAGGATGTTGACCCGCCAGCGATAAAGCATCTGGCCCGCCAGGGCCCCGGCCAGCCCCAGGATGAGCACGGCCAGGGGGCCGGAGGGCAGTTTGATCAAGGCCCCGGCGATGACGCCGCCGAAGGCCCCGGCCAGGAGCAGGAGATAAAAATAGACGAAGGAGAGCAAAATGGTGCGGGCCCGGGGGGAGATCAGCTTATAGCTCAAACCCCCTAGGGAGAGGCCGTCGGAGCGCATGGAGACTACACCCGCAAGATAATCATGCAACCAGCCGATGAACAGGACCCCCAGGAAGAGCCAGAGCAAAGCCGGCAGCCAACCCCATTGCAGGGCGATGATGGCGCCCACCACCGGTCCGGCCCCGGCGATGCTTTTAAACTGGTAGCCGAAAAGGATGTTTTTGGAAGTGGGCATGAAATCCACCCCATCCATGTACATCTTGGCGGGAGTCACCCGGTGGGGGTCGCTCTCTACCACCTTCCGGTCCACGTAGCCGGCATACCAGCGATAGCCGCCAATGGCTACGGCCAGGGCCCCCAGGACGATGAACACTGCACTCATGGCGCGGTTCCTCCTTAATGCAAGAAAATTGGCTTTACCAGCAGTCTCCCCAAAAAAAAAATTGTGATGAGTATGACCTTTCTTTAGTACCCACCTCTGGGTTTAAGTAATTATTCTGTAACCGCAAGGAAGCGGCCAAAAAGTTAAAAAGGCATAAGTTCGGCGTGGAGGCGACCTTCTGGAGGCCCTAATTTCTCAGGCTCTCCACGAAGTTAACCGGCTCCGGCAGTTCCCAAATTACCATATCAGCCAAAGAAAAGTAAATAGGAATGGTTTTGCCGGGGAAAGATTAAGAGGCTAGGCCACCGCCAGGAAGCCCTGGTGGGGAATTCCTAAGGTTTGACTGGGGGATACTGCAGACTTAACATATTGACGACGACAGAAGATTATTAGGGAGGAAAAAATGAAACCAACAGTCGGTTTTCTGGGGCTGGGCATTATGGGGGGGGCCATGGCCGGGCCCATGTTCCAGGTGAAGGCCAACAACCTGCGGGAGAAGCATTATCCTCCAGCCTTTCCCTTCAAACATCTGACCAAAGACGCCAAGTTCGCGGTGGACACCGCCTATGAGACCGGCGCGCCTGTCGCTCTGGGGCAGATGCTCTTACACCTTTACCAAATAGGCCTGGCCCAGGGCTGGGGGGATGAGGACATCTCCGCCATTGCTAAGGTTATGGAGCACCTGAGCGGGAAATGATGCAGGCGATAGTATTTTAGGTGAGGGGGCCAGGGGTCGCAGACCCCTGG
>JBMORF010000051.1:0-29539 GCA_049322315.1 Thermodesulfobacteriota bacterium | reverse complement strand
CCCCGCCCCCCCTCACCTAAAACTCACCCATATTTCCCGGTAATATAATCCTCCGTCCTGGTGTCCTTGGGGCGGGTGAAGATCTGGGCCGTCTCCCCAAATTCCACCAGTTCCCCCAGGTACATGAAGCCGGTGTCGTCGGAGACCCGGGCCGCCTGCTGCATATTGTGGGTAACGATGATGATGGTATAGAGCTTTTTCAGCTCCCGCATCAATTCCTCCAGGCGCAGGGTGGCCAGGGGGTCTAAAGCAGAGCAGGGCTCGTCCATCAGCAGGATTTCCGGCTCCACCGCCAGGAGGCGGGCGATGCACAGGCGCTGCTGCTGCTCTTCGGTGAGGGCCAGGGCCGAGGTCTTCAGGCGGTCTTTCACTTCATCCCAGAGCTGCACCGCCGCCAGGGAGTGCTCCATCAGGTCTTCCAATTCCCGGCGGGGGGGGCGGCCGTGGAGGCGGGGGCCGTAGACCACATTGTCATAGATGGACAGAGGAAAGGGGTTGGGGCGCTGGAAGACCATGCCCACCTTTTTCCGGAGTTGGATCAGGTCCGTACCGGGGGCGTAGATATTTTCCCCGTCAATGAGGACTTCCCCGGTGATCCGCACCCCTTCAATCAGGTCGTTCATGCGGTTCAAGACCCGCAAGAGGGTGGACTTGCCGCAGCCGGAGGGACCGATGAGCGCGGTGATGGCCTGCTGCTGGAAAGCGCCGTTGACCTCTATTAAGGCATGGAAGCCGGCGTAGTAAAGATTCAGGCTCCGGAGGGTAATGATCCCCTCCAGGGGGCACTGTTGGTAATTATCCGAATCTGCCGGAGATATAGTCATCGGTTCGCTTATCTTGGGGCACGGTGAAGACTTGAGGGGTGTCTCCGATTTCGATGATCTGGCTCATGAGCAGAAAAGCCGTCCGGTCCGTGGCCCGGGCGATCTGCTTGGTGTTGTTGCTCACCAGGATGATAGTATAATTCTTTTTCAGTTGGAACAAGGTCTCTTCGATTTTGGCCGTGGAAATGGGGTCCAGACCGCTGGTGGGCTCGTCTAAGAGCACCACCTCCGGTTCCATGGCCAGGGTGCGGGCCAGGCAGAGGCGCTGCTGCTGGCCCCCGGAGAGACGCAAGGCCGAATCATGGAGCCGGTCCTTAACCTCCTCCCACAACTGCGCGGCCCTCAGGGTGTTCTCCACCACCTCTTCCATCTCCTGGTGGCCCATCTTCCCGGCCAGCCTGGGGGCCAGGAGCAGATTCTCCCGGATGGAGCGGGGCAGAGGCACGGGTTTGCTGAGCACCAGGCCCACCCGGCGGCGAAGCTGCACCACATCGTAGCCCGGGGCTAGAATATCTTCCTTATCCAGCCAGATGCGGCCGGTGAACCGGGCGCCGGGGATAAGGTCGCACATGCGGTTTAAGACGCTGAGCAGCGTGCTCTTGCCGCTTTTGGCCGGCCCCATGAGGCCGAAGATCTCCCGGGACCGGATCTCCAGGGTGACATCCTTCAGGGCCTGGAAATCGCCGTAAAAAAAGGAGAGTTCTTCCAGGCGGATTTTGCCTTGGGGTTCTGAATTCATAACAGTTTTATATTTCTATACTAACACCTTCAGTGGCGGGCGGGCACGGAGGCCCGCCCCACCAAATTAAAGTCCCGTTTGATAACTTGTTAAAAAGTTGATAATGAATTTTTGCAGGTTCATCAGATTCATAACGATTAGTCTCTGTCGGTGGGGCGGGCCTCTGTGCCCGCCTCCTCATCCCCTTTTACCCTGACCCACTTATACTCCTCAATTTCCGGGAATGCTTTAAATGGATTAATGAGGATATACTCGGCTTTCTCCAGAAATTCCTTTTCATCTCTGACAATGCGATCAAAGTATTCGTCCTGCCAAACACATCCCCTTCTGCCAAATTTTCTTTGGAGGATATTAGCAGAAAATGATTTCCAGGAATGCATGATGTCTTGCAGTTCATAATTTGCAAATGGTTCTACAAGAACATGAACATGATTAGGCATTACCACATAGGCTTCCAGACTATATCGCTTCCCGTCAAAATGCTCCATGGCAGAGGCCACTATCCCCCGCTCTTCCGGAAGCAAATCCGGTTGGCTAGGATGAAGGCGCCAGGTGATGAAATAAATCGATCCAGCAAGCCGCCAATGGGGAAGCCTTCTGGTATAGATATAGAATCCATCTTCATCCATAAAAGCTTTCAATAAAAATCAAATAAACCAAGAAAGAAAAGATTGGTGGGGCGGGCCTCCGTGCCCGCCCGAATTAAATGTAAAGAAAAGTGCCGTTAAAAATTGCGAGGCTTAGCAATGAAGAAGGACTTTATCTCATTGCCAGGAGCGGGCACGGAGGCCCGCCCCACCAATCTTTGTCAACTTTTCATGTCACGAAAACCGCCGCATCATCCGCTGCATTATGCTGTAGGCCCCCAGGTTGATCAGGAGGATGGAGACCATGAGGATGGCTGCGGTGCCGTAAGCATTGGGCATGGAGATGCCTTCCCGGGCCAGGATGTAAAAATGTACGGCCATGGTGCGGCCGGAGTCGAACAGGGAGGTGGGCATGCGTAAGGCCGAGCCCGCGGTGAAGAGCAGCACCGCAGTCTCCCCCAGGGACCGGCCCACGCTGAGCATAATGCCGGTGGTGATTCCCGGCAGGGCGCTGGGGATGACAATGCGAGTGATGGTCTGCCACTGGCTCATCCCCAAAGAATAACAGACCTGGCGGTATTCCTGGGGCACGGCCTTGATGGCTTCCTCGGCGGTGCGGATGATGATGGGCAGCACCATGATGGCCAGGGTCAGGCCGCCGGAGAGGATGGACCAGCCGAAGCCCAGTTTTAAGACAAAGAGGACAAAGCCGAAGAGCCCCAGGATGATGGAGGGCACCCCGGCCAGGCACTCGGCCCCGAAGCGGATGATGCGGGTGGCCCAGCCCTCCCGGGTATATTCGGTGAGGTAAATGGCGGTCCCTACCCCCAAAGGTGAGGCCAGGATGATGGCCAGGAGGGTAATATAAACGGTGGAGACGATGGTGGAGAAGATGCCGCCATGACGGCCCATGTCCTGGGGGTCCTGGAGGAGGAAGCTGGCGGTTACCTGGGGCAGGCCCTTGATGGAAATGTTGACGATAATAAAGATGAGAATCAGCAGGGTGAGGCCGGTTAAAGACCACAATATGGTCTTCGCCATTGCCTGGGCAACCCGGGGATGAAGACGCCGGCTCACGCCTACCTCCTCCGGGTGATGAAAGTGGCGGAAAGGTTAAGAATCATAATAATCACAAACAGGACGATGCCGGTGGCGAACAGGGCTTCCCGGTGGCGGCCGGCGGCGTAGCCCAACTCCAGGGCGATATTGCTGGTCAGGGTGCGCACCGGGTCCAGGATGGACGTGGGAATCTTCAGGGCGTTCCCGGCCACCATAATCACCGCCATGGTCTCTCCCACGGCCCGGCCCATACCCAAGATGATGGCGGTGATGATCCCGGAGGAGGCCGCAGGCAGCACCACCCGCCGCACCGTCTGCCATTCAGTGGCGCCCAGGGCGATGGAGCCGTCCCGGTAGACGTCTGGCACCGCGGTGAGGGCGTCGATGGAGATGCTGATAACCGTGGGCAGAATCATGATCCCTAAGATCACCGCCGCGGCCAGCAGGGACAGGCCGGGGCCGCCCAAATAATTCCGGATCAGGGGCACCAGCCAGACGACCCCCAGAAAGCCGTAGACCACCGAGGGGATGCCGGCCAGCAGCTCCAGGGTGGGTTTCAGCAGACGCCGCAGGCGCTGGGAGCAGAATTCCGCCAGAATAATGGCGCAGGCCAGCCCCAAGGGCACACCCAAGACCATGGCGCCAAGGGTGACCAGAATCGAGGAGACGATCATGGCGGCGATGCCGAAGTGACCTTTGGTGGGAGCCCAGTGGGTGGAAAAGATAAAATCCTTGAGCCCCGTATGGAAGATGAGGGGCAGGCCCTCCAAAAAGATGAAAATAGTGATAATCACCAGGGAGCTGATGGAGGACAGGGCCAGGAGAAAGAGCACCCGTGCCACGAACTTTCCCTTGTCCATTATTTTACCCCCACCAAACCTTCGGCCTCCAGCAGGCGCTGGCCCTGGGGGCTGAGGATGAAATCTATAAAACCCCGGCACTGCCCGGCAGGCATTTTCCGGCCCACTAAAAGAAAACGGCGGACCAGTTTATATTTCTGATTTTTGATATTGTCCCGGGTGGGGAGAACGCCGTCGATGGCCACCGCCTTCACCCGGTCATCCACCAGACCCGCGGAAATATAGCCCAGGGCGTAAGGATCGCCCGCAACAATCTCCCGCACCGCGCCATTGGAGTCCTGGACCAGGGCCCCGTGGGTGACCTCGATCTTGCCCATCACCAGGTGTTCAAAGGCCTCCCGGGTGCCGGAGCCCTCCTCCCGGGAGATGAGATCAATGGCATGGGGGGGCAAGCCCAGGTCCCGCCAATCGGTGATCTTCCCCTGAAAGATCCGGCGCAACTGCTCCAGGGTGAGGTTGGAGAGAGGATTGCTGGGGTGGACGATAACCGCGATGCCGTCCCAGGCGATGGGAATTTCATGGAGGGCTTTTTCGGCCTTAACCAGCTCCCGGGAGGAAGCCCCCAGATCCGCAGCTCCTTGCTGGGCGGCAAAGATCCCGGCGCTGGACCCGCCCCCCTGGACGTCGATGCGAACCTGGGGGTGCTGGTGCATGTAGACTTCGGCCAATTTTTCCGCGAAGGGCTGCACCGAGGTGGAGCCGGCCACGCAAACGGCAGGGGAGGCGCTGTCCCCCTTGGTCCGGCACCCCCCCGGCCCCAGAAAAAGCAGCACAGACAAAAAAATAACCCCGGAGCCAAGCAATTTGCTAGAGTGCCTCAAGGAGCCTCGAAAGCCCGCCGCCAATCCGAGCCTCTGGCGGCGCTTCCGGGCCGCTTTGATCTTATTAGGGAAACAGGACATGGTCGAATGAGAGTGCCGCCCAAACTGGAAAATACTGGAAGGACCGTTGCTATTATTACAAAAAACAGAGAAACTTCAATCCAAAATGGGGCGTGATCGCGGATAAGTTTTAAAAAGATATATATCTAAGATTGATCTATGGGGAAAATCGAAGAAATTGGGAGATTTTTAGCGATAATCAGGTGAATTAAAAAATATACTTTAGAAAAACCCGATTAACCTAATTATTGCCCTTTAATAATTTTTTCATAGGCTGAGAAAGGCTGATTTTGGCTATCATTCATCCTTCCCCCCTGTTTCAGGAGCACCGCCTTTTTCAGGATTTCGCCCGGACCTTGATCCGCCTGCCGCAGCCGGGTGAGGGACCCCTGGATTATTTACTGCCGGAAGACCGCTGGCAAGAGACGTGCGCCCGGATAACCGACCAGGAATTATGGTTTATGGGGCTGTCCCAGGCCACGGGGGTCTACTTTTTCCCCTCCCGGGAATGGGTCCCCCGGCTGGTCAGGTATCTTCAGCGCCTGGGAGTGGCGCGGCTTTTGGAGGCCGGGGCCGGCCGGGGTTATCTGAGCGCGGCCTTGGGGCCTCTGGCGGAGGCGGCTGGTATGGAGTTTCTGGCCCTCGACCGGAGGGACGGCGAATTCCAGGCCGGGCTGCCGGTCTCTCCATGGGTGCGGACGGGGGATGTATTTACCGTCATCCGGGAGTTTCAGCCCCAGGCGGTGGTTTATGCCTGGCCCCCGCCGGGTCAGTCCCTTGCTCCTCTTTTCGAGGTCCCGTCCCTGGGCCACCTCCTCTTAATGGGCGAGGCGCATGGCGGCGCGGCCGGGGCCCAGGAGGACTGGGAGAGGTTGCCCCATAAATATTCTTCGCTTTTACGCCGTTTTTCCCGGGGCCGCACTGGACCGGAGAAGCACCGGGTGACTATCTTCTCTGGAGAAAATAAAAGGTAGTTGGCGGGAACAGAGGGCGCGAATCAGGGCGGAAAATGTGGCCCAGCCGCCTCCGGCGGTTTCCGGGCAGGCGGGACGCCGGCTCTACACTTCTAGGGGGCTTAAGGTGGCCAAGATGGATAGGAGAAAGTGGTGATGGCGGACCATGTGCCGGTAATCGTGGAAGATGAGTGCATTGGCTGCGCCGCGTGTGTCGAGATCTGCCCCGGGGTCTTCACCCTGAACGAATCCCTGGGTTTTGCCCAGGTGATCAATCCCGGCGGCGAGGGGGAAGACCAAATCCAGGAAGCCGTGGACGCCTGCCCGGTGCACTGCATCCACTGGGCGGATGAGATCTAGGGGGATGGCCCCGGAAACCTGCCAGGTTTCCGGGGTTGTGGGATGGTCGGGCTCGAACCTTATTCTCTCCAGGGTTTATGGCTCTGGTAGGCCTGAAGACGTTGGTCGTACCCGGCGAGTTCCTCCTGGGGGACGGGACCTCTTTGGTGCAGAAGCTCTAGTGCGGCTTCTTGAGTCTCGATAGCTTCCTTAAATTTGCCGGTCTCGGCGTAGGCTGCGGCCAGGGTACTAAGCGAATTTGCGTTTCGGTGAAACAGCACCGCTTTTTGGGCTAATTCCACGGCGCGGGCGCCATTGCGGCATTCTTTCTTCTTACTGGTGGCATAAATCCAGGCCAGGCCATTATAAGTCAAGTAATGGGGTTTTTTCTCCAGGGCCCTGGCGTAATCGGCAATGGCCTCCTGGTACTGGCCCTTCTTTCCGTAGCAGATGCCCCGTAAGGTGTAAGCATCGTATAAATCGGGCTTCATCTGGATGGCCTGGTTGTAGTCGGCAATGGCCTGGTCAAATTCCCCTTTTCTTCTCAGGGCGGTACCGCGGTTCAAGTAGGCGGCCCAAAAATTAGGTTTTAATCGGATGGCCTCGGTAAAATCAGCTAGGGCTTGCTCCAGGTTGCCCCCGCCTAGATGGATGCTGCCGCTTTTAAAATAATCCATGGCCGTTTTGGTCGGCGTCGGCGGAGGCGAGGGCACGGGGGGAGCCGGGGGCGCGGGCTGGGCCCCAGGGGTTGGCGGGGTTGAGGAGGCGGGCGGGGCCGGCGGATCTGCCACTGTCTGGGGAGTGGCGGCTGCGTGGGTCAAGGTCACCACCATCACCGCCCAGGACAGGCTCAGCACCCCAATCCTAAGGAGGGAGGGGAGTGGCTGACAATTTCTCTTTGATCTGGAAGCCATTTTAAAAAAAATCCAAGCAAAATTGGTCTGGGGCCGGTTTGCTGGCTCTGGAAGAATGCCCCGGTTTTATCAAGACGCCTCCTGAGGGCAATCTGGAGGGATTGCTTTTTTATTTTACGCCAGATTGTGATAAATTCTATTATTGTTTTTCTTGCTAAAGGGAGCCTCTAAACCAGACAATGGATAACATCAGAAAATTGTTCGGCACTGACGGTGTCCGGGGAGTAGCCAACATCTATCCCATGACCGGGGAAGTGGCCCTGCAATTGGGCCGGGCTTTGGCTTACGTTATCAAAACCAGCCCCGGGAAAGACTGCATCGTGGTGGGCAAAGACACCCGTCTTTCCGGGTATCTATTGGAATACGCCATTACTGCGGGTATCTGCTCCATGGGCGTGGACGTGCTGCTTTTGGGGCCGCTGCCCACGCCGGGGATCGCCTTCATCACTTCCTCCATGCGGGCCGACGCCGGGGTGGTCATTTCCGCGTCTCACAATCCCTACCAGGACAACGGCATCAAGTTTTTTTCCGGCGACGGCTTTAAGCTCCCGGATGAGATTGAGGCCCACATCGAAAAATTGATGACCGATCCGGGGATGGAAGAAGCCCGGCCCACGGCCACCGAGATCGGCCAGGCTTTCCGCATCGACGATGCCCGGGGCCGCTATGTTTCTTTCCTGAAGGGCGCCTTCCCCAAAGACCTGGACCTTGACGGCCTGAAGATTGTGGTGGATTGCGCCCACGGTGCCACCTATAAGGTAGCCCCGGAGGTGCTGGAAGAGTTGGGCGCGGACCTGATCACCGTGGGGGTGCGGCCCAACGGCAAGAACATCAACTACAAGTGCGGCTCCACTTATCCGGAGGTGGCGGCTAAACTGGTGCAACGCCACGGGGCCGATTTGGGCCTCGCCTTCGACGGGGACGGAGACCGGGTCATCATGGTGGACCACCGGGGACAGGTGGTGGACGGCGACCACATCATGGCCATCTGCGCTCAGAATTTACACCGCCGGGGAAAACTGAAACGCAAGACCGTGGTGGGCACGGTAATGTCCAACCTGGGCCTGGAAGTGGCCTTGAAGGGCATGGGCTGCCGCCTGCTGCGCACCGCGGTGGGAGACCGCTACGTGGTGGAGGCCATGCTGGCCGGCGGCTATAATCTGGGGGGGGAACAGTCCGGGCATCTGGTCTTTTTGGACCACACCACCACCGGGGACGGCATCCTCACCGCCCTGCAACTGCTGGTGGTGATGCTCCGGGAGGAAAAACCCCTGGCGGACCTGGCCCGGGTCATGGAAGACTTCCCCCAAATTCTCATTAACCTGCGGGTCAAAGAGAGGCGGGATTTAGCGAGCCTGCCCGGGGCCCGCCAAGCCCTCCAGGCTGCGGAAAAACGCCTGGGGGCCCGGGGACGCCTGCTGGTGCGCTATTCCGGGACGGAGCCGCTGCTGCGCATTATGGTGGAAGGAAATAATGACCAAGAGATCCAGAATGTGGGCCAGGACCTGGCCCAATCCCTGGAGAAGCTGTTGAGCTGAGGGGGCGAAGGTTCATGCTGCTGGTCATGGATGTGGGCAACACCAACACGGTAATCGGCGTCTACCAGGGGGAGACTTTACTGAGCGATTGGCGCATCCGCACGGAAAAGGATGGCACCATCGACGAACTGGGAATACTGCTGCGCAATCTCTTTCAGGCCCAGGGTCTGGTCCTGGAACCCGGCACCGATCTGATCATCTCCTGCGTGGTGCCTCCCATGGTCAACACCCTTGACGGTTTCTCCCAGCGTTACCTGAAGATCAAGCCTTTTTGGGTGGGGCCGGGCATCAAGACCGGCATGCCCATTCATTACGATAACCCCCGGGAAGTGGGCGCCGACCGCATCGTCAACGCGGTGGCCGCGTACGAGCAGGTCCAGGGCAGCGTCATTGTGGTGGATTTCGGCACCGCCACCACCTTTGACGTGGTCTCCCGCCAGGGCGAATACCTGGGAGGGGTCATCGCCCCGGGGGTGATGATTTCCTGTGAGGCCCTGTTTCTCAAGGCCTCGAAACTGCCCCGGGTGGAGATCTTCGCCAAACCCAAGAGCATCATTGCCAAAGATACCATCAGCAGTATGAACGCCGGCATTATTTACGGGTACGTGGGCCTGGTGGACGGCATCGTCAGCCGTATCCGGGAGAGCCTGCGGGACGGGCCCAAGGTCATCGCCACCGGCGGCCTGGCCTGCCTCATCGCCTCGGAAACCAAGAGCATCGACTGGGTGGATGATTATCTTACCCTGAAGGGCTTGAAAATCATCTATGAGCGGAATCGGCCGCGAAGGGAGAAGTAGCTTTCAGCTTTCAGCTTTCAGCTTTCAGCTATCAGCTATCAGCTTAATAATTAAAAAAGGTTACCAGATAATCGAACCCAACCGATTTCTGGTTCTTTTTGGCTCGGCTCTTGTTTTTTAAAAAGCTAAAAGCTAAAAGCTAAAAGCTAAAAGCTAAAAGCTAATAGCCAATAGCCCTTGATGGACAAGTCATGGAGGGCATGATGGGTTCCAACAAGCCGGGCATCGGCCGCCGCTATCTTAAAGAGACCCGATACCGCCGGGACGACCTGGGAGCCCGGAGCCCGGCCTATCCCGCCGCTCCCCGGTATAAGGAATATGCCGAGGCGCCCCGGCGCTTGGTCCTGGACCCCGGGCCCAGCCTTGCCGGAGCTGATCTCTGGGAATGCCTGAGGAAGCGCCGCTCCCTGCGCCAATATCGAGATCGTCCGTTATCCCTGGAGGAACTCACCGCCCTGGTGTGGGGCGCCCAGGGAGTGACCCTGGCCAGCCATCCCTAT
Source organism: Thermodesulfobacteriota bacterium (assembly GCA_049322315.1). GTDB lineage: Bacteria > Desulfobacterota > Desulfobaccia > Desulfobaccales > 0-14-0-80-60-11 > SURF-52. Next base: position 19,548 of record JBMORF010000051.1, on the reverse strand, counting down.
CTTTTGAGGACCGCGCCCTCCGCGGGCGCGCTCTATCCGGTGGAGACCTACCTGGCCGTACACCGGGTCACCGGCGTGGACGCGGGTATCTGGCACCTGAACATCATTGATTTTGCCCTGGAACTGTTAACTCCCGGCGACTGCCGCCGTCCCCTGGTGGAGGCCTGCCTCTCCCAACAATTCATGGGCGCCGCGGCCGTGGCCTTCATTTGGACCGGCATCCTCAACCGGGCCATGGTAAAATACCGGGAGCGGGCCATCCGCTACCTTTTCCTGGATGCGGGCCACATCTGCCAGAACCTGATGCTGGCCGCCACCGCCTTGGGTCTGGGCTGCTGCCCGGTGGGGGCCTTTTTCGACGGAGAGGTGGAACAATTGACCCAGGTGGACGGCCAGGAGGAAGTGGCCCTCTACCTGGCCGCAGTGGGACCGGTGGAGTATAGATGAGGGGCGAACCTGGGGTGGGCCCTCCAGACTCTACTCCCCCCATCCTTTAACTCTGATAAGGAGAAAGTATGAGATTATTAGCGTTGGTGATGATCGTCTCCCTGGCTCTTTGGGCCGGCCCCTCCCTGGCGGCCAGCAAAAGCCAGCAGGCCTCGGAAAAGGCCGCGCGGGATTATTTGAAGCTCGGCCTGCTGCATGCGGAAGGCGGCAATGATGAAGAGGCCGCCAAGGCCTTCCAGCAAGCCGTTAGCATGAAACCGGGCTGGGCCGAAGCCCACAGCCTCCTGGGCAGCGCTCTGGCTCGATCCGGTAAGTATCGGGAGGCGGAAGAACAACTGCGGAAGGCCGTGGCCCTCAAACCCGACTACGGCGAAGGCTGGTACTACCTGGGCCTCTTCCTCAAAGACCGGGGCAAGACGCGAGAAGCCGAACAAGCCTTCCAAAAAGCCAAACAACTGGCCCGCTAGAAAATAGGGGTTAGGGATTAGCAAGCAAATAGCTATAAATCTACTAACCCCTAACCTCTAACCCCAATGCTGTTCACTTAAGCGTATCAAGAGGAAGGGAAGTCATTTAAAATGTCATTCTGAGGGAGCCGGTGGCAAACGCAGAATCTCTAACTTCCTGGACGAGCAGAGATTTTTCTCTCCGCTTCGCTCCGTTCAGAATGACATAAAGTAGGGTGGGCACTGCCCACCGATTCCTAACCGCTTAAGTGAACCGTATTGCCTCTAACCCCTAACCCCTAACCCCTAACCCCTAACCCCTAACCCCTAATCCCTGCAGTACCGTTCCCGTTCACTATAGATGCAGCCGCAGTATTGCTGGCGGTAGAGTCCCAGTTCTTTGCTCTTCTCCTGGCCGGTCCGCCAGCCCTCCCGAAAATCGGCGTAGTAAAAAGGCAGGCCCACCTCCCGGGCCACCTGCTCGCCGATCTCCCGGATGAGTTCGTGTTTCTGGCGCTTGCTGTAGAGTAGGGTGGAGGTGAAGGCGTCGAACTTGCCTCCCCGGGCCACCCGGGCTGCGGCGGTGAGGCGAAGATGGTAGCAGAAGCGGCATCTTTCCGCTTCCCGGAAGACCACCTGCCTTAAGAACCCCTCCAGGTCATAGCTGCGGTCCCAGATCAGCGGAAGCTTTTGCAGGACCCCGAATTTCTCCAGGGCCGCGGCCCGCTTGGCGAATTCCTGGTAAGGGTGGATGTTGGGGTTATAGAAAAACCCGTGCACATAGTGCTCCCCCCCGGTGAGGACCTCCACCGGGTAGACGGCGCAAGGGGCGCAGCAGATGTGCAGCAGGATTTTCATTTTAAATACGGTTTTCCGTTTTTCGTTTTCCGTAAAGGCACAAATGCGGCCCATTAAGGATTTTAAACGAGGGAAAAATCTTCGATCCACTCAGGATCAAAAACCGAGATAGTCATTGTCTTTTAACGAAAAACCAAAAACGGAAAACGAAAAACGGAAAACGGTCTTAAGAGGCCCGGTAGCCCATGACTCTTTTCACCGTGGCCCCCAGATCGCCGATATTGGCCACCACCGTTACCCCCGCGGCCTCCAGCGCGGCCATTTTGTCCGCGGCCTTGCCGCTGCCGCCGGAGATGATGGCCCCCGCGTGGCCCATGCGTTTGCCCGGAGGCGCGGTCTGGCCGGCAATAAAGGCCACCACCGGCTTGTCCATGTGCCGGGAGATGAAGGCCGCGGCCTCTTCTTCGGCCACGCCGCCGATTTCGCCGATGAGCACTACCCCCTCGGTTAAGGGGTCGGCCTGGAAGAGGGTGAGCATATCGATGAAGTTGGTGCCGATGATGGGGTCGCCGCCGATGCCTACACAGGTGCTCTGGCCGATGCCCAAGAGCGTCATCTGATGCACCGCCTCATAAGTGAGGGTGCCGCTCCGGGAGACCAAACCCATGGGACCTTCTTGATGAATATGCCCGGGCATGATGCCCACCTTGGCCTGGCCCGGAGAGATGATCCCCGGACAGTTGGGGCCGATGAGACGGATGTCGGTGTCTTTCAGGACCGCCATGACCCGCACCATCTCCAGGGTGGGGATGCCTTCGGTGATGCAGACGATAACCTTGGCGCCCGCGGCCGCGGCCTCCAGGATGGCGTCCGCGGCAAAGGCCGGAGGCACGAAGATCAGGGAGGTGTTGGCCCCTGTTTCTTTGACTGCCTGGGCCACGGTGTTGAAGACCGGGACCTCGTCCATGAATTGGCCGCCTTTGCCCGGGGTTACCCCGGCCACCACTTTAGTGCCGTAATCCCGGCAGGCCCGGGCATGGAAGGAGCCTTCCTTGCCGGTAATTCCCTGCACCACTACCCGAGTTTCTTTGTTTACCAGAACGCTCATTTCTCACCTTTCGCCATCATTTTGCTGGGATATAATCTATCTCTCGTAAGTCCTCATAGGTGTCCTGAGGAGCAAAAGCCAAATCGGTCTCCAGACCGGGGGCGCTTCCGCCCGCCGGTCCCCGGCCGCCCTGGCGCTACTTCTTTTGCAGGCTCCGGCGCCACAGCGGCATACCCTTCTCATCCCGGAGCTTCACCGCCTGGTCCCCTTTTTTTACTTCCCCGGCGAGAATGATGGCTTTTTGGGGACGCTCGATCCGGGAGCCGGTGATCTCCACTTTATCCCCCACGGCCAAGTCCATCTTCTGTTGTTCCAGGAAGGAGGCCGGACCCAAGATGGCGATCAAGGTTTCTTTATCGGTTTTCACCTCCAGGTGCACGCCCTTGGACCGTCGGGTCCCCTTCTGCACCTGGATCACTTCGCCCTTCACGGTCTCTAACTTGTTAGGATCATACTGGAGGCCCATGCCCCCCCGGCGCTTCATCCCCTGGCCGGCTCCGGGACCGGCCGGTTGGGCCCAGGCGTAAGTAGCCAGGAGCAGGCTCAGGATTCCCAGGCCCACCATGATTTTAGGCAATTTTTTCATGAGATTATCCTTTTTTAGGCTGTTTGCCCCCGGTCTTGCCGGCGGGCATCAGGTGGTCAGCAATGGAGAGGTCCTGCCGGTGGTTGGCGGCAGCAACCCATGGATTAACATAGCTTGGTGAAAGGAATGCGATTCCAGGGCCGGACCCGATATCTAACCGGCTTTGCCGCCGCCCGCGGCCCCCGCCTCGCCCCTGGTCCTCCAAGGTGGGACTCACCACGAAAGGAAGCAAGAGGAAAACCATGGTGATGATCAACAGAGCGTAGGCCAGGCGTCTCCGGGTTTCCGGAGCGGGAATTAACCGGGCATAAAGCCCTAAGATCATCTGCCAGTGGAGGTAAATATGGATGACCAGCAAGCCCAAGAGGATGAAGGCCAGGTAGAGGTGGATCTGCCCCCAATCGTGGCGGTCCCATCCCAGCCAGGTGAGCTGGACGCTCCGGCCATATTTGGCCCAGGCCTCCCGGCCCGGTATCAGGGCATATTTCATCAAAAAGCCCAACCCGGCCAGGGCCGCCATACAGAGGAACATCAGGGCGTCGATGACAAAATTGAAATTCGTCCTATCCATGGCTGCTCCTTAAGGAAGAGCGGGGAATAATCCGGTCTTTTCCTGCCTCAGCGCCTGGACCCGCCGCGCCATAAGGGCTGGCCCCGGTCGTCCCGGAGCTTCAGAATCCGGTCCCCTTTGCGGATTTCTCCGGCTATCAGAGCTGGTTTTCCTTGGACCAAAATTCTGGAGCCGGTGACCTGGACCCGATCCAGATTGGCGATTTTTAAGCCTTGCTGGTCCACAAACCAACCAGGTCCCAGGAAAACGGTGATGGTTTCCTTGTCCGTTTTTAGGGTTAATTGGGCCCGCTCCGATATCCCGCCCGGGGGGGTGGGCCGGGGCGCGGCCACCACGATGCCGCTGACGGTCTCCACGGTGGCTGGATCATAGCGAACCGGCTTCTCCCTGGCCTTCACTAAAGATTGCGCCCCGGAGACGCCCGGCGCCAGGAGAACGAGAAGAGCGGCGATGCTGAAGATGCTCCATTTTTTCATGGAGTTAGCTCCCGGTCCCAGGGAGACCCTGGGGCCTTAGTTAAACCATATCCTTGAAGATGCTTCGGAAAGTTCCAAGATGAGGTCTTGGCCCTGCTCCAACTTCTCTTTCTTATCCCACCAGGGCCGCCACTTTTTGGGCCGCATCCCGCATATCCGTGGCCACGGTGAACTTCAGGCCGGAGTTGGCTAAAATCTCCCGTCCCTGTTCCACGTTGGTCCCCTCCAGGCGAACGATGATGGGCACTTGTACCTGCACCGTTTTCACCGCTTCCACCACGCCGTTGGCCAGGACGTCGCAGCGGAGAATACCCCCGAAGATGTTGATGAGCACGCCCTTGACGTTAGGGTCCCCCAGGATGATACGGAAGCCGTTGGTCACCATTTCGGCGCTGGCGCCGCCGCCCACGTCCAGAAAATTGGCGGGCTCCGCGCCCGCGGCCTTGATCAGGTCCATGGTGGCCATGGCCAGGCCCGCGCCGTTCACCATGGCCCCCACGTTGCCGCTCAGGCGGATGTAATTGAGATGGTGCTTCCGGGCTTCGTGCTCCAGGGGGTCCATCTCCGTGGGGTCGTCCAACCCGACCAGGTCGTGGTGGCGGTACATGGCGTTATCATCGAAATTAAGCTTGGCGTCCAGGGCCAAAAGATTGCCGGATTTGGTGACTACCAGGGGATTGATTTCCGCCAGGGAGCAGTCCAGGGTGATAAACAACCGGTAGAGGTTCTCGATGAAGCTCACCGCCGGCCTTAAGAAATGTGGTTCCAGACCCACGCCGAAGGCCAGGTTCCGGGCCTGGAAAGGCATCAGCCCCGCGGTGGGGTTAACGGCCTCTTTGATGATCAGCTCCGGGGTGCGGGCGGCCACTTCCTCGATTTCCATGCCGCCGGCGGCGCTCATCATGATCACCGGGCAGCCCAGGCTGCGGTCCACCACAATCCCTAAGTACAACTCCCGGTCGATCTTCTGGGCCTGCTCCACCAGAACCTGGTTGACCTCTTTACCTTCGGGGCCGGTCTGGGGGGTGACCAGGGTCATGCCCAGGATTTGGTCAGCCAGCCGCTCCACTTCCTCCGGGGTGGCTCCGGTCTTGATGCCGCCGCCCTTGCCCCGGCCCCCGGCGTGAATCTGGGCCTTGACCACATAGGGGCCTTCCGCCAGTTCTTCGGCCACCTGGCGGGCCTCCACGTTGGTGTTGGCCACCGCACCCTCGGGGACGGGCACGTTAAATTTTTTGAGCAATTCCTTGGCTTGATATTCGTGAATCTTCATTCAGAGTCCTTTCCAATTTTCTCGGATGATAAAAAAGAGTAAATCAGAGCAGAAGAGAATCAAAGAAAAATCAGGAATGCCATGGAAAATAAGGATATTCCCGACAGCCGTGTAGGTAAATTTCTTATAATTTGATTTGGTATAAATACTATAGCTTCCTCCCCTTCGTGCACTCATTTCGCAACTGGCTGAAGATTCTGGATGAGGAAATACTTATTTTTTGGGTGCCTTGACTCAACCTGATATATAATGGGCATAAGATGACCGGGCGACTAAAGATAAAGTAAATCAAAGACTTCTATGCCACCACCAAATTCTTATGCATTACCGACTGGCGTTAAGGTCCATAGACTCCCCACCGGCTCCCTTTCCTTATCGGGTGCGCTTATTGAAATGCTGGTGCAAGCGCGATGCGCTTACGATTGGCCTTCTGGGAGTGGTACTGTAGAAAGCCAGCAAACCATCCTAAACCTTGAAGCTGACATTGCCCAGTTAATGCAAGGGTTGGACGAAGAAAACGCTCACCGCATCGTGGTAGCGGTCTCTGCCTGGGCTGGCAATAATGCCCGTTCACATAATGCGATTGTACAGGCCACTCCTGCCTACAGAGTACAAATGCTATCTTCGCTTCAATTATTCAACACCCTCGATGGCCTCGCCAATGCCATGGACGCTCTTTGCCTTTTGCCGGGCATAAGGCTTGTCATTGCCAGCAAGATTTATCGTTTTTGTTGCCCAGCGATGGGGGCAGCGGTTGACCGCCATACATCTTATTATTTTAATTCGCTTGGGGGTGCCAACTTCCGGCGGGAATGGTCAAATGGCCAACACACGGCTTCTCGTTTAGCAATTTATCAATCTGCTTCTTATACGCGGAACCGGCGCGAATTCGTCACGGTTTACTTGCCGATGTTGCGGTCCATGGCCAATGCCCTGAACGCCATACCAGTCCACTATCATTGCGCGGCCACCGGAGAGCAGAAAAAATGGCGTCTCACCGACGTGGAGATGGCGGCTTATTATTGGGGGGCTTGTAATGCTCCAAGATAATGCTGCCGCACAAACGGGGATTAATGAGATCGCGCAAGTGGCGAGATAGTGAGAATATTATCTTAAAAAAATCTTAAGGTGAAAAATTAAGTGTATTTTGAGATAATTGGAGAGATAGAAGAAATTGAAACGATGGCCATCGGCGGTGGCATCCGGGATATTATGCGGCTTCAGAAACAGTTCGGTCGCGGCCGCTGGCGAAAACTTAAAGGAGTTGCGAAGGTGAGGCTGCAAAGCGGCCATATCCGTAAAGCTGAATTACACTGGTATGAAGCCCACGGAATTGGTAAAAGGAAGATGAAAATAAAAAGGTTCTTGGATTAAATTATGGCTAAAAAAAGAGAAAATTATAGATTTGTTCTGTGCATTGAGAATAAGGACTGCGAGGATTTGGAAAAACGCAAGATCTACCAGATGCTTCATGATGAGGAGGCCGAAAAAGAGGGATTTATCAGGGTCATTGACGAATCTGGTGAAGATTATCTCTATCCTAAGTCCTATTTCATTGTCATCCTATTACCCCGGGAAGCGGAAAAGGCGCTGCAATTATCAGAATAACCTATCCATATCTTTTAAAAATCACCACGCAAAACAAAACCTCCGGCAGGCATGTAATTCTCTTGGTCACAGTGCTCAGGATTTCAAAGACTGGTGCACCCGGCTGATCTCCCGGCAGCGGCCCTGGGCGTCGATCTTCATAATCACTCCCTGCAACTGGATATTCTGGGTGGCCACCTTGAAGGGCTGGGGCAACTGGCTTAAGAAGCGCTCCAGGATGATCTCCTTCTTCATGCCGATCACCGAATCCACCGGGCCGGTCATGCCCGCGTCCGTGATATAGCCTGACCCCCCCGGCAGGATGCGTTCGTCCGCGGTCTGCACGTGGGTGTGAGTACCCACGACGGCGCTGACCCGGCCGTCCAGGAACCAGCCCATGGCCTGCTTTTCGCTGGTGGCCTCCGCGTGCATATCCACCAGGATGACCTTGACTTCCTTGGGGATGGCCTCCAGGACCTTCTCCACCGTGCGAAAAGGGCACTCCAGGGGGCTCATGAAGACCCGGCCTTCCAGGTTGATGACCGCCGCGGCTTCACCCGCCGCGGTTTCCACGATGGTGTGACCTCGTCCCGGGGTCTCCGGCGGATAATTGGCGGGGCGGATGAGACGATCCGTGGCTTCCAGGTAAGGGATAATCTCTTTGTGCTTCCAGATGTGGTTGCCGCTGGTGAGGACGTCGATCCCCTGGCCCAAAAGCTGGTCCGCCACCAGGGGGGTGATGCCCAGGCCCCCGGCCGCGTTTTCCCCATTGGCCACCACCAGGTCGATAAAGTGATGGTCCACCAGCTTGGAAAGAAGCTCCTCCAGGGCCCGGCGTCCCGGCGCGCCCACCACGTCACCGATGAACAGAATATTCATGGCGGCCCCTAACGGGCGTATTCCACGGTGCGGGTCTCCCGGATAACGGTGACCTTTACCTGGCCGGGATAGGTGAGGTCCGACTCGATCTTTTTGGCCACTTCCCGGCAGAGGAGGGCCGATTCTTCATCGTTGACCTTGTCGCTTTCCACTATCAGGCGGATTTCCCGGCCTGCCTGGATGGCGTAGGACTTGCTGATGCCGTTGAAAGAGCGGGCGATCTTCTCCAAATCCTCCAGGCGTTTCACGTAGGTTTCCAACATCTCCCGCCGGGCCCCGGGCCGGGCCCCGGACAGGGTGTCGGCGGCCTGGACCAGCACGGCCAGCACGCTCTCCGGGGGGACGTCCTCATGGTGGGCCGCCACCGCGTGCACCACTTTCGGGGATTCCCCGTAACGCTTCGCCAAGTCGCCGCCGATCAAGGCATGGACCCCTTCCGACTCCTGATCCACGGCCTTGCCGATGTCATGGAGGAGACCGGCCCTCTTGGCGTGTTTGACGTTGATGCCCAATTCCGCGGCCATGATCCCGGTGAGGTAACAGACTTCCACCGAATGTTTGAGGACGTTCTGGGAATAACTGGTGCGGAACTTCAGTTTGCCCAACAGCTTGATGAGTTCCGGATGGAGCCCGTGAACGCCGGTGTCGAAGGCCGCCTCCTCCCCGGCTTCCCGGATATTGGTCTCCAACTCCTGGTTAACCTTGTCCACGATCTCTTCGATGCGTCCCGGATGGATGCGGCCGTCGGAGATGAGGCGCTCCAGGCTGCGCCGGGCCACTTCCCGGCGGATGGGGTTGAAGGCGGAAAGGATCACCGCTTCCGGGGTGTCGTCGATGATGATGTCCACGCCGGTGGCCGCTTCCAGGGCCCGGATGTTGCGCCCTTCCCGGCCGATGATGCGCCCCTTCATCTCTTCGTTGGGCAGCGGCACCACGGATACCGTCTGCTCGGCCACGAAGTCGCTGGCATATCTCTTGATGGCCAGGGCGATAATATCCTTGGCCTTACGGTCCGCGTGTTCCCGGGCCTCGGATTCGATGCGCTTCACCAGCCGCGCGGCATCAGCCCGGATTTCCCGCTCCATGCTCTGGAGAAGCAAATCCCGGGCTTCATGGGCGCTTAAGCCCGCCAGTTGTTCCAACCGCATATTCTGCTCCACTATCAGGTTCTGGTAACGTTCCGCCTGCTGCTTCAGCTCGTCCTCTTGCTGGGTGGCTTGGCGGAGTTTCTTCACCAAATCCGTCTCCCGCTCATCCACCAGCGCCGATTTTTTCTCCAGGTGCTCTTCCTTCTGCAGGAGGCGGCGCTCCAATTGGTTCAGCTCATGGCGGCGCTCCTGCGTCTCCTTTTCGAAGTCCACCTTGATTTGCAGAAGGAGATCCTTGGCCTGGAGCTTGGCTTCCTTTTTGATGGCCTCTGATTCTTTGCCCGCCTCATCCAGGATTTTCTTGCCCAAAGACTCCAGGGAGCCGACTTTGGCATCCATTACGTATTTGCGGTACAAAAAGCCCGCTAGAAAGCCGAGGCCCACAAACAGGGCGTCCATTAACACTTGCGTCCATATATCCATGGGAAGTTCCCTTATTTTATATCGGAAAAATCCTGACGCCCGGCAGGCCTCAGGTTAAGGCCGTGGGGCCGACAGGGAATTGCACCTGGTGGGGGCAAAGGTAGCGGTGACGAAAAGTGATTTTCGCCGGGGGATAAGAGGGGCTGAAGATGGTGGGTGCAAGGGCCGGTCATCTTGACCAGCCGGTCAAAACAGCCAACTTAAGTTGCTTTTTTCTTTAAAAAAGGTGCTATTCCAGGGATTCCTTGCCCAACCTCCTCTGTTAGAGATCTGGAATTATGGTGCAGCCGATAAATTGACCGCAGTGTCAGCCCGTTACGCTCTTTGCTTGTAGCCATATTTCTAACCGTGCTTGCGCCCGGAGTAACCTGTATCTCCCCGCTATTTAAATCACCCCTGCCTGTCCGTCCCGGGACCAGGCCAATGCCGCAGGCGGGTCTTCTCTCCCCCAAATTGCCCCTCCATCATGGTCCGGGTGGGGAAGAGGGACTGTAAGCCTCCAGCTTTTGTATCAATTGTCTGGATCGTTGCTCGATATTTGTACGGAGTTGTTGATAGTCCTCCTTGCTCTCCAAAAGTTCACATGCCAGATTCAGGGCGGCCAAAATAGCCAGATCAGCCAAGGGGCTGGAGGGGAAGGCGCGTTGCAGGTCCCGCAGCTGCTCATCCACCAAGCCGGCTACTATTTGCATGCGTTCCGGGTGGACATTACCCGTGACTTGCAGGGGGCGCCCCAAAATCTCCACCACCACCGGCTTGGTCTCCTGTTTCAATGCTAGGCTGATTCTCCTTTATCAAGTATTTCCAATCTTTTCAGGATCTTGTCGATCCGCTGGCGAATTACCTCCCGTTCCTGATTGACCTTGTCCAGGGCGGCTTCGGCTTCCTTGAGGGCCTGTTCCTTGACAGCCAGGCTATGCTGTAAAGCCGCGTTGGCTTCCTTGAGACTCTCGTACCTGCTGAGAATACTCTCCAGTTTCTCTTCCAGATGGTTAAAAAGGTCCATTAACGCCATTTCCCTAAATTATTTAATATGATTGTGCTCTTGCGAGACGGAATTGTCAAGACTTTTTCCCGTTAGCGGGGCCAGAGCTTGGCGCAATCGCGACGCCAGATAGGTGTAGCGGCGGATGGGCTTATCATTGCTGATGGCCATCCCCAAGGCCTTTTTGCTCCCCAAAATAATGACCAGGCGCCGGCCCCGGGTGACGCCGGTGTAAAGCAGATTCCTTTGCAGCAGCAGGTAATGATGGGTGGTGAGCACCAGCAGCACCGCCGGGAATTCGTTGCCCTGGGATTTATGCACCGTGATGGCGTAAGCCAGGGTGAGTTCTTCTTTTTCCCCCGGATCATAGGGGATGGCCCGGCCGTCAAAGTTCACCAAAAGTTGGCCGGTGTCGCCGTCGACCCCGATCACCTGGCCGATGTCGCCGTTAAAGACTTCTTTATAGTAATTATTGCGCAGTTGCATGACCTTATCGCCCCGGTGGAAGGCGCGGCCGGCCCAGGTCCAGGTCTCGCTTCCGGCATTGAGGCGCTGTTGCAAGAGATGGTTTAGGGTTTGCACCCCTAAAGGCCCCCGGTGCATGGGGGTGATCACCTGCAAATCCTTCAGGGGATTGAAACCGTAGCGCCGGGGGAGTTCCTTGTCCACCAGGTCCAGGAGGCGGCGCTGCAAGGCCTGGGGCTCGTCCAATTCCAGAAAGACGAAGTCGCTTTTGCCCAGGTATTTGGGCAAGACCGGGAATTCCCCCTGGTTGATGCGGTGGGCGTTGACCACGATGAGGCTCTCCCGGGCCTGGCGGTAGATCTGGGTGAGGCGGGCCACCGGCAGGACCCCGGAGGCCATCAGGTCTTTGAGGATGTTCCCCGGTCCCACCGCCGGGAGCTGGTGGGCGTCCCCCACCAGGATGAGGCGGGCCGAGGAGGGCACCGCCCGAAGGAGGTGGGCCATCAGGTAGGTGTCCACCATGGAGGTCTCATCCACCACCACCACCTGGGCCTTCAAGGGGTCTTGGGGGTTGCGCTTAAAGCCCCCGGTCTGTGGAGAAAATTCTAATGCCCGGTGAATAGTGGTGGCTTCCGCGCCCGTGGCTTCCCCCAGGCGCTTGGCCGCCCGGCCCGTGGGGGCCATGAGCATGACCTTGGACCCCAGGCTCCGGTACAAATCCAGGATGCAACTGACGATGGTGGTCTTGCCGGTGCCGGGGCCGCCGGTGATAATCAGCACTTTTTCCTTGAGGGACAAAGCCACGGCCCGGGCCTGCTCCGGGGCCAGTTCCAGGTTCCGGGTCTGCTGCACCCGGATCACCAGGTCTTCTAAGTGCAGGGGCGGGGTGGCGCCGGGGGTGGCGGCCAGGGTTCCCAGCATCTGGGCCACGCCGGTTTCCGCGGTCCAGGCCCCTCTCTTATAGACTCCTGCTCCCTCCGTCACCTGGTCGGTAACTATCCGTCCTTCCTGGACCAGCCGGTTCAAAGCCCCAGATAGAGGCTCTACTGCCACCCGCAGCAGTTCCTGGGTCTTTTGCAGCAGCTCCTCTTGGGGCACATAAACATGGCCCTCTCCGGCGAAGGTGTCCAGGATATGCAGCAGCCCCGCAGCCAGGCGGGCCGGGGCCAGGGGGTCCAGGTTGAGGCGGGAGGCCAGGCGGTCGGCCGTGAGGAAGCCCAGGCCCTGGATGTCCAGGGCCAGTTGGTAGGGGTTGGTGGTGAGAACCTCCACGGCCTTCACGCCGTAGGTCTGGTAAATCTTGGTGGCCAAGCCCAGGCTCACGCCCAAGCCCTGGAGGGCGACCATGATCTCTCTTATTTCTTTTTGGCCCTGCCAGGCCGTCTCTATTTGGGCCAGCCGCTTGGGGCCGAGGCCCGGCACCTCCAGGAGCCGCTCCCGGTGATTTTCAATGATCTCCAGGGTCTGGGCCCCGAAACGGGCCACCAGGCGCTGGGCCATCTCCGGGCCGATGCCCTTTACCAAGCCGGAGGCCAGGTATTTCTTGATGCCCGCCACCGTGGCCGGAAGCACGGCATACCACCAAACGGCCCGGAACTGCTCTCCATACTTGGGATGGATTTCGTACTTACCCTTGATATGGAGCTGCTCGCCTTCGCTCACCGCGGCCAGGGCCCCCACCACCGTGGTGGGATGGCGGGCGCCCTTGACCTTGAGGCGCAACACCGCGTAATGGCTCTCCGGGTCGGCGAAGGTCAGGCGCTCCACCACGCCCTCCAGGGTCTCCAGGGGCTGGGCGGCGATTTCCGGGGGCAGGGGAGGGGGGGTAACGGTCAAAATTAGGAGCCGGTCTCTGTATTTTTAATCCGGAGAAAAATTTTTAATCTCTAGGGGTTCATCATATTCGAGAATAACCGGCCCGGTCAAGATATGCTAGCAGGCGTCTCTTGTTAGGCTGATTGCAGTTGGCTGAAAGCTTAGGGGCAATACGGTTCACTTATGCGGTTTTAGGAATCGGTGGGCAGTGCCCACCCTACGTTATGTCATTCTGAACGGAGCGAAGCGGAGTGAAGAATCTCTGCTTTTCCAGGAAGTTAGATATCATTAGTCCTGATACGCTTAAGTGAACAGCATTGAGCTTAGGGCTTATTCTCCCGCCGGCGCAGTGAGGATTTTCTGGCTGATGGCCCGGCCCAGGGCCACCCGACCGCCGTTTAGGCCGACGATGATCAGGCCCCGGTTGTTCTGCAAGATATCCACTTCCCGGCCCAGGTTTAGCCCCAAGGCCAGGAGCCGGGCCCGGAGCATGCGCCCCCCGTGATAGCCGGTGATGCGCACCCGCTTACCCGGGGGCACCTGGGCCAGGGGGCGGTCGGTAAACTCTGGATGGCTGGTCATTTCTGTCCTTTTAAACAATATTTAACTTTTGGAAACCTCTACGGTCCGGCGGCATGCGGGGCAGTAGCCCTCCACTTGCAAATGGTGGCTCTTGATGTGATAGCCGTACTCCCGGGCCAATTGCTCTTCCAGGCAATGGAGAAATTCGTTTTCAAATTCCAGGACCTCCCCGCATCCCAGACAGCGCAAGTGATTGTGGTGGGAGTGGCCGTAAATGTGCTCGTAATGCCAGTGGCCCTCGCTGAAGTCCACCTCCCGGACCAGGCCGCAGTCGATGAACAGGGGCAGGGCCCGGTAAATGGAGGCCTTGGAGACCTTGACCCCCTTTTGCTTCAGCCGCAAATAAAGGCCGTCCACGTCAAAATGCCCGTGAATTTCGAAGATTTCCCTGAGGATGCGCTCCCGCTCCGGAGTGCGCCGCAGCTCCCGGCTGCGGATATAATCTTGAAATACCTGTAATTCCGATTTCATGGCCGTTATATTAATTGAGAATCATTTGCTACAATAACCTAATTCCGCCCGCTGTCAAGGATTATCCTTTCATCGCTGAAGGTTACCTGGTAAAAAAGGGAAAAATTGTTTTCCATAAAACCGGGATGATGAAACAAGGAATTCATTTCCAAGCAATAATATGTAAGGGCGAATCTGGTGTTCGTCCCGAATGGTATGCGCGCACCAGGGCGAACACCAGGTTCGCCCCTTGCCAAAATGTTTTAAGTATAGTTGGCAGCAATGGTATCCACAGGCTTTAGCCTGTGTGGGCCCAGGCTGGAAAGCCTGGGCTACCGCTTCATGGTTGTTGCCTATTAAAAGGAACAGGTAGTGGAGAAACAGGAAGGGGCCGTTCCCGGGCCGGAGTTAACCCGGGAACGGCGGAAAGAACTCCGGTCTCTGGCCCGGAGACTGGGCCACACTTTTAAAAACTTGGGCCTCCTGGACCAGGCCCTGCGCCACAGCTCCTATGCCCACGAGCGGCCGGAGTCCGGACCCAGCAACGAGCAGTTGGAATTCCTGGGGGACGCGGTCCTGGCCCTAACCATCAGCGACCTGCTCCTGGCCGCTTTCCCCCAAAGCTCCGAAGGGGAGCTCTCCCGGAGCCGGGCGGCCCTGGTGAACGCCCGCCAGTTGGCGGCCCTGGCCCGGCAACTGAATCTGGGCCCCTACCTCCGTTTGGGCCGGGGCGAAGAGGGCCAGGCCGGCCGGGAAAAGCCTTCCCTCCTGGCCGACGCCCTGGAGGCGGTCCTGGCGGCCTGTTTCCTGGACGGGGGCCTGAAGGCCGCACAGAAGGTCATCCAGGGCTGGTTCGGCCCCCTCCTGGAAAGGAGCGCCCGCCTCCCCTGGCAGGATTTCAAAACTGCGCTCCAGGAATTTACCCAGGCCCGTTTCAAACTCTCCCCCACCTACAAGCTCCTGGAAGAAAGCGGCCCCAGCCACCACCGGCGCTTCCGGGTGGAAGTGCGACTGGGCCCCGAACCCCTGGCCCAAGGCGAAGGCCCCAGCAAAAAACAGGCGGCCCAAATGGCTGCCCGGCTGGCCCTGGAGAGATTGGAAGAAGGGGAAAGTGGGGGAGGGGAGGGGCAGTGATCAGTAATCAGTGATCAGTAATCAGTCAAAAATCACTGATCACTGATCACTGACCACTGATCACTATTCTTACATCCGCGACTTGTCCAGGGCGATGTGGTAGGTCTCCACTTCCGTCAGCGCGGCAAAGACTTCCTTGACCCGGTCTTCCGTGGCTTCCTGGGCCGCCTGGTTATAGAAGGCCGCGGCCCTCTCCTCCCGGCCGTGGGCCGCGGCGAAGTTGGCCTTGGGGTCTTTCAGACAGGCCTTCTCGTCGGGTTTGATCTCCGGTTTAGCCACCTTCAGGATCTTGCAGATGAGGGAGGCGTGCTCCGCTTCCGTCTTGGACAGGGCCTTGAACATGGCCTGGGACAGGGGGTCCGGCGCACAGTTGGAGGCGCACATATAGAAGGAAGCGTTGCTTACCTCCAACTCCAGGGCCTTTTCCAGGTTTTCCCGGGACTTGGCGCTGAGATTAGGGACCGTGTTCCGGTCCTCGTATTGTTCCGCAGGCACCATGAATCTCTGGGGCGCGCCGCAGAAAGGGCAAAAACTGGGCGGCTCGCTTCCCAGATAGGGATCGCCGCAGATCTGACAACGGAATAGTTTCAGGACCATAGCTAGCTCCCTTGCAGACATCAGGGTTCAATCAATCTTTTTGAAGAATTTTTTCAGAGCTTTACACACCGGGCAGTTTTCCGGGGCCTCTCCTTCCACGGTACAACCGCAAATGGAGCAGACATAAATATCCGCCATCTTCTTGTCATCCCGGTTTTCCAAGGCTTTCTGGAAGAGGGCCGCGTGGATTTTTTCCACTTCATTGGCGTAGTTGAAGGTGCGCTCCGCCTCTTTGTTGCCTTCGGCCTGGGCCTGGGCGATCATCCGGGGATACATCTCCCGGAACTCTCCGGTTTCCCCCTCAATGGCCTCCTGGAGGTTTTCTGCGGTGGATTTGACGCCCTTTAGGACCTTCAGATGATTATGGGCATGGACGGTCTCCGCCGCGGCCGCAGCCCTGAAAAGCCGGGCGATCTGGGCGTAGCCCTCCTCGTCCGCCTTTTCGGCAAAGGCCAGATAACGGCGGTTGGCCTGGGATTCTCCGGCAAAGGCTTCCTGCAGATTGTCTACGGTCTGACTCATATTTTTCTCCTTTTCTAGTTGACTATTGATTGCCTTCCACCAGTTTCATGGGCACGCCGCAGCACACCAAGGAGCCGCCGCCGGCCTCCACCACCTTCACTTTGTTGCCGCAAATCTTGCAAACATAAATCTGTCCTACTGCTGTGGCCATTTATGCCTCCTTGTGATTTTTGCTTTCCTGACAATCGCGGCAAAGGCCCCATATCGTCAGGCGCTGTTGCTCCGGCAGAAAACCGTCGAGCATCTCCGGAGATAAATAAGTGAGCGGGGGAGGCTGCGCCTCCAAGTCGATGATGCGATGGCACCCCCGGCAAATAAGATGGGCATGTTCCTGGGTGACTCTGTCGTAGCGGGCCACTTCGTGAAGGGGGTTGACCTTCAGGGCCAGGCCCTTTTGGCAGAAGACCTCCAGGGTTTTGTATACGGTATTAAAAGAAATCGCCGGCACCTGTCGCCGCACTGCCTGATAGATCGTTTCCGCGTTGGGATGATCGGTGAGGGAATCAAGCGCGGCCAGGACTGCCAGACGTTGGGGGGTCACGGCAATCCGCCGGGACCTTAATTTTTGCACCAGGTTATCCATGAACAAATATCAGATAATAATCATTACTGTTCGTGTCAAGGCGGGGAATAAAGAAAAATAAAAAAAACCGCCCAGCCGTGGGGCTGGGCGAGGGGAAAAGCAGGATTAAGCCGGATTAGAGGGCTCAATAGAAATAAGTTAGCCCCGCATGGAAAAAGTGGCAATTAAAGGCCGGGTTCTCGTTATATAGCCCGGCGTTGGAGGAATGGCGGAAGCGATAGGCGGCGGTGAGGCCCAAGTGGGGCATCAAGGCGATGTCCACCCCGGCGCCCACCTGGGGAGTAAAATTGAAGGAATGGGCAATGGCCGGGCTGTCAAAACTTTCGGTGATCAGACCCGCGCCCCCTTCGATGAAGAACATGGCCGCCCCGCCCAGGGGCAGACGCAGCTTCAACATGGGCGTGATCCCCAATTCGAAGCCGGTGTCATCGGCTTCGGCTACGCTGACGATACCTTCCACGACGAAGGAGAGCCCCACTCCGTATCTTTGGCCGGGCTTAATAATGGCAATGCCCCAACTGGGCAAGAGGCTGTAGAGGTGGACCGAGGCCTTTGAGTTGGATTTGCCGTAGCCGAAGCGCAGTCCCAGTTCCTGATTAAAATTGGCGTAGTCGAAACTCGCCCCCCAGACTAGCCCCGGCAGGGTCAGGATCGCAGCCAGAATGGACGCGCCTGCCCATTTCCTCCCTGTGCGCAGCATTTTCCTCCCCCTTTATGCAAGCGTTCAGGTATTTATTTAATTGGATGCAGATTAGCATCCATAAGGGGAAAAGTCAAAGTATTTACCCCGTTGGCAGGGGCCGGGGAGGGGCAGGGGCCGGCGGCCCAGGCTGCCAGCCGGGGGTAGTCCCTGGCGCCCTCCCGGAGAATTTCTTGGCCCTTATATCTTAGCGTCTTCTCTCCCAGAAACGGTCTTCCCGGAAGCGACCCGAAGGGCCCAAGTCCGCCTCAATGAGGAGGAGGCGGTTGTACTTGGCGATCCGCTCCGACCGGGACACGGAGCCGGTCTTGATCTGGCCCACGCCGGTGGCTACCGCCAGGTCGGCGATAAAGGTGTCTTCGGTCTCTCCGGAGCGATGGGAGATGACGGACCGATAACCGTGAGTGCGGGCCAGATTAATGGCCGCCAGGGTTTCGGTGACCGTGCCGATCTGGTTCAGTTTGATCAAGATGGCATTGGCCGCGCCCAACTCGATGCCTTTTTTCAGGAACTCCACGTTGGTGACGAAGATATCGTCTCCCACCAGTTGCAGCTTTTCTCCCAGGGCCTGGGTCAAATGCTGCCAGCCGTTCCAGTCGTTTTCCGCCAGGCCGTCTTCCAGGGAAACGATGGGATAACGGCTGATCAGAGACTGGTAGTACTCGGTCATGGCCTGGGCGCTGCGCCGGGAGGCGTCCGATTTTTTAAAGACATATTCGCCGCTGGCGGAATCGAAGAATTCCGAGGCCGCGGCATCCAGGGCCAGGACCACTTGCTCCCCGGGACGGTAGCCGGCCTTCTCCACGGCTTCCATGATCAGGTCCAGGGCCGCTTCATGGGAGGGAAGGTCCGGCGCAAATCCCCCTTCATCCCCCACCCCGGTGGCCAGACCCCGGGAAGAGAGCACTTTCTTCAAGGTGTGGAAGATTTCCGAGGCCATACGCAGGCTTTCGGCGAAGCAAACTCCGCCCACGGGCATGATCATGAATTCCTGGATATCCAGGTTGTTGCTGGCATGGGCGCCGCCGTTGATGATGTTCAACATGGGCATGGGCAGAATGTCGGCCCCGGCGCCTCCTAAATAGCGGTAAAGGGGGAGTCCGGAAAGCGAGGCTCCGGCCCGGGCTACGGCCATGGAGACGGCCAGAATGGCGTTGGCCCCCAGGCGACTCTTATTGGGCGTGCCGTCCAGGGCGCATAACTGCCGGTCGATCAAGCCTTGCTCCAAGGGGTTCTGTCCCTGAAGGGCCGGGGCGATTACTTCCCGGATATGGCGGATCGCCTGGAGTACGCCTTTGCCCAGGTAGCGGCTGCCATCGCCATCCCTTAGTTCCAGGGCTTCGTGTTCGCCGGTGGACGCGCCTGAGGGCACTGCCGCTACGGTGCGGATGCCGTTATCCAATTGCACATTGGCCAGCACCGTGGGCTGGCCCCGGGAGTCCAGAATCTCCCAGGCATTGATTGCTTGGATATGAGCCATTTCCCCTCCTATTTAATTACAGTTGTTAGTTGTTAGTTTTTAGTTATTAGTTTTTAGGGCCTGGTTTTTAGCCAAGAGGAAGTAAATCAAAGATTATTAAACTTTCTCCTCATGATATTATCAATATAATCAGTGGGTTATTGTAATTCAATATATTTTTCTAACCAAAAACTAAAAACTGAAAACCAAAAACCGCATTTAGGATGCTTATAGCAGAAAAAGGGCCGGGTTTCCACCCCCGCAGGAGGGGAAACCCGGGTCTGGTCAAATCTTAGGAAATCAGCCGGCGCTTAGTGTTGTTGTTGTTGTTGCTTTTGTTTCTGGCGCTGCTGTTGTTGTTGTTGTTGTAGACGCTGCTGCTGGGCACGCTGCTGCTGCTGTTGCTGTAAGCGCATCTGCTGCTGCCTTTGTTGCTGCTGCTGCATCTGCTGTTGCCGCTGTTGTTGTTGTCTTTGCTGCATCTGCTGCTGCCGCTGTTGTTGTTGTCTTTGCT
>JBMORF010000050.1:0-11940 GCA_049322315.1 Thermodesulfobacteriota bacterium | reverse complement strand
TGGTCTGCGTGCTGGAGGCCATGAAGATGCAAAACAGCCTCCCCGCCCCCGCCTCCGGAGAGGTCAAAGCCATCAACTTCGAACCCGGCGCGAGCGTGGCCAAAGACGCCATCATCCTGGTGATCGGCAAATAGTATCTACTGGGGGAGGCGAAACGGCCATGGGCCTTGATCCCCTCCCCCTTTTCTTTGCAGTAAAGGCTCCGTATAAGGAGAGGCAGACATGGTCAAGGTATTGTTGGAAAGAGAGATCAAAGGGGAGCATGTGGGCGAGATTATCCGTCTGTTGCGGCACTTAAGAGTTTTGGCCATGCAGCAGATGGGCTATATCTCCGGGGAAACCTTGCATGCCGTGGATGACCCCAATAGTTATCTGGTAATCAGCACCTGGGAGACCCTGGAGCATTGGCAGGATTGGTTCAATAATCCGGAACGCCGGAAAATGCAAGAGAAGCTTGATAGTTACATGGAATCACCCACGCTCATCCGCGTCTTTACTTATTAGGGGGTGGGATTACCCGGAAATTTTCTTCTGGTACATCTGCACCCCTGCAGCACCAGAAATTAAACTGCCTGATTTTTGCCATTCCTAAGCCTCCATGCATACCGGGGTTTCAAGAATGCTCTTTTATATGTTATCCTAAAGGGTCAGGTAAACCCCGACCTCCCGGTTTCTATTTTAAAGCCGGGGGAAATCTCATATCCCGCTGCGGTGTCCGAGGGAATTAGCGGGGTAAGGAGGGAGAAGGAAATGATCTGGGTGGTCCGGATCTTCACCACGTCAATCGGCAAAAAACAATTAATGGCCGTCACCGGTCTATTCTTCTTGCTCTTTCTGGCCACGCATCTGTTGGGCAACTTGAGCATTTATGGAGGGGCAGGGGCCTTCAACAGCTACGCCGAGCATCTGCACGCCCTGGGCAAGTTGCTGGTGGTGGCGGAAATCGGCCTGGTCCTGGCTTTATTAATTCACGTTACTCTGGCCGTCATGCTTTTCTTTGAGAACCGCAAGGCCCGACCCATCAAGTACGCGGTGGATAAGAGCGGTGGCGGCGGCCGTACTTTCAGCTCGCAAACCATGCCTTATACCGGCCTGCTGATCCTGGCCTTCGTGATCGTCCACCTGGTCACCTTTTCTCACCATATTGTGGATCAGACGCACCGCACCATCTTCCAGATTGCCTACGAGGTCTTCTCTCATAAAGCGGCTCTGATTTTTTATCTGGCTGCCATGGTAGTCGTGGCGCTGCACGTGCGGCATGGCCTCTGGAGCGCCTTTCAGACCATCGGGGCCAATCATCCTAAATATATGCCTTTTATCGAATGGCTGAGCATCATTTTGGCAATTATTGTCGCGGTCGGCTTCGGCTCTCTGCCCCTCGCCATCCTCGCGTTGAACTAGGGAGGTCCTGCAATGCAACTCGACAGCAAAATTCCCGGGGGGCCGCTGGAAACGAAGTGGGACCGACACCGTTTCGACCTGAAACTGGTCAACCCGGCGAACAAAAGGAAGTTTGAGATCATCGTGGTGGGCACCGGCCTGGCCGGGGGCTCGGCCTCCGCGGCCCTGGCGGAGCTGGGCTACAACGTCAAGACCTTCTGCATCCAGGACAGCCCCCGGCGGGCCCATAGCATCGCCGCCCAGGGGGGTATCAACGCCGCCAAGAACTATCCCAATGACGGCGACAGCATCTGGCGTCTTTTTTACGACACCATCAAAGGCGGGGATTTCCGGGCCCGGGAAGCCAACGTCTATCGCCTGGCCATGGTGAGTAATCTGATCATCGACCATTGTGTAGCCCAGGGCATTCCCTTTGCCCGGGAATACGGGGGGTTGCTAGCCAACCGTTCCTTCGGCGGGGCCCAGGTCTCCCGGACCTTCTACGCCAGGGGCCAGACCGGCCAGCAGCTCTTGCTCTGCTGCTACCAGGGGATGATGCGCCAGATCGCCGCGGGGCAGATCAACATGTTCCCCCGCCGGGAAATGCTGGAGTTGGTGGTGGTGGACGGCCAGGCCCGGGGCATCGTGGTGCGCAACCTCATCACCGGCGAGATCGAAAGGCACGCGGCCCACGCGGTGGTCCTGGCTACCGGCGGCTACGGCAACGTCTTTTACCTTTCCACCAACGGCGCGGGCTGCAACGTCAGCGCCGCCTGGAAGGCTTACAAAAAAGGGGCGGGCTTCGCCAACCCTTGCTATACCCAGATTCACCCCACTTGCATCCCGGTGCACGGTGACTACCAGTCCAAGCTGACCCTGATGAGCGAAAGCTTGCGCAACGATGGCCGGGTCTGGGTCCCCAAGCAGGAGGGGGACCTGCGGCCCCCTCACGAGATCCCCGAGTCGGAACGGGATTATTACCTGGAGCGGATTTACCCCAGCTTCGGGAACCTGGCCCCCCGGGACATCGCCTCCCGGGCCGCCAAGCTCATGTGCGACCAGGGCAAGGGCGTGGGCTCCACGGGGCTGGCGGTTTATCTGGACTTCTCCGACGCCATTAAGCGCCTGGGCCGCAAGGTCATCGAAGAGCGCTACGGCAACCTCTTCCAGATGTACCACAAGATCACCGACCAGGACCCCTACCAGGATCCCATGATGATCTTTCCCGCCTCCCATTACACCATGGGCGGCCTGTGGGTGGACTACAACCTGATGAGCACCATTCCCGGACTCTTTGTCCTGGGGGAGGCCAACTTTTCGGACCACGGCGCCAACCGCCTGGGAGCCAGCGCCCTGATGCAGGGCCTGGCGGACGGCTATTTTGTCATCCCCTACACCATGGGCGGTTACCTGGGAGGCACGCCCTTGGCCGAGGTAAATACCTCCCACCCCGCCTTCGGGGAGGCTGAGTCCCATGCCAAGGCGCGCACGGAGAAGCTCCTGGGTATCAAGGGAAAACGCACCGCGGCCAGCTTCCACCGGGATCTGGGCCATATCATGTGGGAATACTGTGGCATGGGCCGCAATGACGAAGGCATGACCAAGGCCCTGAAGCTCATCGCCGCTCTGAGGGGGGAATTCTGGCAGGACCTGTTAATTCCGGGGACGGAGGATAGCTTCAACCAGAGCCTGGAGCGGGCCGGCCGGGTGGCCGATTTCCTGGAATTTGCGGAACTGTTGGTCTCCGACGCCCTGGCCCGGCGGGAGTCCTGCGGCGGGCATTTCAATGAGGCCTTTCAGTCGGAAGACCACGAACCCCTGCGGGACGATGAGAATATGTGCCACGTGGCGGTGTGGGAATACGCCGGAGAGGGTAAGGCTCCGATTTTCCATAAGGAACCCCTGGTCTTCGAGAACGTCAAGTTGTCGGTGAGGAGTTACAAATGAGCGGCAAACATATCAACCTGACTCTGAAAATCTGGCGTCAGAACAGCCACCAAACCCCGGGGAGTTGGGAAATTGTCCCGGCCACAGATATCTCCACGGAGGCCTCCTTTCTGGAAATGCTGGATATCGTCAACGAGCAGCTGGCCCTGGCGGGGAAGGAGCCCGTGGCCTTTGACCATGACTGCCGGGAGGGCATCTGCGGCACCTGCGGCTGCGCGGTCAACGGCCGCCCCCACGGGCCGGACCGGGAGACCACCCTCTGCCAGCTCCACATGCGCCGCTTTCGGGACGGGGACACCCTGGTGATTGAGCCCTACCGGGCCCGGGCCTTTCCGGTAATCAAGGACTTGGTGGTGGACCGGAGCGCCTATGACGCGGTGATCCAGGCCGGAGGCTTCGTGTCGGTGAACACCGGCCAGGCCCAGGACGCCAACAGCCTGCCCGTGCCGCGAAACGACGCGGAAGCGGCCATGGACGCGGCCGCCTGCATCGGCTGCGGCGCTTGCGTAGCGGCCTGTCCCAATGCCTCGGCCATGCTCTTTGTCAGCGCCAAGATTTCGCACCTGGCCCTGTTGCCCCAGGGCCGCCCGGAAGCGGCCCGGCGGGCCCTGGCCATGGTGGCGCAGATGGATGCCGCCGGCTTCGGCAACTGCACCAATCACAAGGAATGCGAGGTGGAATGCCCCAAGGGAATTTCCATCCGCAATATCGCCCGCTTGAACCGGGAATTTATCAAGGCCGCGCTGGCTTCCACCGAGAAGATATAAACATAATAATGAGCATATGAGTGCTAAAAACCATGAATAACCCCCTGCGTCCTTCCTCAGCCCTGGCGGAGAAGCTGGCTTTGGGGAATGTGCCCGCGTCCGCCTGTTACCAGTGTAAAAAGTGCTCCTGCGGCTGTCCTTTGACCTTTGCCATGGATCTGCTGCCCCATCAGGTGATTCTCCTGTCGCTGTTGGGCCAGGCAGAAAAAGTCCTGGCCTCCAGCACCATTTGGGTCTGTTCCTCGTGCGAAACCTGCACCACCCGCTGCCCCAACGGCATCGATATCGCCGGGATCATGGATTGGCTCAAGGAAGAAGCCCTGAAGCGGGGGAAAGCCCTTCCCCAACCGGAGGTGGCTGCTTTTCACCGCTACTTTTTGGAGTCCATCAAGGCCGGAAAGGGCCGGGTCTCCGAGGCGAGCCTGGTGGGCCGCTTCACCCTCTTTAAGATGCGGCGCAAGTTCGATTTCCAGGAACTCAAAGACAATATGAAGCTAGGTTGGCAGCTTTTTAAACGGGGACGTATGCGCCTGCTGGGGGGGCATGCTCCCAAGCAGCAGGCGGAAATCAAGGAACTGTTGAAGCTGATAAAGTGATAACAACGATGAAATTATCTTATTATCCGGGGTGTTCCCTGGAAAACACGGCGGTGGATTACGCCGCGTCCATTGCGGCTATTACCCCTCTATTGGACGTGGAGTTGGAGGAGATCACCGATTGGAATTGTTGTGGGGCCACCGCGGCCCACAGTATTAACCATGAACTGGCCCTGGCCCTGCCGGCTCGCAACCTAATGGCCGCAGAGAAGATGGGCCATGATGTAGTGGCGCCCTGCGCCTTGTGCTTCAATCGCCTCAAGGTGGCGGAAAATGCCTTGAAAGACCCGAACGGGAACGCCTTGGGCCTTGCTTATCAGGGGACCATCAAGATTTGGGACCTGCTGGATTACCTGACCCAGGAATCTTACTTGCAGGTCTTGGCCCAGAAAATGACCAAGCCCCTGAAGGATTTGCAGGCGGTGGGGTATTACGGCTGCGTGGTGGCCCGGCCTCCGGGGATTACGGGCAAGAGGGATTACGAAAATCCCCAAAATATGGAGCGCCTGCTGGAGGTCCTGGGGGCTACGCCTCTGGATTGGTCCTATAAGACCGATTGTTGCGGCGCAAGTCTGGCTTTGTCCCGGCCGGAGCTCACCGACACCCTGGCCCAGCGCCTCTACGAGCGGGCTCTGGCCGCGGGGGCCGAATGCTTCGTGGTCTCCTGCCAGATGTGCCAGGCCAACCTGGACTTGACCCAGGAGCGCATCTCCAGAAACTTTGGCAAGCCCTACTATCTACCGGTTTTTTATTTCACCGAATTGATCGGCCTGGCCCTGGGCCATCCCCAGGTGAAGAATTGGCTGGCCAAGCATCTGGTGGACCCAATGCCCCTGCTCAAGAGGAAAGGATTCTTATATTAGGTTCCGGGTTTTAGGAAAAGAAGAATCCTAACGTCCTTGGACAAAGAAGTATTGTTGACGACAAAAAGGGGTAAATCATTAAAGATGAAGTTTCTCATATAATTCAACTTATTGACCGTATCGGAAGGCTTCTGCATGGACTCATATCCGCAATTAAGAAGGCCAACCAATGAAAAACAAGCCTCAGAACCCAGAACCCAAAACCCAGAACCTAACTACTAAACCCCGGAACCAGGAACCCAAAACCCCGCACCCTGCTTCAAAAATCGGCGCGGTGTTGGTGGTGGGCGGCGGCGTCGGCGGCATCCAGGCCTCCCTGGACTTGGCCGAGGCCGGCTATTTCGTCTATCTGGTGGAAAAGGACCCCTGTATCGGCGGGACTATGGCCCAACTGGACAAGACCTTCCCCACCAATGATTGCTCCATGTGCATCCTCTCCCCCAAATTGGTGGAGTGCGGCCGGCACCGGAATATTGAGATCATCTCCCAGGCCCAGGTGGTGGGCATCTCCGGGTTGCCGGGCAATTTTTCCGTGACCCTCAGGCAGGAGCCCCGTTATCTGGACGGCGCTCGCTGCCTGGGCTGCGGCTATTGCGCCGAGAAATGCCCCAAAAAGGTAAAAAACGAATTCAACGAGGGGTTGAGCGACCGCAAGGCCATTTACGTGCGTTATCCCCAGGGGGTGCCCCTGCAATACACCATCGACCGGGATAATTGCATCTATTTTCAAAAAGGGGGCAGGTGCCGGGCCTGTGAGAAGTTCTGCTTCGCCCAGATCATCGATTTCGACCAGACCGCCACAGAGCGGCAGGTGGACGTGGGCGCGGTGATCCTGGCCCCGGGATTCAAAATTTTCGATGCCCACCAGAAGCCGGAATATGGTTACGGGCGTTATCCCAACGTCATCACCTCCCTGGAATTCGAGCGGCTGCTCTCCGCCACCGGACCCTACGGCGGCCATGTCTTAAGGCCCAGCGACCTGGAGCAGCCCCAAAAGATCGCCTGGATCCAGTGCGTGGGTTCACGGGACGCCTCCTGCGGCCGGGAATACTGCTCTTCGGTGTGCTGTATGTATGCCACCAAGCAAGCCATCGTGGCTAAAGAGCATGATGGCCGGGTGGAGCCCACCATCTTTTTCATCGACCTGAGGGCCCAGGGAAAAGGTTTCGACCGTTTCTACGAGCAGGCCCGGGACGAATACCAGGTCCGCTATCTCCGCTCCCTGGTCTCCCGGGTGACCGAGGACCCCCGCACCCATAACCTGGAACTCACCTTTGTGGACGGCGCCAACCGGGTCCAGACCGAGGAATTCGACCTGGTGGTCCTCTCCGTGGGGTTGACCTCTAATCCCGCAGTCCTGGATACGGCTGCGGCCCTGGGGTTGGCCACCAACCAATGGGGGTTCGCCGAAAGCCCCGAGTTCGAACAGATTTACACCAGTAAGGAAGGGATTTTTACCTGCGGGGCCTTTCAGGCGCCCAAGGATATCCCGGAAACCGTGGCCCAGGCCTCCGGGGCTGCGGCGGCCGCCTCCACCTGGCTGGCGGAAGTCCGGGGGACCAGGATCGCCAGGCCGGAATACCCCCCCGAACGGGACGTGTCCGGAGAAGAGCCCCGGATCGGCGTCTTCATCTGCCATTGCGGCATCAATATCGCCGGCGTCATCGACATGGAAGCAGTGACGGAATATGCCCGCACCCTGCCCCACGTGGTCTTTGCCGATCATTTCACCTTCGCTTGTTCCGGGGACTCCCTGGACCATATGCGCCAGGTGATCAAGGAAGCCAAACTTAATCGCATCGTCGTGGCCGCCTGCACTCCCCGGACCCACGAAGACCTTTTCCGGGACAACCTGCGCCAGGCCGGACTCAATAAGTATCTTTTCCGCATGGCTAATCTCCGGCACCAGGTTTCCTGGGTGCACCGGGATAACCCGGATCTGGCCACCGAAAAGGCCAAGGAAATGTTGAGGATGAAGGTGGCCCGGTCGGCCCTGGCGGAACCTCTCAGCGAAATCCCCGAGCCGGTGGTGCAAAAGGCCCTGGTGGTGGGGGGCGGCTTAGCCGGCATGTCCGCGGCCCTGACCATCTACTATGCCGGTTACGACGTCTATCTGGTGGAAAAAGAGGCGGAATTGGGAGGCATGGCCCGGCAGGTGCATTACACCTTGGAAGGCCATGAAATGCAGCCTTACCTGGAGTACCTCATCGACCAGGTGGAACACCGGCCCCGCATTACGGTCCTGAAGAATACCCGGATTAAAAGTTACACCGGCCACGTGGGGAAGTTCCGCAGCACCTTGGCGGGCCCTGACGGTGAATTTGATATCGAGTACGGCGCGGCCGTCATTGCCACCGGCGGCACGGAATACCGCCCCGGGGAATATCATTACGGCGAGGACCCCCGGGTCCTCACCCAACTGGAAATGGAAGACTTCCTGGTAAACCGGGGCCAGACGCTTCCGGAAGAACCGGTGGTGGCCATGATCCAATGCGTGGGCTGCCGGGAGCCGGAGCATCCTTACTGCAGCCGCCTCTGCTGCGGCAGCGCCATTAAAAACGCCTTAAAAATCAAAGAACTCAGGCCCAAAGCCCGGGTTTACATCCTCTACCGGGACATCCGCACCTTCGCCTTTAAGGAGCTTTACTATAAAAAGGCCCGGGACCTGGGGGTCCGGTTTCTCCGCTATGATCCCGAGGCCAAGCCCCAGGTGGAGCTTGGGGGTGAGCGGCTGGCGGTGTCGGTCCTGGATCAGACTCTGCAAGTCCCGGTGGCCCTGAGTGCGGATTACCTGGCGCTCTCCGCGGCGGTGCGGCCCCACCCCGGCAGCCAGGAGATCCAGCGCATCTTCAAACTACCCACAGAGGCCGACGGCTTCTTCATGGAGGCCCATATCAAGCTGCGGCCCCTGGATTTCGCGGTGGACGGCGTCTTCCTGTGTGGTTTGGCCCACAGCCCCAAATACGCCGAGGAAAGCGTGTATCAGGCCAATGGGGCTGCGGCCCGGGTTCTGAGAATCCTCTCCCAGAAAGAAATCATGGTGGGCGGCCCGGTGGCCCGGGTGGTCAAAAGCCGCTGCGCCGAATGTCTTACCTGTGTGCGGAGCTGTCCTTACGGCGTGCCGGAGATCGATTATCAGGCGCATGCCGCCCAGATCGATCCGGCCAAGTGCCAGGGTTGCGGCATCTGTGCCGCCGACTGCCCCTATAAAGCCATCGCTCTGATGCATAACCGTGACGACCAGATAATCTCCGAGATCCTGGCCGCGCAAGCAGTGAACGAGTAGTAGAAAGGTTGACTCCCGGCAGTTCCGGGAAGACGGGAATTAGGGGGGGGCGGGACGCCCCCTCCCTCAAGATTGCGCCTGGAATTTGCACCTTCCGGGTGTACTGAGGCAGTTACCCGTGGACACCATCTCCAGGAAAAAAGAACCGCCTGAGAAGCAGCAATTGGAAGTGCGCCAGTTGATCGCCGATTTGGAGGTCCTGAAGAGCGAACGCCAGCGGGCCGACGAGGCGGTGCAACAGGCTTACGGCGAGCTGGAACAGCGCATTGAAGATCGGACTGCGGAACTGATGACTGCCAACCGGCTCCTGAAACAGGAGATCGAGGAACGCAAGCGGACCGAAGAAGAACTGAAAAGGACCAAGGAATATCTGGAAAACGTCATCAATAACTCGGTGGACGCCATCGGCATCGTTGACCGGCATGGCCGCTTTCTCCTGTGGAACCGGCGGGCCGAAGAAATTTACGGCTATCGCTTTGATGAACTGGCGGGCAAGACTGCCTTCGAACTTTACCCCGATCCCCAAGAATTGCAGAAAATGTTGGCGCAACTGCGCCCGGAAGGGGTGGTCAGGGAGTTCGAGATCGGCATGAAGAAGAAGGATGGGTCCATTGTGCCCATGGATATCTCCATCAGCTTGCTCAAGGATGACCGGGGCCGCACCATCGGCAGCGTCTGCGTGGCCCGGGACCTTTCCGGACGCAAACAGGCGGCAATGGAGCTCAAAAGGGCCCAGGAAGAACTGAGCCTCTACTCCAAGGACCTGGAACGCCAGGTCAAACAACGGACTCGGGAGATTACCGGTATCCTGCGATATACGCCGGCGGTGGTCTATCTCAAAGATAGAAACGGCGGTTACCGCTTGGTCAATTCCCGCTTCGAGGAACTGTTTCGCATCAAAAATGAGGAGATCCGGGGCAAAACCGACTACGATATCTTCCCCCCGGAGGTGGCCGACCAGTTTCGGGCCAGCGACCTCCAGGTCCTCCTGGAAGGGCGGCCCCGGCAGGTGGAGGAATCCATCCCCCAGGAAGACGGAAAGCACACTTATTTAATAGTAAAATTCCCCATTTATGATGATCAAGGCGGAGCCACCGGTCTATGCGGCATCGCCACGGACATCACCGAGTTGAAGAAAGCCCAGGACAAGCTGCGACGCCTTTCCGGCAGTATCATGGCCCGCCAGGAAAAAGAACGCACCGCCATCGCCCGGGAACTCCATGATGAGCTGGGCCAGGTGCTCACCGCCCTGCGCATGGATGCGGTTTGGCTGGCGGAAAATCTCAAAACCAAGGACGCCAAGGCCGGAGACCGAGCCTTAAAGATGTGCGAACTTATCGACACCACCATTGATGAGGTGCGGGGCCTGGCCACCCGGCTGCGTCCGGGCGTCCTGGATCACCTGGGACTCATCGACGCCCTGGAGTGGTATGCCGCGGAGTTTAGGAGGCGCACCGGCATCGCCTGTATTTTCAAGCCCTGTAACGTCACCCGGGTGGACGATTTTGTGGCCACCGCAGCCTATCGCATCGCCCAGGAGGCCCTGACCAACGTGGCCCGCCACTCCTTTGCCACCCAGGCGCATATCACTTTAAAGGAAGCCAAAGGCATGTTGACCCTGGAGGTGGTGGATAACGGCCACGGTTTTAATACCAGAAAAATCGAAGACTCGGAGTGCCTGGGGCTGGCGGGGATGCGGGAGCGGGCCGCGCTCATCGGCGGCTCTTTGGAAATTCAATCCAAACCCCAAAAGGGGACCCGGGTCCGTTTTAAGCTGCCCCTCCAAACCGGAAGGTGAGTCAGGCCATGATCAGGATTTTATTGGCGGATGATCATAGTATTGTGCGGGCGGGCTTAAGGCGCATCGTCGAGGACTCCGGGGACATCGAAGTCATCGCCGAAGCCGCGGACGGACACGAGGCCGTGCAAAAGGCCCATGAGACCCAGCCGGACGTGGCGGTCATCGACATTTCCATGCCCATCATGGACGGCCTGGAAGTCGTCAGCCAACTGCACCACTACTATCCGAAGATGCCCATCCTCATCCTCACCATGCACGAAGAAGAGCAATACGTCTTTCGGGCCATCAGCGCCGGGGCCAAGGGCTATATCACCAAACGCTCGGCCCCGGAGCAGCTGGTGAACGCCATCCACAAGGTCCACGCCGGGGGGCGTTATCTCAGCGACGCCGCGGCCGAGTCCCTGGCCCACCGTTTGGCCAGCGGCACCCAGGACCGCTCCCCCATGGACGCCTTATCCAATCGGGAGATCCAGGTGCTCCGGCATCTGGCCCTGGGCAAGACCACCCGGGAGATCGCCGAAGCCTATAATATCAGTGTCAAGACCGTGGATACCTACCGCTTCCGCTTGCTTAAAAAACTCAACCTGCGCAACAATGCCGAGTTGTCCCGTTTTGCCATCCAAAACCGGTTAGTTGAGTTCTGAATTTCCAGCATCGCAGTATTGGGAATATCTCTCTGGGCCCTTTCGCGTCGGCTACTAAAGGTTCAAAATGAGACCTCTGCGAAAGTCCCTCTTCTGTCATTCTGAACGGAGCGAAGCGGAGGGAAGAATCTCGTTTTTGACAGCACGGCTGTTTCTCGCCGTACCGAAGATTACACCCAATTTGGGAATCCCGGGCGCTAAAATACGAGATCCTTCGCTTCACTCAGGATGACAAAAAAGGCACTTTCGCAGAAATTAAAACTTTAAATTGTTCATTGTAAGAGATTTTTGGACACAAAAATCAGAAATTATCCGATTTTCTTGGATTATCTCTCCTGCTAAATATAGTGAAAGTCGTGCCTCCTTCAGCTTTTCAGCGAGGAAGAGTGGGGGAGGGCGCCAAGGGACCTGCCCCCCTTGCCCCTCCTCCACGGCTTTTTTTCACCTCCTGCCGGCAAACCCACCGGAAGCAAATTCAACCGCGTTAAACCCAGCGATGGCTTTGCGGCGACACTATCAGGAATCTTTTCCCCCGCTTATAGCGATTGCCAAAAGTTTCTTCCTCTTATTCCCTCTCCACCCGGCGGGGGGAGAGGGTTAGGGTGAGGGGGGGGCGGAAAAAACTTTTGGCGAACAGTATAGTTAACTTCACCTCT
>JBMORF010000049.1:0-12148 GCA_049322315.1 Thermodesulfobacteriota bacterium | reverse complement strand
AAGATGTGCCATAAGCCCCATAACTCCTTTCAATGTTTAGGTTTTAGGCAAACCCATTATAGCATTGATTGGCTGTGTTGGGGCTGTTTTACTTGCTATCTCAAGTAATTTCTACCGGACAGCAGTGCCCTCAGATGAATTAATTATGGCATTAGGAGAGAAAAATTATTAAATTTTTTTAAATAAAAAACCCCACTATGTATCTCAGGGCCAACCCGGAGATGACGATCCCCAGGCCGAGGCGAATGAAGGTGGCCGGGATGAACTGCTGGAACCTGGCCCCCAGGTACATACCGCAGAAACCGCCGACTCCGAAGAGCGCTCCCAGGATCACATCCGGGGTCACCGCCTGGCCGGGATAGAAGGGCGCCAAGACGTAGAAGAAGGCTACCCCAGCCACGGAAGTGATGAAGGTCCCCAACAAAGCCGCCCCGGCCACGGTGTAGACCGGTAGTGCGAAGATGGCCACTACGAAAGGGGCGATGATGGAGCCGCCGCCGATACCATAGGTGCCGCTGATGAGGCCAGTTGCCAGGGCTAAGGCTAGCAGGGCTGGGGTTTTAAAGGAAAAGGTCTCCCCCAAAAACTGATATTCCACCTGTCTGAGACTCCAACTCATGGTCTTTACCCTGGCCGCTGGAGGTAAGCCCATACCCGTGGTCTGCCCGGTCTCTTTCAAGACCTTCTGGAGTCGCCCCTGGACCTTGGCCTCAAATTCCTGGATTTTGGCCTTCTTGCGTTTGGCTAATGGGGTTTGGTCATAAAGCAGCCGGACGCCGATATAGAGCAGCACGCAACCTACGAAGAGCTTGAAGTTTTTTGGGTCCGGCAGCAACTTGATTCGGATCAGGGCCCCGAACAAGACCCCGGGATAAAGGGATCAGAAGGGCCGCCTCATAAATCTTTTCATCGAACTCGTCCAGCTCATCAAGCCGCAGCCTCTGGGGGTGGGGGCCGCGCACTGATTTAGGGCTGGCCGCCAGAATCTGAATATTGGAGCCGTTCAACAGTTCGGTGTAAGTCTTCAGAGCCTCCCCCTTGGCCAGATGCCGAAAAGGCTCGGAGTTGAATCTTTTGATGTGGTTGTACATGCGGAGGCTCTGTTCGCCGGAGCCGCCCAGGACTTTAGTTTCACAGCCAGCTTTGAAAACCGACTCCAGCCAGGTGAGCAAAGCGCCACATAGGGTTTTGCCGCCGCCGCGGTTGGCCCAACAGATACAATCCATGGAATCCTCAAACCAAGACGCGGTAATATATTCGGCCAAACAGGAGTGGTCCGGGCAGACCCGTTGCCGGGGAATCTTGATATCCCAGAAGACCTCACAGAATCGGAGCAGCTCTTCAGGGGACTGGAACCCCTTGGCCCGGTGATGTTCTACTCGTTGAGCCATCAAACGGGTCCGCGGATCGGTCCTTGCATGTATGATTCCCAAATTTGCAATATCGGAGTGGCTCATAGTCCGAAGATCTTTATACCTCGTGCCCGGGCCTCCATGATGAGAGCGTCGAACTTCTCGGTGAATTCAGGATCATCGAAGGGATTGAACTCGTTCAAGATGAATTGCTTTGGCATCTCCCGCACCAGGCCGGTGGTTTGGAACAGGGTCATGAGTTTGGTATGAAACTCCCCCACCAGACGGAGGGCGCCAACCTTGTTGCTCTCGCTGATAAACTTCTGGTAATCGCGCATGGCCAGCCACTGGCACTTCAGTAAGAGCGTAATCTGCTTGCCGATAGTTTCGTGCTGGTCGATTCCCAAAGCCACCTCTTGGTAATGCTGGCGACCGTCTTGAAGGTCGAGTTCCACCATACGCTGGGAGATCCCGAATCTCTGCGCGATTTCCGACTTTTTGAGCCCCGACCCTCAGCGGTGTAAAACCGGGGGGTATCTCCCCATGGGCAGGAGCCCGCTGGGGAGATAACGCAATCCAGCTTTAATCCTCCTGAATCCATCCTTTGAGTTTCCCTCCAGCCATTTGGACACATTTGGCTATAAGCTCACGGAGCTCAAAAAGGAATTTGTTTGCGTCAGGTCCGGGCATCTCATTGGGAACAGGTGCTGCTCCTTCGTATATCGCTACAACGTCTCTTGCTCGCACCCGAGTTGAGCCGATACCGCGATGCTCGTATGCAACGACCCACTCACGTATACGTTCATCCAAGACGCGACGTTTTGACATCTCGTGGAGCCGAGTAAATACTTCTTTCTTTATCGCGTCAATTGGCTCTATGCGCTCTGGACTATCAACGGGCGGTATTGAGGGGAGCCAATCAAGGGGTAACGTCAGAAACTGGCTTACATGTATTTGCAACAATCTGATGAGGTCCGCCACGGGCTTGAGATCGTCATATTCGTCTATTTTAAAGACTCCCAAACGACGCGTGAGCGCCTTTACTCTTGCCCAGTGCTCCGATCTGACTCCGGACACTGACCCCATACCTAGAATGCCTTTCCACCTGTCGTGAAATTCCTGGGTGGCTTTTTGTATAGCGAGTACAAGGTTGGCAACGTCATATACAGGTTTATACTCTGCTGGCGCAGCCGGGACGATCGAAGATTCAATCGCTACCAAGAGCCGTTGCAATTCCGATAGAGTGAATTTTGCAGATTCAGGGAGCCTTTTTTGAATCATGGACACGAAAATGACACGTTCCGGAATGAGACTACGAAGCGCTGGTTCAGACTCGCGACCAAAACTCTTACCTATTGAATGAACAGCGTTGTCAAAAGAGCCGATGACATGATCCTTTTTCGCAGTAGTCCCCTTGAGGTTGTCCCCCTTGACTTCATCAAAATGCGTAAATGCCAAGATCAATTTTGACTCGTGGCCGCTGATAACAAGAGACTGTAATACCGCGCAAGGACCTGCTTGCATTGGTTGAGCAGCATTATCGACAAGTATAATCGCATCTGCTATTCGAAACCTGCTCGTAATAGACGTGGAAAGGCTTGATGTGCTATCGGCCGTGTGACCTATTCCCTGTCCATCCATTAGGACCATTTTGGGGAAATCGCCGTTATGCCACTCCGGTTTGAAGGGTCCTGCAACTCGAATACCTTCAACCAGTGGAGTAAGCAACCGCCCGAAATTTGGGGCGTAGTTGCTTGAGAACCTGTTGACCAAACGGATGAACTGCGGACGGTCTGCATCCTGGTATGTCCATTTGATTGGCCAGCCGTCCCGACCACGGAAAATCTCACCATCCGATAGGAAACCAAAACGGGTTTCAACGTCATCGAGGATGGAGTCAACAAGCTGTTGGAACTCCTCTAAATTAGATAATTGGTCTTCAATCAATTCCTGGAGTACATCTCGTTCCTCACGTGAAGCTTCCCCCAGCTTGATTCCCAATTCAGCAGCCATCTTCTTCATGGCTTCGCTGGATTTCTCTTCGAGTAGATCAATTTCACCAAAGTAAGTCCTTAATGTGGTAAGAAGTTCGTCGCGCTCCTGATCGCTCAACTCGCTTTGTTTTGTTAATCTTTCGTCCATCTCATCATCTTCGTCCTCAAGCTCTTCCAGATTTGGTTTCTCAAGGAAAGCGGGGTTGCCGAGGATGTAACTCAAACGGAATCTTTGTTCACTATGTTCCAGAAAACGACGGGTCACATCACGCTCCGGTGCTCCCTCAAGTTTGGTAATAACGGCAGCAAGGACACACTCTGCGATGTATTGGCGCACCCGGTCACGGGGAATGAAGGTCACTACGGCCCTAAAGGGACCTTCCTCCAAAATAATCTCAATGTCGCAAGTGGTAGTTTTTGCGGCAGAAATCGAGGGGAATCTTTCATGCTCAGGATCAGTTCCCAACAATTGCCTTACAATTGTGGTTTTCCCAGCACCGGTAGTTCCAACAAACAGAACCCGTGCATACCCGTCGGATGGCTCCTTGCCACCAGGAAGGGGCATGACTTCATCACGAATAGCCCATGGTTCATAAGTTGAGGGAAGCATCGAGTCATAGAAAGCCGCAACAATCCTTGGATCAAATTTTTGTGACGCTGCTTCACGGCTTGCCAGATTCCATAGAGCCTGGTCCCCCAATATCTGATTTAGCTGGTCTACAAGAACTTGGGCCTGATCTCTTTCTGAGGTACCCAGCCCTCGCCGAACACGCAGCTTCTGTTTGCCATCCGGCCCGAAACAAACCGGATGCCGAAAGATTACGCACCAGCTCTGCCGACCTCTGCTAAGAGTCGCCTTGTTTTTGCTGCCGGTCATTGCATGCACCTCCTTGACGTTGTTCCGTGTTGTTCTGGTTTGGGATGATACCCGGAGCGATAGCCCTTGTCAAGGGAAAAATGGAACAACCAGGAACAACGTCAATTTGGCACAAATCCCCCCCGCCGCTCAACAAGCTAACATTAACAACTGATTAATATAATTAAGTGAAACCCGCTTCTGCCAGGGCAGGAGGAACCGCCGAAAAGTCCGGTATGGTAAGGCAAAAGGTTCGAAAATCTTCTATGAAGGTACGCCAGCCAGGCAAATGTAGGGGGTTAAAAATCGGTTTGGCAGAAAAATTTCAGGGTCCCCGTCCGGTACTTCAACCAAAACTTGTTAGCTTCTTTAAGTGAAGAGGAACCGCGGCTTTTTCTTGATGTCATAATCATGAGATTACTTACCCTCTTGGTTTTCTCAGGGGTTTTTTCTTGGGAACAGTTTTTTTCCGTTGCCGCTTACCCGCCGGGGATTTTTCTTTGAGAGTTTTCGCGCTCTTGGAGGGCTGTTTTCTAGGTTTAACCGGAGCGGGAGCATCCTCTGCCGGCGCCTTGGTCAGCCCTAAAAAGACGTCGAGACCCAGGGGCGCAGCCTTGAGGTAGAACGGCTCCAGGGCTTCCAAAAACAGGACCTTGCCTCGCCAAAAAGGAAAACTGCCCAATCTCTTGGGCAAGGCGGCGGCAACCTCCGGGAGACGGACCTCGCCGAACAGGCCGCCGGGTAATTCCTCCCCGGCCCAAAAAGCTGCCGGCTCCAGAAGCGGCTCTTCCGGGACTGGTTCAGTAACCCCAATCCGGTCCGGCTCTAGAGGCAATGGGGCGGCGGCGGGACTGTAGCCCAGCAGTTCGAAGAGTTCTTCCCGGGCGAGCCCCCGCAGTTTAAAAAGGAGAAAGGGGTCCCGGTCGAATTCCTCCGCCAGGAGGTAAAAAACCGCGGCCGTGTGTTTGCAGGGGTTGGACCAATCGGGGCAGGAGCAAGCCGTTTCCAGGTCCCGCAACCGGTGGGGGAACAGGGACAATTTGGCGCTCTCGAAAACATTTTCAATATCTTCCGGCATCTCCCCGGCCAGCAGTCGGGCCAGGGAAATAAACCGGCTCCCTAAGGCCTTCGCAACCTGATACCATTGGGCCCGGGATAAGGGCCGGAACCGCACCTCCACCTTGTAGGGATGAGAACGGGAACCCTGTACCGCGGCTCGCACCGCGCCTTTCTCAATCTCGATATCCATGACCTGGCCTTTGCGGGCGTAGGTGCGGCCCCGGTTCAGGCGCTCGCCGATATCAAAGCTCTCCAGCACCTTGATCCAGCGTTGCCCCCACCAACTGCTGGCGAAGGCGCCGCGCCGGGATTGGGCCTTAATTCCCCCTTTCACTTCCCGGGCCGGTTTCGGGGTATAATAACGCCACCAACCCATCTTAGTCCCCCAGGGCTTCCCGGCGCAGGGCCATCAGGTCTTTCAATTCCGCAGTGGAAAGTTCGGTCAGCCAGCCTTCCCCGGCGCCCACCACCTGCTCGGCCACTTCTTTCTTCCGTTCTATCATTTCGTCAATCTTTTCTTCCAATGTCCCTAGGCAGAGGAATTTGTGCACCTGGACATTTCGGGTCTGACCGATGCGAAAGGCCCGGTCGGTGGCCTGGTTTTCCACCGCGGGATTCCACCAGCGGTCAAAGTGGAAAACATGATTGGCCCCCGTAAGATTCAAGCCGGTGCCCCCGGCCTTCAGGGACAGGATGAACAGGGGCAGGCCGCTGCCGTCGGTCTGGAAGCGTTCCACCATATTATCCCGTTGTTTTTTGGGGGTCCCGCCGTGGAGGAAGAGCACCTCCCGGCCGAAGGTTTCCTGGAGGTGGCGCTGGAGAATCTTGCCCATTTCGGCAAACTGGGTAAAGATCAGGGCCCGGTCTTGCACCTGGAGCAATTCCTCCACCATCTCCGTCAGGCGGGCCAGCTTCCCGGAGCGGCCCGAGACCGGGGAATTGTCGGCCAGGAACTGGGCAGGATGATTGCAGACCTGCTTGAGCTTGGATAGGACGCCCAGGATCACCCCCTTACGCTGGATGCCGTCGGCTCCTTCCAAGGCCTGGGCGGCTTCTTCCACCACCACGGCATACAGCGAGGCCTGCTCTTTGGTCAGATTGCAAAAGACCTTCATCTCGTTTTTTTCCGGCAGATCGGTGATGACCTTGGGATCGGTTTTGAGCCGGCGCAGGATAAACGGCCCGGTGAGGTGTTGCAGGCGTTGCGTCGCCCCGGGATCCCGATTGGCCTGGATGGGGATAAAAAAAGAACGCTTGAACGCGGTCTGGGAGCCCAAAAAACCGGGGTTGAGAAACTCCATGATGGACCACAGATCGCCCACGTTGTTTTCCACCGGCGTGCCGGTGAGGGCCAGGCGGTAGCCCGCGGGCAAGGCCCGGGCCGCCCGGGCCTGCTTGGTTTCGGGATTCTTGATGTTTTGGGCTTCGTCCAGGATCACTCCGGACCAGGGAATTTCTTTGAGTATCTCGAAATCCCGGTGCAGCAGTGCGTAACTGGAGATGACCATGCCGTATTT
Organism: Thermodesulfobacteriota bacterium; assembly: GCA_049322315.1. Taxonomy (GTDB): domain Bacteria; phylum Desulfobacterota; class Desulfobaccia; order Desulfobaccales; family 0-14-0-80-60-11; genus SURF-52. The sequence continues at coordinate 5,370 of JBMORF010000049.1, read as the reverse complement.
CTTCACCTGCTTGGCCAAGGCCTTGCCCCTGGAGCGGGTGACGCCATGGTGCACTAACACCGGCAAGCCGGGAGTGAAGCGGGCCGCTTCCTTCTGCCAGTTGCCCACCACGGAGGTGGGGCAGACCAGCAAGACGGGCTCCTGGTGATTGGCTTGCCGCTCCCATGCGATCAGGGCCAGGGTCTGCACGGTCTTGCCCAGGCCCATGTCGTCGGCTAAGCAGGCCCCTAGGCCCCACTGCTTCAAAAAACCGAGCCATGAATAGCCCCGCACTTGATAGGGGCGCAGGGTGCCGTGGAAATCCTCCGGGGGCGGCAATTCGGCAAACGCGGCCTGGCCTTGCAGCTTTGCCAGCAAATCGCCGATCCAGCCCTCGGCCGCGAGTCCGGCAAAGGGAAGGATGGCCGGAGTTTCCACTCCGCCTAAGGCCATCCGCAGGGCTTCCCGGCCGGTGATGCCGGCCTCCGCCTTTTTCCGCCAGAAATCCAGGGCCGCCTGGATCTCCTCGGCATTCAACTGCATCCATTGGCCCCGCACCTTGACCAGGGCCGATTTCCGCTGTGCCAATTCCTGGAGTTCGGCCAGGGAAAGCTCTTCGTCGCCCAAGGCCAATTGCCAGTCGAAGCGCACGATCTGGTCCAGGTTTATCCCGGAGCCCCCGACCATCTTGGGGGACTTAACCTGGGCCCGGGCCGACAGGCGCATTTTGGCGCCCCGGCCGCTCCACCAGGCTGGGAGCATCACCCCGAAGCCGGCCTGCTCCAGCAATAAGGCCTTTTCCGTGAGAAAGTCAAAAGCGCCCGGGGTATCCAGCAGGTGGCCATCTGGCAGGATAGTCTGGAGGCCAGCCGCAAGACCGGGGCACAGGCGGGCGGTCTGGCCAAGGGACACCAGCAGATACTCCTTGGCGTGAAATTCGCCGGGGCGGAGCAGGGCGGCGGTTTGCTTGGGCGGATTCCAGGCCTCCCGGACGGGAATGAGGAGGCTGGGGTCAGCCGCCGCCTGGAGCAGGTAACGGACAAACCATTGTTCTTGCCCGGGAGAGGCCTTGCCGCTCTCCTCCGGCTCCTCCAGGCGGAAGCAGAGGCGGAACGGTGTAGCCGTAGTGGCGGAGATGGGGCGCCGCCACTTTTGAATTTGCTCATGCAACTGGGCCAGATCGCCGGAAGCGCCCGCTATCAGCCCGTCCGGCGCTTGCAGGGCGTGCAGCCATTGGTCATGGAGGCTATCGAACCCGGAAGCCTTCCTGGCGGGGCGGCCGCGCCGGGTTTGGACCGGCTCCGAGGCGACGGGCGCTGGAGACCGGACCAGGTGGTCCACCATCCGGCCCAGGAAGTCCTCCAGCACTTTGGCCACGGGGCGCACCGGGGGAGAGGCGGCGCCGGGGGCCAGGGCCCGGCAAACCCGGGGCATGAGAGCAGCCAGCTTAGCAGCCACGCCGCTGTCGGTCCCGGTCAACACCGGCTCCCAGCAGGCCCGGTAAGTTCCCTCAATTTCCTGGAGGCCGGGAAGAAACCGTTGCCTGGCCGCCAGTGACCCGGCAAAACGCAAGGCCTGGGCCCAAAAGGCCAGGTCTTTGCCGATAATGACACCGGGCGCCAGGAGCTCTTTCCCCACGCAGGCACAGAGCAATTCGATTTCTCCCGCCGGGTGTATGGTTAATGCAGTCACCTGCCAAGGAAATAAGTCAACTGCTCCAGGAGAAGCTGAAGATTCCGCAATCAGCGGACTGGAGGCCAGGGGGCGATTTTTGCGGGTGGGAAGCCAAGCAACCACGGCCTGGCTGGCAAGGTTCCTAAACAATTGGCTTAAGCCCGCTTCCTTCAGGGCCTCTGATAATATTTCCTTACCGGCGTCGTAAGGGAGAAGCGAGGGTTTGGCGGCCTTTAACTTTCCTTTACTCTCTCGGTGGAAGTGTAGGTCTGCGGGGGCAGGGATTTCGCCCCAGACGAACAGGCGGTTCTCACAAAACGCAGCGTGCAGGATGAGCATGGGCAGGCCAGGGGTTTTACTTCAGGAGAATAATAATGGTAATGGCTGGGAAAAACAATGAAAATCCAAAAGCAGGCAGAAATTGTTCACTCCCGGCACAGTGCTGCGGGAAGGCAAGCTCCTCTATACAGTTCAGGGCCTTTATTTTTACAATTCCCCTTCTTGTTCCAGCATCTCCTCTACCTTCTGATGGAGGTCTGGAATCTTATTTTGAACGATATCCCAAACAATATCGTAGTCAACCCCGAAGTAGTCATGAATGAGGCGATCCCTCATCCCTGCTATTGAGCGCCAATTTATCTCGGGATATCTTTGTCTTAATTCATTGGGAATTTTCTTCGAGGCTTCACCGATAATCTCGATACTCCGCACAAAAGCCCGCTTCAATGTCTCGTCGCTCATGAACCGGTCTTTGCTCAACCCCCGGCTGTCAGAGATCAGGTACCCGGTTTCATCGAGAATATGGCGCAGATACTCAAGCGGCGAGAGCTGCATATTCCACCTCTTTTAAAATATGCGGCCCGAGATAAGGACTGAGGGATTCCACCGTCACCAGTTCAATTCTACGCTGAAAAACCTCCTCTAGAAGAAAGGACAATTCCATAAAGGCATCGAAGGTTTTTTGTCCCGCCTCGAATTCCACCAGCAGATCGATATCGCTGTCAGGATGTTGTTCTCCGCGCACAAAGGAGCCGAATAACCCCATTTTTCTTACCCCGAGGGCCTTGAGGCGATCCCGGTTTTGGTGCAATATCTTCAATACGTCTTGTTTAGTTCTGATGATAGGTTCCATCAGGCGCTCCTCTTTCTATTCGCCTTCTTGCGTGGTTATGATAACACAATTTCCTTTAAAAGATGGTCCCCGCCGCCTCATTCACCCTATATATGATACGCCAGTCCCCCACTCGCGAATAGCGCCGGTCCTTGGCAGTTTTCATCTGCTTAGACAGGCGCGGGTCTAAGGGGGCTTGGGCCAGTTCCCTCAACTTCTGCCGAATCCGCTTATCCATCACCTTGTCTAACGTCTCTAAAGTCTTCTCCGCCTCCCGAAATATCTTTACCCGGTAGCTCACAGCCCATGTTTCCTTTCATACTCTTCCAAAGAAACGAACTGGCTCCGATCCCCGCTCAGGCTGGCTTGCATTCCTTCTTCAATGGCTGCCAGGTCCTCTGGGGAGAAATATTCCGGCTCCTTATGCTCAAAGAGCAGGTCGACGAACTTTTCCAACGGGTCCGCATGGGGACCTTGGGCTATGGTCTTCACCTTCTCCATCAGGTTTTCCAGGTTACCCGGTTCCATCGGCTATTCCTCCAGGTTGGCGATCTTGGGTTTCTGCCCTTTCACTACCTGCCCCAGCAGGTTCCCGGCCAGATCTGAGGCCCGGCGTAAGGTCTCATCTCTCAGGTGGGCATACCGCTGGGTCATGGCGGCGCTCTTATGGGTCAGCAGTTTTTGCAAGGTGTAAAGGTCAACCTGGCCGCTTGAGGCCAGCATGGAAGCGTAAACGTGCCTCAGGCCGTGGAGGGGCCGGAAGTCCGGGGAGAGACCCGCCCGTTCCCGGATGGCGTCAATCCGCTTCGGGTACCGGGTACGTTGCCGCCCCTCCCTTCCTGGAAACACAAAAGGAGATTCACTCCTGGGGTGAGATTCCAGGACTTCCCTGGCAGCCTGGTTTAAGGGGATAATCTGATCCTTGCCACCCTTAGGGGCCCGGATGGTGATATAACCGCGCTCGAAATCTATGTCATCCCAAGTCAGCTTAAAAAGCTCTCCCCGCCGCATGCCGGTGCACAAGGCCAGCCGCATAAAGTTGGCCGCCTGATAATCATGCTCATAATTGATTGCTTCCATAAGGGCCGCCAGTTGCTCCGGCGATAGGTCCTCTGTCTTAAGATTATGCACCTTGATTGTCGGTGGCTTGAAACTCAGGCCAGAGCATAAGCCCAGACGGGCGCCATGGTTAATGATCCGCACTAGCAAGGATATAACGTGTTTGACGGTTTGGGGTTTGTGATTTTTCGCGGTGCTGATCCGAAGCCGGTCAACATCCAGGGGCGAAAGCTCCCGGGGTTCCTTCTTGCCCAGGGTAGGCTCAATGAATTTCTGAAAGCGACTCCTATCGGTAGAGAGGCCCTTGGTTATTGGCTTATGGGCGCAGTACTCCTGCCACAACCTAGTTATGGTCCATATCTCTTTCCTGGCTTCGTCACGACGCTCCTGATTACTGGGGGACCCCTCAATGCGCTGGGTCCTGATCCGGGCTGCCCTGGCCGGGGTCATGTCGTTCTTAAATTGCCTTCCCGCCTTTTCTTCGATCTGTTTCCCGCCTTTGCGGTAGAATATGTAATAAATCTTCTCCGGCCGTCCATCGGCCGCCTTACTCATGATGTAATAGACGCCGGGATAATTCGTTTTTATGCGGTCAATTTTATTTGGCATTGGCTTCTTTCCGTTGTTTTTTTCTCCGGTCGGAGGCGAAGTTTTTGTCCGCTCGGGAACACAAGTTCCCAGCAGGAAGATGGCTGCCGGAATCTGCTGGGAACTACTATAGCTTTTAATGGCCTGCCTTTCCTCGCCTCCATGATTCTCAGCAGGTAGCCGGCCACCGTTCTATAGCTTGACCCTAAGCCGGTGCTCTAAGCCGGTGACAGAAATTTCCTGGGGGTACCAAAAAAATTTCTGGGGGGGCACGAAAAGTTCCCAGCACTATTCCCAGCACCTGGGAAGAATATAAAGGGAAAATGTGATAAGTCAAGATAAATTGCAAATGAAATTTTCCTTAGATATTAATAGGTTTTAATAAGCGCTGGTAAACCGCGGTAAGCGGTGAGTTCCGGCCTTTCACGCCGGCGACCCCGGTTCAAATCCCCGTGGGGACGCCAAATTATTTCAAGCACTTAACTCTCTCCACTTCCCTTCCCCGAGGCCCGGCGAGTAGGTCGGCGGGTAGGTCCTGCTCTCCCAGCCGCTCCATGGTTTGCCGCAGGTTCGGATCAACTTTCTGCAAATATTTTTCCGTGGTCCTGAGGTTGGTGTGACGCAGGAGCCGGCTGATGGTGGGCAGGCTCACCTTTTCCCGGTCGGCCAGGAGGGAAGCGCCGAAATGCCGGATGGCATGAAAACCGAAATATTTCACCCCGGCTCGGCGGCAGAGATATTTCATCAACCTATACCTCTGCGTATAGCGGGTCCCGGTTTTGGGATCGATGAAGACCCAGTCCGGGTGAGCCCGCTTCTCCCATAAACCCTTTAATACCAAGTTGCAGTCTAATGACAACTTATGATATGCTTTTCTCTGAAAGGAGAAGGGCATGCGGAAACCCAAAGAATTGCCGGAAGGTGCTCTTCAGGGTTTGGCAATGGGGCTGAAGCAGGCC
>JBMORF010000048.1:0-96295 GCA_049322315.1 Thermodesulfobacteriota bacterium | reverse complement strand
TTCGGGGCGAACACAAGGTTCGCCCCTACGTATAGTATCTTTTTGACTGCAACTCGGTATGACTACTGGCTACTGGCTACTGGCTACTGGCTACTGGCTACTGGCTACTGACTACTGGCTACTGGCTACTGACTACTGGCTACTGACTACTGACTACTGGCTACTGACTACTGACTACTGGCTACTGACTACTGGCTACTGACTACTGCTCACTGCTCCCTCTCTCAATCCCGCATAAGCCAGCGGCAGCAGGGCCAGGCTGATGCCGCCGGAGATGATCAGGGGCCAGGCGTAGCCGTAGTCGGCGCCGATGGGGCCGAACATCAGGGAGCCGGCGAAGGTGCCCAGGGTGGTGGTCAGGGAAATGAGGCTGGAACTGCCACCGATGCGGTCCACGTGGAAGAGCCGGGCGATGGTGGTGTAGGTTTCCATGAGGATGAGGCCGTCGCCGAAACCGTGGACTAAGCGCCAGCCAAAGGACCAGGGCAGGGAAGGGTAGGTCATGAGGATATGGCCCGCCCCGGAGGTGATCAGGGCCACGGTGAGAAACTGGAGGGGTTTCAGGCGGCCGGCCCAGAAGCGGCCGTAGGCGTAGGCAGTGAGGCCTACAGTGGCGAATTCTCCGGCCATATAGCAGCCGATGCCCGGGGTGCTGAGACTCAGGTTGTTTTTGAGAAAAAGGGCCAGGCTGGTGGCCTCCGCGCCCCAATGGAGGGTAAAGAGAAAGAGCCAGGCCACGAAAAAGAGCACCGGCTTACTGAGAAAATCCCGACCGTATTGGAGCAAAGGGGTGCGGACGCCGGGGCTCAAAGGCAGGCGGCTGGTGGGCAGGAGGATGGCCCACACTCCTAGGGCCAGAATTTTCAGGGTCTGGGGAAAATCCAGGTAGTAGAGGAGAATTCCCCCCAGCAGGATGCCGCACATCATGCCCCCCATGCGCCAGGAGTTGTAGTGGCCGAAGCGGCGGGAGGCGTCGTCACTATTTTCCTTAAAAAGGAGAATATCCAGGGAGAGGCGGAAGAGTTGGAGGCTCAAGCCGGAGCCGAAAATGACCAGGAGAAAGGGCCAGAAGTGCCGCACCTCGGAGAGGCCCCAGAGGCAGGCCCCGGTGCCCAGCAAACCCAGGCGGGTCAAAATCCGGGCCGGGTAGCGGTCCGCCGTGACCCCCACGGGAAAGGAGACCAGGATGGCGGTCAGGGTGAGGACCGCGTAAATGAGGCCGATCTGCCCCCCGGTGAACCCTAGACTTCCCTGGAGATAGAGGGGCAGGAAGAAATAGAGGGAGGAGATGATGACCGCGTAAACACCGATGAAAAAAGGGAGCAGGGACATCAGCGGGGATCAGACCACAGTGCGGTTGAGCCTCACCTCCATGGCCCGGGCCGGACAGACCGGGCAGCACAGCTCACAGGCGCTGCACTTGGTGGCGTCGAAGGTGACCTCCATCTCCGGGCGCTTAATGGACAGGGCCCCGGTGGGGCAGACCGCAGTGCAGGTGCCGCACTGGTAACAGAGCTCCTCATTGCGGTCCACTTCCCGGGCCACGCTCTTGACCTGCACCCCGGAATCACGCAGGTACTTGAGACCACGGCGGAAGTTCTTGGGATGCCCCCGGAGTTCCATGACGATCACCCCTTCCCGGCGAGGGTAGATCTCGGCCCTCAGCAGGTTGAACTCCAGGTCGTAATCCTTGACCAGACGGTAAATGATGGGCTGGTCCACCACTTCCTGGGAAAAGCGTAATACCAGCATTTCTGCATGCATATGGTTTTCCTTCCTTGAAAGTCAATAATTACTTTTTAATCATCATGGCATAGACCGTGTGGCCCGGCAAGGTTTGTAAGCCCTTAGGTTTGAAGGTGCGCAGCAGTTTAACCGGCAGGGATTGAAAGAAGCGCCAGATACGGTTCTGATAAACCCAGGCCGGCACTCCCCGGGCCTTCAGCCTCTCCTGGAACCATGCCGGGAGCAGGTTGTAGGCCGGTTCATAGCCCCAGGCCGCCACCACCAACCCGAAGCGCCGGGCCAATTGGGCCAGGGCCTCGGGAGTCCAGCGGCTCACGTGATGGGGCGGGATGTTGCTTACCAGGGGGGCCATTTTCCCCAGGATGCCCGCCATGTTGGGCACCGAGACGAATAACCGGCCCCGGGGCCTAAGGCACGATAAGGCGCGGTCAAAAAAAACCAGGGGTTGGGCCACGTGTTCCAAGACCTGGAAGAAACAGACGGTGTCGAATTCTTCCTGATGGCCGGGGGCGAATTCCTCCAGTGCCGCCTTGGCCACGGGCACCCCCCGGGAGCGGGCAAAGTCGGCGGCGGCGCTGTTGAGTTCCAACCCCTGCACCTCTTTGCCCCGGGACTGCAATTTTTCCAGAAAAAATCCGGCGCCGCAGCCGATTTCCAGGACTTTCCGGCTATCCTGCAACGCCGCCAAAGCCTGGCGGTGCTCCCAGGTGTCCCGGGAGTAGTAACCCCCTTTGGCGGCCTCGGAGATCTCCTGGTAAAACTCGTCCGAACCGGTAATGGGGGGATCAAAAAGGCCGAAGCCGCAACGGGGGCAGGTAAACAGGGCGGTCCGTCCGGCTCCCCGGTATTGTTCCAGGACCTGAGAGGACAATGGGTGGCCGTTTTTCTGCCACCAGGCCATAACCTCGCCCAGATCATAGGTTTCGGAGGCAGGCTCCCAGGGAGAAGAGCAAATCTGGCAAGTCAGAGGCGAAGAACTATTATCTGGAGAAGGGCTAAGCACAATTCTGGAGTCGTGAACCGCTTGGTTTGCCTGCTAAAGACAGTTCAAAGTTCAAGGTTCAAAGTTGTAGGGTGGGCATTGCCCACCAAATTCCTCAGCTAGAAAAATATCGCCCCGCACAGGCTGGAAAGCCTGTGCTACTGATGCTAAATTTTATCAAAAAAATCTACCGGTTCAAATCAAATTACCGAAGCGCTGTTGCCAGGCGGTCTGGAGCTTCTCCAGGGAAGTCTTCATCAGGGTCCGGCGGTCCCGGATGATTTTCCAGGTCTGGTCCTGCCGGACCTGGCCCAGAAAAGAGAGGGGCTGCCCCTGGAAGCGCTGTTCCACCCGGGCCTGGTGCTCCGGCGCCACGCTGATTAAAAAGCGGCCGGCGGATTCGGAGTACAGGGCCGCAAAGGCCGGGGAGGCCGGAGCCACCAGGCTCAAATCCGCCTCCAACCCTAAGCCCGCGGCCAGGGAGGACCAGGCCAGGTGGACCCCCAGGCCTCCCCGGTAAAGGCCGTGGCAGGAAGCCAATAGTTCTTCCTGGATGGCCTGCTCCAACAGCCGGTAATATGGCAGGAACTCCGGGACCCGGACCTGGGGCACGCTCAGGCCCACGTAGCCCAGCATCTCGTAAAACTCGGAGCCTCCCAACTCCGGGCGGGTCTCCCCCAGGAGATAGACCAGATCCCCGGGGTTCTTCCACTCCAGGGTCAGGGCCCGGCGCAGGTCGGGCAGGACGCTCACCGCGGTGAAAAAGAGAGTGGGCAGCCCGCTCACCCGGTGCATTTCCCCGAAGGCCCCGGGAAGCAAGCCGTCCACGTACATGCTGTCTTTGCCGGAAAGCAGGGGGATCTCAAAGGCCCGGCACAGGTCCCTTAAGGCCCAGCAGGCCCGGACGAGTTGGGCCGCCTTATACTTGCCGTCCGGGTTGCGCTCCGGGTGGTACTCCACGCTGGGCCAACAGAAATTGTCCACCCCGCCGATATGGTCCAAGGGCGCGCCCACGGCCAGGAGGCGGCGCACCGTCTCGTCGATGGTCACGGCCACCATGTGATAGGTGTCGATGGCGGAGTAGGCGGGATTGAGGGCCAGGCTTAAGCCCAGGCCCCGGTCCGAGTCGAGCCGGGGCCGGATGAGGACCGCGTCCCCGGGGACCGGCAAATGGCGGCCCACCAGGGGCTTAAGGACGCTGGCGCCCTGGACTTCGTGGTCGTACTGGCGGATGATCCACTCCCGGGCGCAGAGATTGGGCCGGGCCAGCAGGTTTAAGAAGGCGGCCTCCTGGTCCTCCACTTCCCCCAGCACCGGCTCGCTCAGGCGGAACTCCGGAGGCAGCCACTGAGCGGCAAACTCCCAGGGAGGGAAATCTTCCTCCAGGAAAGAAAGGTCAATGGCCGCGCAGGTGCGGCCCTGGTGGCTCACCAACAGCACGCCGGAGTCGGTGTAGCGGCCGATGGTGGTGGCCTCCACCGCGTGTTTCCCGGCCAGGGTCTTGAAGGCGGCCTCGTTTTCCGGCTTCACAGCCGCCACCATGCGCTCCTGGGACTCGGAGATCCAGATTTCCCAGGGGTCCAGCCCTGAGTATTTCAAGGGGATTTGGTCCAGCCAGACTTCCACGCCCCCGGCCACCCGGGCGGATTCCCCCACCGCGGAAGAGAGCCCGCCGCCGCCGCAGTCGGTGATAAAGGTGATGAGACCCAGGTCCCGGGCCTCCAGGAGGAAGTCGTGCATCTTTTTCTGGGTGTAAGGATCGCCGATCTGTACGTGGCCCGCGGGGGTGCCGGCGCTGGCCACCTCCGAAGAAGCGGTGACCCCGTGGATGCCGTCCCGGCCCACCCGGCCCCCGCAGGTGATGACCAAATCCCCGGGGCTGGCCTTTTTGGCGGCCCCGGGCTCGCCTTTGATCTCCCGGGGGAGCAGCCCCAGCGCGCCTACGAAGACCAGGCACTTGCCCAGGTAAGCATTGTCGAAGTAAAGGGCGCCGGTGAGGGTGGGCACCCCGCTTTTGTTGCCCCCGTCCTTAACGCCGGCAATGACCCCGTCCAGGAGGCGCCGGGGGTGCAGCCGGGGCGTAAGCGGCCCGGCGTAGTCCCGGGGACCCACGCAGAAACCGTAAATGCCGCCGATGAGCCTGGCGCCCTTGCCGGTGCCCAGGGGGTCCCGGTAGACCCCGACGATGCCGGTCAAGGAGCCGCCGTAGGCCTCCAGATTGGACGGGGAGTTGTGGGTTTCCCCCTTGATGACGTAGGAAAATTCCTGGTCGAACTGCCCCACCCCGGCATTGTCCCAGAGCACGGAGACCACCCAGTCTTTCCGTTGCTTGATTTCCCGGGTGGGGGCCTCGATGCAGTTTTTAAAGGGATTATCCAGGACCTGCGCCTCGCCGCCGGCCAGGTCCCGGTAATGGAAGCGGCCCCGGAAGGTGTTATGGTTGCAATGGTCGCTCCGGGCCTGGGCCAGGTATTCCAGCTCCACATCCGTGGGGGGCCCCAGGCCGGCCGCGGCCCGCCGGGCCAGGACTTCAGGCCGGGAGAAGTAGTCCCGGATAATGGGCAAATCCGCCTCCCGGAGGGCCAAATGGCGCTGGCGGCTGAGCTCCCGGAGGGTAGCGACGGAGTCCAGGTTAAAGACGCTCACCGTGGGCTCATGGGCCAGCTCCACCCGGGGGAGGATGAGGCCCACCCCTGCCGCCGGGTTCCATTGATCCCCGGAGTAGACCCGAAATTCCTGAATCAGGTCGTTGGCCAGCAATTCCCGGGCGATACGGGTGAGTTTTTTCTTGGTGAGACGGCGGCCGTTGAATAAAAAAAGGCTGGAGGTATAGACCGCAGCCTCCGGGGGCAAAGGCCGCTCCAGAAAGGCGGCAATGGCCTCGCACGCGGTGGCTCCGGCGCTGTCCCGCACGCCGGGGCGGTAACCCACCCAGATGGCCCCGTCGAAGTCCCGGGCCAGGGGCTGAAAACTGGAGACCTGGGTGATGGGGTGGGTGAAAATCTGGGTGCGGACCTCTGCCAATTCAGGCTCAGTGAGGTCCACATCCAGCATGAGCAGTTTCAGGACCCGGACGCGCTCGATCTCCAAGCCGAAATATTCCCGGGCCTGGCGGCGCACCGCTTCACCTTCGGCGTCGGCCAGCTCCGGACGCCAGCCGATTTCCAAGCGTACGGCCATATCTCTGCCTCAAGCAAAATTTAGGCAATTATCACTGACAATATAACGCAAGGGAAGGGGGAGCGGAAGATGAAGATGACGGTGGGAGCAAAAAAGCAAGGGCGGAGAGCTCCCAAATAGAGCTCAATTTTAGAAGGGAAGCTTCTCTACGGCATTAGCATAAAGCTTGCCTACGTTAATGCCAAAAAGCGTTACCGCCCCGAAAATACCCAGGGCTATGAGACCGATCAACAGAGCGTATTCCGTAACGACGGTGGCTTCGGTGTCCTCCCAGAAACCTCTGGCCAGGACGCGTCGCATCAGGTTCATAATCCCCCCTTTTATTTCTGGTACGAGTAATTAATCGGCATTTTCCCCCATTTTCTTTAATCCAGGCGTATTCTCCCCGGCCTTCTCCCATCTTGCCCCTCTGAGGGATAATTGATACTATATCAAGCCATGGTCGATATACGGAAGGTGTTTTGGGGAGGGATGGGGAGCCTCATTTTTTTTGCCTTATTAATCTTAGGCGTAGTGGGGTTTCTCATCTGGCTGGGACAAAGCCGCCTGGATCGGTCCCCACCCTGGCTCAGTCTTCAACCCGCCTGGGAGACGTTGGGCGCCAAAAACAATTTCACCCTGGAAGCCGGAGACCCGGACAGCGGTCTGAAAGAAATCAAGGTCGCCATTACCCAGGGGGACCGGGAAAAAGTGGTGTTAAACCGCCGCTTTCCCCCGGGAGGGGCCCCCGGCGACAAGGTGAAACTGCCGTTCACCATCGAACCCCAGGCCCTGGGTTTTAAAGAGGGGAAAGCCCGGATCAGGGCCACCGCCCGGGACCGTTCCTGGCGGGAGTGGTTCCAGGGCCGTACCGCCTCCTTGAGCCGGGAAGTAACCATCGACCTGATGCCTTTACACCTCACCTTTATCTCGGTGAACCACCTGCTGCACCCCGGGGGCACGGGAATCATCCGTTACCGCCTCAACAAAACGCCTAAAGAAAGCGGGGTGGTCTGCGACGGCCATTTCTTTAAAGGGTTTCCGGTTCCCGGCGGGTCCCAGGGGGAATACGTGGCCCTCTTTGCCCTGCCCCGGGAGACTCCGGGAAGCGCCACCGTCGAATTGGTGGCCAAACCCGGGTCGGGTCAGCCGGTGCAGGACCGGGTGACTTTGAAGATCAAGCCCCGGCGTTGGCGGCAGGACAAGATGAACCTGAATGACAAGTTTCTCCATAAGGTGGCCGCCACCTTTCATGTAGCCTACGCTCCCGATCCCTTAAGCGCTTACCTGGAAGTCAACCGGAAGATGCGCCTAGCCAACCACGAGCGGGTGCGACAGGTCTGTTCCCAGAGCCGGCCCCAACCGTTGTGGAGCGGCGGTTTTCAACGCTACCTGGGGAAACCCATGGCCCGGTTCGGCGACCGCCGCACCTATGTTTATCAGGGACGTGAGGTGGACCATCAAGAGCACCTGGGCGAAGACCTGGCCTCCCTGGTGCACAGCCCGGTGCCTGCGGCCAATAACGGTGTGGTGGTTATGGCCGAACCTCTGGGCATTTACGGGGACACCGTGATCCTGGACCACGGTCTGGGGGTCTTTTCCATGTACAGCCACTTAAGTCAGATCGACGTGAAGGCGGGGCAGGAGGTGAAGAAAGGCCAGATTGTGGGGAAAACCGGCACCACCGGCCTGGCCGGGGGCGATCATCTGCACTTCTCCATGATCCTCCAGGGAGAATTCGTGGACCCCCTGGAGTGGTGGGACCCCCGTTGGGTCAAGGTGCAGTTGGAAGGCCAGTGGAAGCAGGCCGCGGCCCCGGCGGCTGCGGCCGCGGCGGCGCTTGCCAAGACCAGTAAAGCCCAAAAAGGCAAAAAAGGCAAAGTCAAGAAGGTCAGGAAAAAGCGGCCTCCCAGTGACCGATAGTAAGGTATTTTGAAATTAGTGAGAGTGATTTCCTAATATGTTATTAATCTAATATTTATAATTAGATAAGGTTTATTTGTTGACAATCCGATCTTAATTGTTGACAATATATTCATAATTTGTTGACAATTGGTTCTCGAATGGCATGGGAAAAAAGCAAGGGTATTAGACAATTTATCCTGGAACAGGTTGGCAAATCCTCCCAGGATCTAGTGCGCCTGACAGGAGAGAAGTTTGACATTAGTCGCCAGGCAGTTAATCGCCATATTCATAAGCTGATAAACGACGGGTTGATAATTGCTGAAGGAAGCACCAGACAGAGGCAATATAAGCTGAAGCCAATTGCCGAAAAAGAAATTTCTCTACACATATCTAAGAACTTACAAGAGGATGTAATTTGGAGAGAACAGATTAGACCAATATTAGGGGATATTCCTAAAAACATATTAGATATATGTAATTATGGTTTTACGGAGATGATAAATAATGTTATTGACCATAGTGGCGGCTCACGTCTTGGTATTAAACTAGAAAAAACAATTATTAATATAAGAATGATTATATTTGATAATGGAGTGGGTATTTTCAAAAAGATTAAAAATGAACTTGGGTTAGATGATTTACGACATGCAATATTAGAATTAACAAAAGGAAAACTTACTACAGATCCACAACATCATACGGGAGAAGGGATATTTTTTTCTTCCAGGATGTTTGATGAATTTTCTATATGTTCTGGAGGCCTTTTTTTTATTCATAATGCGATAGGACATGATTGGTTAATAGGTGAAGAAGAAATAGAAGAAGAAGGCACTTTCATTAGAATGTATATTAATATAAGCTCTAATAGGACTGCAAAAGAAGTATTTGATAAATATACATCTAAAGATGATGATTATGGTTTTACTAGGACGGTTGTCCCTGTTTTTTTGGCAAAATATGGTGATGAAAATTTAATCTCACGTTCACAGGCAAAAAGATTGGTGGCGAGGTTAGAAAAATTTAGGGAAGTTGTTTTGGATTTTAAAGGAGTAGATAGTATTGGCCAGGCATTCGCAGACGAAATATTTAGAGTATATGCCCAAAGAAATCCGCATATTCAGATTATGTTTGCAAATGAGAATGAGGATATAAAGAAAAGTATTTCAAGAGCTATTCGAAACGGAAAAGATTCTCTCGCGGCTTTAAAATCAACGGTTGAGGAATGAAGGAATCTTTTAAAAATAAACTGTTGGTTTTTTAGCGGTTAAGTATATTCAAGCAAACCAAACTCGGCCATTTGCGGCCTGGAAAGAAAGGAAGCCATGATCGTCAAAATCAACCCCCAGAATCCCCAGGAGCGCCTGCTCCGCCAGGCCGTGGAAGTGCTCACCGGGGGCGGCATCATCGCCTACCCCACCGACACCTGCTATGCCATCGGCTGCGACCTGTACAATACCAAGGGGATCGCCAAAATCTACCAACTGAAGCGCCGCCCCCTGGGCAAACCCTTCAGCTTCATCTGTGCGGACCTGAAAAATATCAGCCAATACGCCCAGGTGGGCAATTACGCCTACAAGACCATGAAGCGCCTGCTGCCCGGACCCTTCACCTTCATTCTGGAAGCCTCCCGGCTGGTGCCCAAGATTTTGCAGACCAAGCGGCACACGGTGGGCATCCGGGTGCCGGACCATCCCATCTGCCACATGCTGTTGGAGCTGCTGGGGCACCCCATCATCTCCACCAGCGCCAACCTGCCGGATGGGCCGGTATTGAGCGACCCGGAGGAGATCGCCGCCCAATTCAAGCCTCACCTGGAAATGGTCATCGACGCGGGCATCATTTTGCCTTCGCCCTCCAGCGTCATTTCTTTGATCGACGACGCGCCGGAAGTCATCCGGGAGGGGAAAGGGGACGTGTCCAGCTTCGCATAAAGGATTAATCACAGAGGCACAGAGGACACAGAGGTTCACAGATAGAAAAAGCAGTGGTCAGTGGCCAGTGGCCAGTGGTCAGTAACCGATTGATAGGTTTTAACTGACCACTGGCCACTGATCACTGACCACTTTTTTGTGCTCTCTGTGTCTCTGTGGTTAATCTATTTAAACCAGGTGGGCAGGAACGCGGGTTCGGGGTAGGGGAGGGAGAGGTTGGTCAGGCTTTCTTCCGCGTCCTGGCCGATGAGCAGGCGCAGGAGGGAGAAACCTTCCTTTTCCGGGTAGACGGCCTCCACCCTGCCCTTGATGCCTCCCAGGCGGCCGGCCCGCTCAATGGCGTCCGAGAGATTCCCGAACTCGTCCACCAGCCCCGCCGTCTTAGCTTCTTCCCCGGTGTAGATGCGGCCTTCGGCCAGTTCCTTCATCTTTTTCAGGGGGATTTTCCGGTTCTTGGCCACGTCCCGGATGAATTGCTGATAGACGTTATCCAACAGGCCCTGGAGATAGGCCTTGTCTTCCGGGGTCATTTCCCGAAAGGGAAAGCCCACGTCTTTATAACGTCCGGCCTTGAGGGCAAAGAAGTCCAACCCCAGTTTTTTGGTGACCTGTTCCAGGTTAACGAACTGCATGATGACGCCGATGCTGCCGGTGGTGGTGCCGGGACTGGCCATAATCAGATCCGCGCCGCAGGCCACGTAATAACCGCCGCTGGCAGCCACGGTGCCCAAAGAGGCCACCACCTTTTTGGTCTTGCGGACCTTGTCCACCTCCCGGAGGATTTCCTGGGAGGCTCCCACCGCTCCTCCGGGGGAGTTGACCCGGAGAACGATGGCTTTAATATTACGATCCCTTTCGAAGCGGTCCAGTTGCTTCAAAGTAACCCGGGAATCGGCAATCAGTCCCTTGATTTCCACCACCCCTACCTTTTCCCCGCCACTCCAGAAATCACCCTGGCGCAGCCAAGGGAGGGTGAGAAGAGACAGTCCCAGGAAGAAGACTACCAGAAGGACCGTCACCAGACAGGCGTTCAGCAGGGGGTGCCGTTTCATGAGACCTAACCGTTATTCTTGAGTTTCTTGAGATCGCTATCCTCCAGGTTCTCCAGTCTCTCCCGGAGAATTTCCCCCAGGTTGGAGGTGGCTTCCTGGCGGTTATGGAGATAATCCCGGTAATGGGACTGTTCTTCGTCGGTCTCCAGGCGGCGGATGGACAGGCCGATGCGCCGTTCCGTGGGCGAGCTGTGGATCACTTTGGCCTTGATCAGGTCTCCTACTTTGAGGGCAGCCATGCGCTGCTTATCCCGGCCCATCTCGGAGATGTGCACCAGTCCCTCGATCCCTTCTTCCACTTCCACGAAGAGGCCGAAATCAGTGATATTGGTGATGGGGCCGGTGACCATGGAGTTCACCGGGAATTTCATATCGATGCTCTGCCAGGGGTTGGGGTTCAGGTCCTTGATGCTTAAGGAAAAGCGCTCGTTGTCCTTATCGATGAAGAGCACCTTGGCCTGCACCACCTGCCCTTTTTTGTAGAGTTCCGAGGGGTGTTTAAAGCGCTTGGTCCAGGAGATGTCGGAGATATGCACCAGGCCGTCAATACCTTCATCAATGCCGATGAATATGCCGAAATCGGTGATATTCTTGATTTTCCCTTCGATTACCGAACCCACCGGATATTTCTCGCCGATCACCTCCCAGGGGTTGGGCTCCACCTGCTTCAAGCTCAGGGAGATGCGCTTACGTTGGGGTTCCAGTTCCAGGACGGTGGATTCCACCACGTCGCCCACGGTGAGAATCTGGGAGGGATGGCGGATTTTCCGGGTCCAGGACATCTCGGAGATGTGGATGAGACCCTCGACTCCCGGTTCCAGCTCCACGAAGGCGCCGTAATCGGTGAGGCTCACCACCTTGCCGCTGACTCTGGATCCCAGGGGATATTTTTCCCCCACCGTGGTCCAGGGGTCGGGGGTGAGTTGCTTCAGACCCAGGGAGATACGTTCCTTTTCCCGGTCGAAGCTGAGGACCTTAACGGTGATGGGGTCTCCCACTTTAAAGAGGTCCGCGGGATGGCGCACCCGGCCATAGGAGAGGTCGGTGATGTGCAGGAGGCCGTCCAAACCGCCCAGGTCCACGAAGATCCCGTAGTCGGTGATGTTCTTCACCACCCCCTCCAGGACTTTGTCTTCTTCCAGGGTGGCCAGGAGGGTGGCCTTGGCTTCGGACTTGGCCTTTTCCAGGAGGTGGCGCCGGGAGAGGACCACGTTGCGCCGCTTGCGGTTGAACTTCAGCACCTTGAAGGTGAAGCGTTGGCCGATGAGATGGTCGGTATGGCGCATGGGGGTCAGGTCCACCTGGGAACCGGGCAGGAAGCCGATGACTCCCCCCAGGTCCACGGAGAGGCCGCCCTTGACCTTGGCGACGACGGCGCCCTCCACCATGCCGTCGTGGTGGTAAGCGTAACTGATCTCCTCCCACACCTTGATCTTGGAGGCCTTGTTTTTGGAAAGCATGAGGGCGCCTTCTTCGTCCTCCCGGCTTTCCAGCAAGGCTTCCACCGTGTCCCCCACCTGGGCCGTTATTTCCCCTTCCGCGTTGGTGAATTCGTGGATGGGAATCTGGCCTTCGGACTTGTAGCCGATGTCCACCATGACAAAGTCCTTGGCGATGGAGACGATGCGGCCTTTCACCACCTCTCCTTCCTGGACCCGGCGCAGGCTTTCTTCGTAGAGTTCGGACATGGTCTCCATGTCCGACATCTCCGGAATCTCCGCCAGGGATTCGGAAGACGATTCCATCGTCTCTTCCGCCATCACTTCTTCCGCTCGAGCTTCTTCCGCCTGGGCGACTTCCGCCTGGGCTTCTTCAGCCGGGACTTCTGGGGCTGGGGACCGGATTTCTTCTTCTTCCGGTTGGGTGTGGTTGATAGTCAGTTCCGTCTTTTCCATGCCGTCCATGTAGGTAACCCCCGTTAACCTATTTTCATTATCCAGCCCAGAGGTTTCAGGTAATATTTCCCTGATCCTGGCCAGGCATAGCCGCACCACTTCCTGTGGGTTCAAAGCGGTGGTATCGATCACCAGGGCCTCGGCCGGCGCCCGCATGGGAGCTTCGGCCCGGGTGGCGTCACGTCGATCTCTTTCGGCCAGTTCCCTGGCCACTTCCTCGGGAGACAGCGCCGCAGCCGTATCCTGCCATTCCTGGCGCCGCCTGGCGGCCCGGGTTTCCAGGGCCGCGGTCAGAAAAAATTTTACCTCCGCCTGGGGAAAGACCACGCTCCCCAGGTCCCGGCCTTCGGCCACCACCCCGCCGTCCCGGGCCAGATACCGCAACCTGGCGGTGACCCACTCCCGCACCGGGGGCAGCACCGCCACCCGGGAGGATTCCTGGCTGACCCAAGGCTCCCTAAGGACCCGGGAGACTTCTTCGCCGTCCACCACCAGGGTAAATTCCTGGGCGTTGGCGGTCACCTCCGGGTGCAGCCCCTCCAGAAAGGCGTGTAAGGCCGGGGTGTCGGACAGATCCAGGTTGCGCCGGGCTGCTTGCAGGGCCACTAAGCGGTAGAACGCGCCGCTGTCCAGATAGAGATAATCCAGGCCCGCGGCCAGGAGCTTCGCCACCGTGCTCTTGCCGGCCCCGGCCGGGCCGTCAATGGTGATGATTCTTGAGGCCCCCACCTTAGCCGGGCAACCCCATAACCCTGGCCAAGGCATTGATAAAGCGTTGATTCTCCCCGGGCAACCCCACGTTCACCCGGATATGCTCCGGAAAACCGTATTCTTCCATGGAGCGGATGATCACCCCGAGCCTAAGCATGGCCTGATAGACTTCCGACGCCGGCCGGTCCACCCGGATGAGGATATAATTGGCCTGGGACGGCGTATAGCTCAAACCCAGGCGCTCCAGTTCCCGGTAGAAAAAGGCCCGGCCCTCGTGGACCACCGCCCGGGTGCGCTCCAGGAAAGCGTGGTCTTGCAGGGCGGCCAACGCCGCCACCTGGGCCAGGCGGTTGACGTTGAAGGGGAGCCGCAGGCGGTTCAAGTAATCCATCAAACCGCTGGGGCCGAAGCCGTAACCGATGCGCAGTCCGGCCAGGCCGTAGGCCTTGGAAAAGGTGCGCAGGCCCACCAGGAGCCGGTCTTCCGCCAGATACTCCAGACTCTGGGGCACCTGGGGGTCGTCCGCAAAGTCGATATAAGCTTCATCCAGAACCACGGTCACCTGAGGGGGCAGGGACCCCAGAAAATCCTCCCACTCCGGCCGCAAAAACGCGGTGCCCGTGGGATTATTGGGATTATTCAGGAGAATTAGCCGGGTCTGGTCAGTAACAGCCCGTGACAGGGCCGGGAGGTCCACCCGCAAATCCTTTAAAGGCGCAATGCGGAAGACTCCCCCCACCGCCTGGGTCAGCAGGCCGTACATCAAAAACGTGTGGTTGGTGCTCAGCACCTCGCCCCCGGGGGGGACCAAGGCCCGGACCAGAAAATCCAACACTTCATCGGAGCCGTTCCCCAGGATCAATTGGCCGGGGGTCAGCCCCAGATGGCGGCTCAGTTCTTCTTTCAGGTAATAGGCGTGGCTATCGGGGTAGCGATGTAAATCGCACAGAGCTTCTTGAATCGCAGCCAGGGCCAAAGGCGAAGGCCCCAGGGGGTTCTCGTTGGACGCCAATTTGATGGCGTCGGTGAGCCCCATTTCCCGGGCCAGTTCCTCCAGGGGTTTGCCGGCCTTATAAGGCGTTATTTGCGCCAGATGAGGTTGCACCAAGGCGTCAATCCCGGCGCCCCCCCTGGGGGTTCCTGAAACGGATTTCTCAGGGCCGGAAACGGAATCCGGGAAAGCGAAGGAAGTATTGACGGTTGTTGGTTTTAATGGAGATTTCGTCAAACAGCCACAACGCTACTCCCTTCCCCGTGGCTACCGGCCACGGTGGGAGCGGCTTTTCCTATTATAAATTTAATTAATGAAGCCAACCAGTTAAGACTTGATTGCCGCTTGCCAGAACCGACCGCTTAAGTTTATCTATAGCTCATAATCCTGAGAAATGCAAGGGTTTTCACACGGCCGCCGGACCTTTAAGCCCGGTGGAACGGGGATGATCCCGTAAAGCCGACTTGCGGGCAGGCGCTCCTGGCGGCCGGCTCTATCAGGCCAAAAAGGGAGATTGACAGGGTTTTCCTTTAGTTATGGTAGACTTTTTGCCTCGTGAGGAGGCTCTCGCCCCAGGCCGCATCTCATCTGTGGGCGTTGACCTGGGGCCCGGTGTCTGTTAGGGTGGAAGAAGATATCGTGTATCGGAGGCAGCCGTGCCGGAGGCGAATCTTTATATTGACCGTATCGAACTGGCCCCTTACCTGACGCCGGCGGAGTGCCGGACTGCGGGTTTTACGGACTGCCGGGAGTTTATTGCCGCCCTGAAAGGGGGCCAGGTCAGGCCCGAGGATAGCCCCGCTTTGTCCCCTGCCAAGCGTTACGCCCTCTCTCTGGCCCTGCAGGCCCAGGAAATCCTGCCCCCGGTGCAGTCTTTGGAACTGCCCCGGCCCCTGCCCCCGGAACTCTACGAGATCAACGAACCGGACGCCGAAGCCCCGGTGCTGGTCACCGGCAACAGCGAATTCACCCTGACGGTGATCACCGCCTTGCTCGCTCTCACTGTCAGCCCCTTTTTCCTGCTGTTGGTGGATTGCCGGGGGGACACCGCGGACATGGCCATGATCTACCGCAGTTTTACCCCCCAGCGCCTGGATCAGAGCCTGGAGGCCCATAGTCTGAAAGACCGGGTGAGCCATCGCCGCCTCATCATCCCCGGGGTCCTGGCGCCCCTTAAGGAAGAACTGGCCGGTTACCTCCCGGGGTGGAAGATAGCCCCGGGGCCCATCTGCGCCGCAGAACTGCCCCTGTTCATGGGAGAAAAATGGCAGCCGCCTTTTAAAGACAGTTTTTAGTTTTCAGTTTTTAGTTTTCTTGGGTTAAAGCGGATAAATCTGTAACTGGTTCCCCAGGCCATCCTGGGAACGGGAATATAATAGCCCATCCACATCTGTAATCGTATTTTACTAAAAACTAAAAACCAAAAACTAAAGACTCTTAACAATAACCAGGTTGCCCCGTGCTCCGGCCTGACCTATATTAAGGTGGAGTTCAATCTTAAGCGGAGATAAGCGTATGAAAACCATCCTGGTGGCGGACGACGAAGAACCGATTCGCAATCTCATTACCGAAGAGTTGACCGAAGAAGGCTACCGGGTGATCGGGGTGAGTAACGCCCGGGAGGCCTTAAAAGTGGTGGAAACGGAGCCCCTGGATCTGGTGATCCTGGATATCCGCATGCCCGGCATGGACGGCCTGGAAGCCCTGCCCCGCATCCTGGGGATGAAAGAGGGCCTGCCGGTGATTTTGCACACCGCTTATTCCCAATATAAAGAGAGTTTCATGAGCTGGGCCGCGGACGCCTACGTGGTGAAGTCCTCTGATCTCAGCGAGTTGAAGCAGAAAATCAAAGAACTTATTTGAAGACCGTTTTCCGTTTCCCGTTTTCCGTAAAAGAGAAAGGCTATTCGAAGCTAACAGTCCAGATTTTTTGAAATTATTTAATTACCTTCCTGAACAATGAAAAGAATAAGCATGGAAAATCTCAACGGAAAACGAAAAACGAAAAACGGGAAACGGTATCTAAAATGGAACGCTTAAAGGGACTCACCACCATCATCATGGCCGGAGGCAAGGGGGAGCGCCTTTTTCCCCTGACCCGGGACAAGGCCAAGCCGGTCATCACCTTCGGGGGCACCTACCGCATCATCGACTTTACCCTGTCCAACTGCCTCAACTCCGGCATCCGCCGCGTCTGGGTGCTCTCCCAATACGGCAGTTTCTCCCTGGACCGGCATTTGCGCCTGGCCTGGGATATCATGCGCCCGGATTTGGGGGAGTACATCTATTCCATGCCCCCCCAGCAGATCATGGTGAACCGCTGGTACCGGGGCACCGCGGATTCCATCTATCAGAACCTCAATATTCTCCAGGAAGAACGGCCCCGCCAGGTCTTGATCCTCTCCGGGGACCACGTCTATAAAATGGACTATCTGGAGATGTTGGATTTTCATGATCACCGGGACGCGGACCTCACCGTGGCCGCGGTCATGGCGCCCCGGCACGAAGCCAGTTCCTTCGGCGTCCTCCACGTGGACGCGGACTCCAAGATCGTGGGCTTTCTGGAAAAGCCCCAAGACCCCCCGGGCATCCCCGGCAATCCGGATTACGCTTTGGCTTCCATGGGGGTCTATCTCTTTAAGTCCGAAGTCCTGGTGGAAGAAGTCATCCGGGACGCTAAAAATAAGGGGAGCAAGCACGATTTCGGGGGCAATATCATCCCCCAGATGGTGGGCCAGAAAAAGGTCTACGCCTTTAATTTCCACAATCCCGCCACCGGCCAACCCCGGTACTGGCGGGACATCGGCCTGCTGGACGCCTATTTTCAGGCCCACCGGGACCTTTTGGGCCCGGAGCCGGTCTTCGATCTTTATGATGACGCCTGGCCCATCCGCCACCGCACCTTCCTCTACCCCCCCGCCAAGTATCTTTATTCCGGCCAAGCCATCATTGTGGAGGACTGCCTCATCGGCACCGGCTGCTCCGTTGAGGGCACGGTGCGGGAATCCGTCCTCTCTCCCGGCGTCCACGTGGGGCCGGGGGCCCGAGTGGACGCGGCCATCCTCTGGGACGGGGTGGAGATCGGCAAAGGCGCCCAGGTGCAGCGGGCCATCATCGAAGACGGCGTCAAAGTCCCCCCAGGCTTCACCATCGGCCTCGACCCCAAAGCCGACGCCCGCCACTTCCAAATCACCGAAGGCGGCGTGGTAGTGGTGCCGAATAATTTTAGGTTTGAGGAGTAGGGGTTGCTGCGAGATAGCCAACCTCTTGGTTTTCAGCTTCATTGTACTTGAATTGGGCAATTGAAATATCTAAGCCTATGAGCTTTACCTGCCAGGATAATAAATGGACTTAATGAGTCAGGATACATGGAAATTCATTAATACATTTGCTCCATGGCTTGCGGCAATTGGAACTATAACAACGGCGTTGGTCGCGCTCTATTTGGCGCGGATGGATAGAAATATTCGGTTAGAGATTTCGGTTGGACACCGCCTTATTGTTACACCCGGTCTTTCCGGCCCTTATCCAGAATTTCTGTTTATCAGAGTGGTCAATATTGGGCATCGCGAGGCTCAAGTTATAAACATCGGATGGAAGGCAGGTATATTCCGGAAACAGCATGCAGTTCAGACAACTATAAATAATGGTATATCGAGTCAGTAACCGATTCGGTTAAGAGATGGAGAAGAGGCTAACTATTATATTCCCCTTGATGAGAGAACCAATTGGCTCAGGGATTTTGCACGAAACATGATAAGACCATGTCCAAGGGTTCAGGCTTATTTCGTAAAAATCCAGGTATTCACGTCAGTAGGTACTACCTTTGAGTCAAGAATTGAAAAGGGATTGAGAAAGAAACTTGTGCGAGCCTTAACCGACATAGCAGGGGATAACTAAATAAGATGTGCTCTTTTGTCTATTATCATCGACCAGGACTCCATCAGGACGCCGCTTTACAGCCTTCCACAAAAACGCAACCTTCGACCAAAAGAGGGGAAGCCCCAAGCCCCGGTAGCATAGGCCTTCCAGCCTGTGCAGGATTGGCGGCACAGCCTGGAAAGGCTGGGCCACCTGTGAGAAAAACTAGGATGTAAACGCTTTGGATATCATGCTATAAACAGGGGAAATGCTCTCATACCAATTCATTACCAATTCACAATCAAACGAATATCTTATCGTAGGGGCGAACCTTGTGTTCGCCCAGTAACATTCAGGGCGAACACAAGGTTCGCCCCTACGTTTAATACCTTTTTGACTACAACTCGGTATCAGAATGAAAGACCCATGCCACCGGACCACCGCTACCAAAAATTCGCTGTCATCCTGATTCTGGGCCTGTTGCTGCTGCTGCCGGCTGGGGGCTATGCCCTCCGGAGTCAGGCTGCGCCCGCGCCGCCGCTCGCCGCGGTCCAGCCTGCCCCTGCCATCAAACCGGTGGGCCAAAAGGTGGCGCAGGATGGGCAAGGCCGGGCCATCTACCAGGTCCAGGCCAACGGCATCAAGATCGGCTACAAGCTGGCGGGCGCGGGCGAGCCCCTGGTGCTGATCCCGGGCCTGGGGAATACCATGGAGGTGTGGCCGCCTCAACTGCTGGAAGGATTGTCCCGGAAATACCGGCTGATTATCCTGGATAACCGGGGCATGGGACATTCCACCGCCAATGCCGCGCCCTTCACTTATGGGCTCTTCGCCGGGGATGTCATCAGCCTGCTGGACGCCCTGGGCGTCCAAAAAACCAAGGTGCTGGGGTTTTCCATGGGCAGCGCTATCACCCAAAAGCTGCTGCTGGATTATCCCCAACGCTTTCAGAAGGCGGTGATCTACGCCACCACCACGGACGGCAGTAAAGTGGCGGCCCTCGCCAAGGGGAAAAAAGTTGATAATCCCATCGTCCAGCGGCAGATTGAGGCTACGGACCAATGGCGGACTCCTTTAGATAAATTGCCCTCCATCACCCAGCAGGTGCTGCTGGTGGTGGGCACCGCCGATCAGGTGGTGGGGGTTTCAGGTTCGAAGACCCTGGCGGCCAAGATTCCCGGGGCCTGGCTGGCCCAATTTAAAAACGGTGGCCACGCTTTGATGCGGGAAGCACCCGCCGCGTTCACCAGGACCGTCTTAGATTTTCTGGAGATTAACCAAACCGTGCCCCAGGCCCGCTAACTGCTGCGGGCGCGCTGGATATGATCCTTTAAAGGTATAGTTTATGAGACTGCAAGCCTTACGCGCCCAAGGTTCCTTGACCCCCACCCGCCTCTATCTGCTGCGGCACGGGCAGGTGGCGGACGGGCATACCCACCTTTATCACGGTAACAACGATATCGAGTTGAGTCCCCAGGGCATCAAGCAACTGGAGCAGGCCGGGGCCCAGCTTGAGGACGTGGAACTGGCCGGGGTCTATGCCTCGGATTTGACCCGGGCCTTCCAGGGCGCGGAGATCATCTGCCGGGGGCGCGACATAAAACCCCGGACTTTGCCCGAGTTCCGGGAGATCCATTTCGGGGTCTGGGAGGGCCTAAGTTTTCAGGAGATTGCGGAGAAATACCCGGACCACCTCCAGGCCCGTTTTCAGGACCTGGCCAACTTCCGCATCCCCGGGGGCGAAAGCCTCATGGACCTCAAGGCCCGGGCCCTGCCCGCGCTCCAGGGGTTGATCCAGGAGCACCAGAACCAAGCCTTCCTCCTGGTGGCCCACGCGGGCCTCAACCGGGTGATCCTCTCCGAGGCCCTGGGCCTTTCCCTGCAAAACCTCTTCCGCCTGGACCAGAACTACGGCTGCCTGAATATCATCGATTATTTCCCGGACATGGCGGTGGTGCGGCTGGTGAACGGCGGGGTGAACGGCAGCAGATAAAATACTTCACCACGGAGACACAGAGAGCACAGAGGTTCATGGAGGAAAAAAGAGAAATTAAAAAGGTGGGCAATGCCCACTTTTTAATTTCTCTTTATCCTCTGTGCTTCTCTGTGTCCTTTGTTTCTCTATGGTGAATTATTTTTTTTCGTTTGCGGAAGGATCAGTCTTCGCAGGGGACCGCGCCGTCTTCGGGGAAGATGTGTTCCCCCAGGCGCTGCAACAAATCCAGGAGCAGCCGGGCGGTGGCCCCCCAGATCACCGTGCGGCGATGCTTCCAGTAACAGACCGGGATGGTCGTGGTATCGTTATAGGTATAATCCCCCGCGCTCCAGCGCCGGGGCTCGCAAAAACCTGCCAGGGGCAGGAGCAGTAGCCTCTTGACCTCCCGGGAGTTGAGATGAAATTCATAGGGGTAGGGAATGAGGCCCACGAAGGCGCTGATCCAGTAGCCGGTGACCGTGGCCACAGGCTTTAAGGACCCCAGAACTTCTATGTTTCCCGGGTCCAGGCCGATTTCTTCCTGGGTTTCCCGGAGCGCGGTGGCCAAAAGGTGGGGGTCCCCGGGGGACCTCACCCCCCCGGGAAAAGAGATCTGGCCCCGGTGGTCCCGGACCGTCAGGGTCCGCTGGGTGAACAACAGGTGGGGGTTGTCATCGACGAAGAAGATGGGGGCTAAGACCCCGGCCGGCTGCAAACCCGGCGGCGCCTCAGAGGGGGCCGGGTTCAAGGAGAGCCGGTCCTTGAGACGGGCAAGGCTGAACCGGTCCATAAAACATGGTAACACGGAAGCCGGCCCTTGGCAAGGCAGGGTGGGGGCGGGCGCCGGGAAGAAGAATTGACAAGAATAAACGTCAGCCTTATGTTGAAGGAAACCAAGAAACGGGGGCGTGCGCCGCGAAGGGCCTGACCCCGGTCAGGAGAGCGACATGACCAAAGTGCACGAATATCTGCTGAACGCCTTGAAAGACGCGGTGCAGATGGAGGTTAACGGCCGCCAGTTTTACCTGGAGGCCGCCAAAAAGGTGAAGAGCGAAGGCGTCCGGGAGATTCTGGAGTACCTGGCAGAATCGGAAGTTTACCATATCAAAAAGTTCAAAGAAATCTACGAGAGCCTGGAAAAAGACCCGGCCTGGACCGAGTCCATGGCCGCGTTCACTCCCCCCAAACACGAGCCCTACGTCTGCGTCATGGCCATGACCAGAGACACCCAGGGGACCGGGGGCAAAGACGACCTCGAAGCCCTGCGCACCGGCATCAAGATGGAGGAGTGCTCCATCGACTATTACACCAAGCTGGCCAAGGAGATAGCCAATCCCCTGGCCCGGCGCTTCCTGATGAGCGTCGCCCATGAAGAACGGGGCCACCTGCTGGCCCTCCAGGATATGCACAACTACCTCTCCGACCCGGCGGACTGGTTCTACGTCAAAGAAATGGGCCACGTGGACGGACAGTAAAGCAGGGATCAGGGATCAGGGACCAGGGGGCAGGGGGCAGGGGGCAGGGAGAAGTAATAAGTAATCAGTAATAAGTAATCAGTAATAAGTAATCAGTAATCAGTAATCAGTAATCAGTAATCAGTAATCAGTGGTCAGTGGTCAGTGGTCAGTGGTCAGTGGTCAGTGGTCAGAGAAAAAACTTATTACTTATTACTTATTACTTATTACTGAACCTGGCCCCTGATCCCTTTCATTGAGGAGAGGTCATGGAACTGACAGTGGTGGGTTCAGGCACCGGGGTGCCGTCGCTGACCCGGGGGTCTCCGGGGTATGGGGTGCGGGCCGGGGGCCGCCTGGTCTTTTTGGATTTGGGGCCCGGGGTCTTGAGGGCCATGCTGCGTTATGGCCTCAACTTTTCGGAGATCGACGCCTTGTGTCTGACCCATCTCCATCCGGACCACGTGGGGGACCTGGTCCCCTTCCTGTTTGCCACCCGCTATGCTTTGGGATATACCCGCCAGGAACCTTTCCACGTCTTGGTAGCCAGGGGTTTTCGGGAATTCTACGGGCATTTGCAGAAGGCTTTCGGCGAGTGGGTGGACCCGCCGCCGGGGCTGATGCAGCTTCAAGAACTGGAACCGGCCGGGACCGGCGAAGTGGTCCTGGGCGAGGTGGTGATTAAAAGCGCGCCCACCAACCACACGGAGGGCAGTCTGGCCTACCGAGTGGAGGCGGAAGGGAAGGCCCTGGTTTACTCTGGGGATACGGATGAAAGCGACTCTTTGGTGGCGCTGGCTAAAGGCGCGGATTTGCTGGTGCTGGAGTGCGCCAATCCCTTTAAAGTGCCGGGGCATCTGACTCCGCCGGAAGCAGGCCGCCTGGCGGCCCGGGCCGGGGCGCCGCGCCTGGTCCTGAGCCACTTTTATCCTCCCTGCGATGAGGTGGACATCCTGGCCTTAGCCGCCGGGGAATATTCCGGGGAGATTATCAAGGCTGAGGATGGGATGAAGATGGTTGTCTAAAAACTTTTTTCTTGTGGAGTAAATCGACTATTATTGTAGGATAAAGGCATGGGCTCCCAGGGGAAATTAGCTCCGGTTCATCCGGGTGAGATATTGTGGGAGGAATTCATGAAGCCTCTGGGACTCGGCCAGACGAGGCTGGGCCGGGACCTGGGCGTCTCCCCCCGGCGCCTCAAGGAAATCGTGCATGGCAAGAGAAGCGTCACTGCGGACACCGCCCTAAGATTGAGCCGCTACTTCGGCACCTCTTCTGGCTGGGCCTCCAGGCCGACTATGACCTGGATACCGCATCCGACCGCCTGGCAGAGAGGATCGCCCGGGAAGTGAAGGTTTTTGCTCCCTTACAGGAGATACAGAAGATATAAAATTCATTAGGTTGAGGCTGATAATTCTATCCCTAGTCCACCAGCCAGGTTGGCGCGCTAATTGGCGCTGATTACCGGCGGCTGGCTGGTGGCAGGCAGGAAAACTCCCCATGCTGCTCAAGACCTACACCGATTTTTCCCTGAGGACTGATGGTCCCTTCAATCGCGGTAATCTGGGGGTCGATAAGTTCATCTGCGCTCATTTCCGTTTGGATAATGACGTTTCGCCTCTATTCCCCTACCTCAATGGCGTGGCCCCCAAAGCCACCTATCTGGAAAAACCGCCTTATATTCGCTTTATGCTGGACGGCTTCCTCTGCGGTCTCCATCCCCGCCAGGGCGTGGCCGCGCTCTTTGCGGACCGGGAGCAGGCCCTGGAGTTTTTGGAGAGGCTGCTGGTCTTCCTCAACGACCTGGACCGCCGCCGTCCTTCCCTGAAACCGAATTATAAGACCTGGAAGCCGGCGCCGATACTGGACATTTTTCGCATCCTGCCCCAGACCAATTGCCGGCAGTGCGGTTATGCCACCTGCCTGGCCTTTGCCGCGGCCCTGAGCCAGGAGAGGACCGAGGCGGATTGCTGCCCCGGCCTGGCCCGGCCCATGGCGCGCCAGGCGGTCTATCCCGTGGTGGATAAGCAGGGGAATTTGCAGTCCACGGTGACCATCAATATCCAGGGCGGCAAGAACAGGGACTCCCTGGGAGGGAAGCAAAAGCGGATTGACCTGACCGAAAGGAAGCTGACCCACCTGGGCCGGGCCGAAGAGACGGGAGAGGGAGCCAGGGAGAATGCCGCCCCGGGTCTGCTCACCGCCCGGGAACTGGAGGTGCTGCGTCTCTTGAGCCAGGGCGCCACCAACCTGGAGATTTCCGGGCACTTGCATATCAGCCCCCATACCGTCAAGAGCCATGTGATCCACATCTTTAACAAGCTGGGGGTGGATGACCGGACCCAGGCCGCGGTCTGGGCCACCCGCCATAACCTGGTTTGAGCAGTTCAAAGTTGCGAACTCTGTGAAAATGCCTTTCTTTGTCATCCTGAGCGGAGCGAAGGATCTCGTTTTTTAGCGCCCAGGATTACCAAACTGAGTGTAATCATCGGCATGTCCTGGAAAAGCTGTGCTGCAAAAAAGCGAGATTCTTCCCTCCGCTTCGCTCCGTTCAGATTGACAAAAGGTGATCTTTCCCAGAGTTCCCAGGCAAAAGGTTTAAAGTAAGAGCTTACTGATCTAGGACTTCCTTAATCAATTTACGGGCGACCCCAAGCCTCTAAAGAAGTGGGCTAAATCATAAAATTCCTGGAAAATTATTGAAAAAGACAGTTATCCCCCAAATGGGGGATTTTTTTTTGAGGAATTCGGCTCATATTTGAGGGGAAGAACGGCCCGCAGGCAGGCCCGGAAAGGAGATTTTTGACATGATATGCCAACGTTGCCGGACTGAAATTGACCCGGGAGAGGAAAAGGAGCATCTTGGCCGGCTCCTGTGTGAGGATTGCTATATGGACGCCCTGTCTCCGGCGAAAGGCTGCGACCCCTGGGCGGTGTATAGCGCTAAAAACCTGGAACAACATTCTGGTGGGGGTATCACCTTGACGCCGTTGCAGTCCGATATCTTAGAAATACTCAAACGCACAGGAGGACTGGAACCTCCAGCGTTGCTCCAGGAGTTGGCCGGAAAACTGACCATGCCCCAATTGGAGCGGGAATTCGCCACCCTCAGGCACATGGAGAAAGCCAGGGGCGAGAGGCGGGAAGGCAAGATCTATCTCCGGCTCTGGTAGCCACCCGAGATGTCGGGGCGCCGCCCCGGGAACTGCGGCCCATAATGACCTTCCCCAGCGGGAGCCGGGGAAAGGGAAGGAGGAGACCTTCATGGATTACCGGCAAATGACCGCACCTTGCGGTTTGCCCTGTTTCGAGTGTTACCTCTACCTAACCAATGCGGACCCGGAAATCCAGGCCCTGGCGGCCCAACATTTAGACCTTCCCCTGGAACAGGCTCTCTGTCAGGGTTGCCGCAACCACGACGGCCGGATTCCCCATATCCCCATGCCCTGCCGGGTTTATCCCTGCGCCGCGGACAAAGGCTTGGATTTTTGCAGTGATTGTCCTGATTTTCCCTGTGATTTTCTCCATCCTTACATGGACCGCTGCGCGGTGGTGTGGCATAACACCAAAGTTTTTAATCTCTGTTTGATCAAGAAAATGGGTTTGGAAGCCTGGGCCCAAAACAAGGCCAGGAGCGTCCGGGATGTGTTTATCTCCGGCAAGTGGAGTCTGTAGTTCCGGCGCCACTAAGCCTGGAGGGGCCATGCGGAAATCCGGATGGCCTCGATCCCCGCAAGTTAGGTTTTCCCCCCGATTTTTTTTCTCTGGATTCTTGCCCTTTCTCCAAGTGTGCAGTTATCATATCATCGGCGTCGGTTGCAGCCTGTGGAAGCTTTAGGCCAAACTTTTGCAGAATCATTATGGTTTTCGCAATTTTGGAGGTCAGGTATGTGGAACACCTTCTTTAATCTCTGGAAATCCGGGCAATTGGGGCTGCCCCTGCGTTTGCTGCGGGTGATGCAACCCGTCTATCGGGCCACTTTCCTGGCGACGGCCGCGAAACACGGGATTTTGCGCCGTCTGGCGGCCGGGCCGGTGTCCCTGGAGCAACTGGCCGGAGATTTGGCCCCTGATCCCAAGAGCATGGAGGCCCTGGAGGCCTGGCTCCAGGTGGGGGTGCAAACCGGGGAATTGCAGCGCCAGGGTCAGGGCTATTCCCTGCGGGGAAGACTGGCCCGGCAATTGGCCCAGGAGCAAAATGACGCCTGGGCCGCGTTTTTGGAAGAGTGCCTGAGCCTGCATTATAATCTGCTCCGGGAACTGCCGGAGAGGCTGCGGGAGAACCGGCCCTTCACCCTGGCGGACCAGGACGGGGAGTTGATCGCCCGTTCCTCCCGGCTGATGGAGCCCCTGGTATTTAAGGCCATCGACGGGGTGGCGCCGTCCACGGGAGCGGTGCGTCTTCTGGAAGTGGGCTGCGGCTCCGGGACATATATCCGCTATGCCGCGCAACGCAATCCCGAACTTCTGGCCTTAGGCATCGAACTCCAGCCCCAGGTGGCGGAGATGGCCCGGCGCAATCTGGAAGCCTGGGGACTTGCCTCCCGGGCGGCAGTGGCAACCGGGGACCTGCGGGATCTTTCTCCGGAACCCGTCTACGACGTGGCCACCCTCCATAACAACATCTACTACTTCCCCAGAGAGGAACGGGTGGCTGTCCTTAAGCATCTCAAGGGCTTTTTGAAGCCTAAAGGGCGGCTGCTCTTGACCACGAGCTGCCGGGAGGGTAGTGTGGTCGTGGGCCTGCTGAACCTTTGGGGCGCGGCCACCGCCGGCTGCGGCCCCTTACCTCTCCCCGCAGAGATGCAGGCCCAATTCCGGGAGGCCGGCTTCCAGGCGGTAACCGCCCAAAAGCTCTATCCTTTTGAGACGTATTTTGCCTTTGTGGGTACTGCCTGAGCCGCAAAATTAAGGTTAATGCAGGCCGCGGGCGGAGCCGAAGCCGAAAAAGATGATCCCGAGGGTGGGTTTGGGAACGGCAAAAGCATGCCGGAGAAGGCGGGCAGAGCCTGAGTTTTCCGGATTAATTTTCGAGGAATTGGAGAAAAAGCAAGATAGCGGAAGACCCTGTTTTCCGTCTCAAACCGCTCATTGGCCCATCACCGCGTCGCCGCGTCTGACCCCTTGGGGACTCTCCGCTTCTTGGACCTGGGTAGTTTCTGCAACTGCATTACCAGGCGCAGGGCCGTGTTTACGGCCTCATCACTGGGAAACGCCTCGGCGATATCCGGGTCCAAGAGCACCAGGTTGGCGCCTTCCCGGAAACGGTGGGCGTATTTGCCCTGAACCCCTTCTTTGAACAGTTCGCTCAGATCGTATTCCGGTCGAAGGTCATCATTCTTTTCGCTTTTTGATTTCTTCTTCATATGCCTTTAACTCTTAACGGGTAAGCTCCCGTGCACTGATGATGCGGATTCTATCGCCTCGGTCGGTGTGAGCTACCATGAGCAGCCGACCGCCCTCAGAGAATCCGAGAGTAATGAAACGATCTTCCGACTCGGACTGATCCGGATCAAATACGGTTATGCCCAGAGGATCCCTGAAAACACTGATAGCCTCTTTGAAAGGAACGCCGTGTTTTTACAGATTTAATCTTGCCTTGTCTGGGTTCCATTCGAATTTTACCATACTTTATACTTTAAGCCATATTTGCCAGTGCGCAACCGACGGGGGACGAGATTGATTAACCAGACCTCCCCCCTACGCATGAAAATCCCCGGCGTCCAGGGCGGTGAAAGCCGTTAATTCCCCCCCGGCGGCGTAATCCCCTTGCAAGGCTTGGGCGGCCGCGGCCATCTCCTGCTTTCTCGCGGCCAAAGATTCGGGTGCGGGCCTCCCCTCCAGATCGGCCCGAAGCTGCTGCAAGGCGGCCTCGATGACCGCCAACCGTTCGGCGAACGCCAGCTTCTTCAATTCTTTCAAGAGGTCCGTGTGCTTCATAGCTTCTCTTTACCCCGGCTAGGGCTACCGGGGGGCTTGCTACTTTTTATCTTACCAAAAATTTTATCCGGTGGCGGAGGTTGTGGCAATGTGACCGGGGCAGTCGAGTATCAGTCGGGCCGAAGATGGGATGAAGATTGTTTTATAATTAATCTTGCCTTATAACGTTATTCGTTATAAATCTATTGCATGATAAAGGGTTTCAAGGATAGGGAGGCGGAAAGACTCTTTAACCGCGAACCGTCACGAAAATTAGGGCCGGAAATCCAGCGCCTGGGTTTGCGCAAATTGCGGATGCTGCACCAGGCGAAAACCCTTGACGACCTGAGGGTTCCTCCGGGAAACCGCCTGGAGGCTCTCAAGGGCGACCGCCAGGGGCGGTATAGCATCAGAATCAATGACCGGTGGCGCATCTGCTTTGTTTGGGAACAAGGAGACGTCTACGAGGTCGAGATAGTCGATTATCATTAGAGGATAAAGGCATGGGAACCGAAAAAAAATTACCCCCGGTACATCCTGGGGAGATTTTGCTGGAAGAATTCATGAAACCTTTGGGCCTTAGCCAGACCAGGCTGGGCCGGGACCTGGGCGTCTCCCCCCGGCGCATCAATGAAATCGTCCACGGCAAGAGAAGCGTCACCGCGGACACGGCCCTGAGGCTGAGCCGCTACTTCGGCGCCTCGGCGGCATTCTGGCTGGGCCTCCAGGCCGATTATGACCTGGATACGGCGTCGGATCGGCTGGGAGAGAGGATTGAACGGGAGGTGAAGGTTTTTTCGCCCGTAACTGAGGCAAAGGTGATTTAATTGGTGGCGCAGGCTTTCCAGTCTGTGCGGTAGACATTTTCAGGACAGTTGCTCATGAGCCGTTGGCTCACCCCTAAACCATGAAAATCGGTTTCTCGCCAAGGCGCAAAGGACGCAAAGAAAGAATTATAAACTTGGCGTACTTGGCGTCTTTGCGAGATACTTGTATTTTACCGCGAAAATCAAAATCCCCCTAAATCCCCCTTTAGAAAAGGGGGACTTTTAAGCCCCCCTTTTCTAAAGGGGGGTTGGGTGGATTTTTCATCCTCGGGGGTGTGACATTTGTGGTTCATGAACGTTTCATAAAGAAATTTCTTTTACTTCGTAGTGCTCCGGCGCCTCATCAAAGATCATCAGGGAATAGGCATCCTTGATATTTTCAAACAACTCTCCCAGCGTTTCTCCCTGGGTCATAATCTCGGGGTGCTCCAGGATCTTGCCCAGATAGTATTTTTCACCTTGCCAATAGATGACCGTAAGTTTCGGCACAACCCAGCCTCCCGAAAAAAGCCATATTTCCCCTGGAACTATTAACTATCATGCCGCCTACCGCGCTTTCAACCAAGCCTTCCAGCCGCAAATGTTCCGGGTTCACCGGGTGTTATCCGGCATGAAGATCAACCCGACAGGCGGGAGGCGCGGCGCTTTCCCGCCCTACGGCCCTGAGTGCCGTTCACAGGCTAGGACAAGGAAATCCCCCGGGGACGAGGCGCTGGAGAGCCACAAAGCATTCCCTCGACACTGATATCCTCGTCCAAATCAGGCCAGTGTATGCCAACGCCATCTCCAATAATTTCAAAATTCTGCCGTTGTTCAAGAGTGGCTTCGGATAGCCTCCAAGACCAGGCCAGGGGCACACTTATGGTCCTGCCGTCCACCAGATACACGGTGATTTCCTCATCAGTGATTTGCACTCTTAAGGCCCTGGGTTCCATTACCCTAACCGCAGTGCTCATGCCAGGCCTCCATTATTTTGCTGACATTCATCTGCACAATACGCCGAATCTCCCGAAGCTCCTGGGGGGAAAACCCATAGTTTTTACTAAGTTCCAAAGGTTCAAGCCAGAACTTACATACCTTTTTTTCCCGCTGCGCATGAACATGTTTAGGCTCGTTGGAGTCGAAGCTGAAGAAGAATAGGCGGTAAGGACCGGGAATATCTCTTACCGTCGGCACGGCAGAAACCCTCCTTGATTCAGGTAATCATATCATCTTGGAAACCGGAAGATAAATAGATAACGCGGGCCACGCCGGCGGCCGCGGATCACCCTGATGCGATTATGTGATGCGATTTTGATGCCTATCGATGCGCCCTACATAGCTGTGACGTAGCTTTAAGCAAACAGACCGCCCCTTAAGAGGGTATCAAAGCTAAAAAGGCGGGAGGCGCGGCGCTTTCCTGCCCTACGGCCCTAAGTTCAAAAGCCTATCCTTTTGATTCGAGAGGTTGCCCGGATTCTTTCCCATGATTCCAGCGACAATCCATTTGTATATTTATCAACCCACTTTGAGGCATCGCATGAACGAGCGGCTCCCACAAGATTTCTACAGTGGACAATGGTTTCCTGTGTAGTAAGTCTTCTACGGTTCTCCTTCTCAATTTCGTAAAAACTCCACAAAGACCAATATCCTGCGAACATTAATACTATGCAAACTCCCAACCATGCAATAAAGACGGGCAAGCCCCAAGGCCCTAACCGTCCTAACCATGCAATTACGTCATAAAAAGGAAGGAAAGAGAGTCTCAGCCCGGACGCAAAATAGAGGAATGCGGCAAATACCAGTAAGGACAGCCCGATCATAGACCACCCCACCCCAACCATGATTGGGGACTTAGGTTTTAGGGTTTGTATAGTTGCATGCTTCTCAAGGGCCTGATCAATGCAATCCCACCATTCTGGACAATATACTTCGCATGTAAGGTTTACCCAATCCGCGAGTGAATCCAAAGATTCCGCTGACATGAGTTCCTTCAATACTGCGGCTTGCCCGTCAGGATGAAGGCCTAAGAGGTATAGGAAGGCTCGATTGGAATCCCAACTTAAAATATTGTGTATGGAATAACTCTTGCTATAGGTTTGCCAATCCTTGAGATATTTTGGAGGAAGAGGTAATTGTCCTTCACGAATGATGTCCCACGTGGCTTTTGATATATAGGGGGATATTTGCGGAAACGGCCCCCTAACGTTATATAATTCACCCCACTTGTTTCCAATCTGAGCGTATTCAAAGGCTAAAGACAGATCACCTTGTAACAGAGCCAACGCGGTGATTCGGCTAGCAGCACGAAATGAGGAAAGTGCCGAGGCTTTTTGTGCACTCCAAATCGAACTCTCTTCGTTCCCCCACGTCTCGTTTCTTGTTCGATCCTCTATTTCTTCTGCTATGTTGGCATATTTTTGCTCTTGATTGTTGAAGTCTTCCTTTGCCAGTTGCAGCTCCTTCGAGAAATCTTCCACTTATTGGGACCTCCAGAGTAGGTGACTTCCTGGCAATGGCCACAGCCAAAAGTCAGCTTTGAGCGGAACAATGGCTTTTTCTTACACCAGCGTTAACGTTAACCCTTTTGGAAAAAAGGGACAAAAAGGGGACAGACACCATTTCATTTTTACCCTAACCGGATAAAAAATGGTGTCTGTCCCCATATCATAGGACACACCTTACCTTTGGTGCGCCGTGCGCACCCTACGTTTTACAGCGCCTTGGACCTCACCGCCTCCCCTCGTTTTTCCTTGATGTGGGCGTGGGCGGCGGCCATGCGGGCGATGGGGATGCGCATGGGGGAGCAGGAGACGTAGTTCAGGCCGATCTTGTGGCAGAACTCGATGGCCTGGGGTTGGCCGCCGTGTTCGCCGCAGATGCCGATCTTCAAATCAGGGCGGGTCTTGCGGCCTTCGGTGACCGCGTGCTGCATGAGCCAGCCCACTCCCAACTCGTCCAGGATTTCGAAGGGGTTGTGCCGGAGGATGCCCACGGTGTTGTAGATGGGCAGGAACTTGTTCTCCGCGTCTTCCCGGGAGAAGGAAAAGGTGCCCTGGGTGAGGTCGTTGGTGCCGAAGGAGAAGAACTCCGCGGTTTGCGCCAACTGTCCGGCCCGGACGCAGGCCCGGGCGATTTCCACCATGGTGCCGAATTTATATTTGATCTTGACGTTGTAGCGTTTTTCCACTTCCTGGTGGAGCTTCTCCACCCGGGGCTTTACCCAGAGGAGCTCCTGGCGGGTGCAGACGTTGGGGATCATGATCTCCGGCCGGACGTCGACCTTGTCCCGCAGCGCTATGGCCGCGGCCTCGAAGATGGCCTGGATCTGCATATCGTAGATTTCCGGAAAGGAGATGCCGCAGCGCACCCCCCGGTTCCCCAGCATGGGGTTGTATTCGTGGAGCACCCGCACCCGGCGCAGCACCCTTTCTCTTTCTTTTAAGAGTTTTTTATCCATCCCCTTGGCCTTGAACTCGCTGAGTTCCCGGGTCACTGCCTCAATGGAGGGCACATGCTGGTAAAGCTCGGGACCGATCAAGGTTACGGTGCCGGGTAGTTGCTCCAGGGCGTTGATGATCTGGGCGAACTCCTTGAGCCGACTGGTTTCGGTAAGCAGTTCTTCGATGCTGGGTAGGAATTCATGGAGCGGCGGGTCCAGCAGGCGGATGGTGACGGGCAGTCCCTCCATGGCCTTGAAAATCTCCACGAAGTCCTGACGCTGCATGGGCATGAGCTTGTCGGCCCATTTTTTGCGCTCCTCCGGGGAGTCCGCCAGGATCAGGTTGCGCATCTGAGGCAGGCGGTCGGCTTCGTTGAACATCCGTTCGGTGCGGCACAGGCCGATGCCCTTGGCGCCGTGATGCCTGGCTTTGGCGGCCATGTCCGGGGTGTCGGCGTTGGCCCAAACTTCGATTTTGGCCATCTTGTCGGCCCATTCCATCAGTTTGGCCAAATCCTTGGGGAGTTCCGGGTCCAGCATGGGCACCGCGCCCACAAAGACCCGGCCGTTGGTGCCGTCGATGGTGACGATGTCGCCTTCTTTAATGACCACGTCGCCCACCCGGGCCTCTTTCAGGTCGTAATTGATATCCAGTCCCTCGGCCCCGGAAACGCAGGGCTTGCCCATGCCCCGGGCCACCACCGCGGCGTGGGAGGTCTTGCCGCCCCGGCTGGTGAGGATGCCCTGAGCCGCAAAGAAGCCGTGGATGTCTTCCGGCTTGGTCTCCACCCGGGTGAGGATGATCTTTTCCCCTTCGTTGCCCATGCGTTCGGCCCGGTCGGCGTCGAAGACCACCTTGCCGATGGCCGCGCCCGGCGAGGCGGAGATGCCCACGGCCAGGGGTTCCTGCTTGAAATCCGGGTCGATGCGGCGGTGCAGGAACTGCTCCAGCATATCCGGCTCGATCCGCAGCAGGGCCTCTTCCTCGGTGATCAGGCCTTCCTTGACCATATCCACCGAGGTTTTGACCAGGGCCCAGGCGTTCATTTTGCCGTTCCGGGTCTGGAGCATGTAGAGCTTGTTTTGCTCGATGGTGAACTCGAAGTCCTGGACTTCCCGGTAGTGCTTTTCCAGGGTGTTGTGCATTACTTCCAGTTCTTTAAAGATGGCGGGCATGTCCGTGCGCAGTTCTTTCAAGGGGCGGGGGGTGCGGATGCCCGCGACCACGTCTTCGCCCTGGGCGTTGATGAGGTAATCGCCGTAGAGCTTGTTTTCCCCGGTGCCCGGGTCCCGGGTGAAGCCCACGCCGGTGGCGCTGTCATTGCCCATGTTGCCGAAGACCATGGTGCAGATATTCACGGCGGTGCCGTAGGCCATATCCTGGGTAATGTTGAACTGGCGGCGGTAGTCCACGGCCCTCTTCCCGGTCCAGGATTTGAAGACGCCTTCGATGGAGAGGAAGAGTTGGGCCCAGGGGTCCTGGGGGAAGGGTTTGCCGGTGACCTTTTTAATGACGTCCTTGAATTTTTGCACCACTTCGGCCAGGGCCTCGGCGGAGAGTTCGGTGTCCACGTGGGCGTGGTGTTTTTCTTTGGCTTCTTCAAAAATCTTATCGAATTCGGCGTCAGGCACACCCAGGCCGATTTTGCCGAAGAGCTGGAGAAAGCGCCGGTAAGCATCTTGGACGAAGCGTTCGTTCTTGGTGAGGGTGATCATGCCTTTGGCGGTTTCGTCATTGAGCCCCAGGTTGAGGATGGTGTCCATCATGCCCGGCATGGAGAGGGCGGAACCGGAGCGCACGGAAACCAGGAGGGGTTTGGCGGGGTCGCCGAAACCTTTGCCGGTCTTCTTTTCCAAGGCCTCCATGTATTCATGGACTTCATCCATGAGGCCGGCGGGGAACTTATCCCCTCCCTCCAGATACTCAATGTTGGCTTCGGTGGTGATGACAAAACCGGGGGGCACCGGCAGTCCGATCTGGGTCATGGTGCACAGGCCGGCCCCTTTGCCTCCCAAGAGTTTTTTATTTTTGCCGTCGCCTTCCTCAAAGGGATAGCAGTAACGTTTGGTCGCCTCTTTTCCTGTTTGCTTCGCCATAGGCTTTTCTCCTTCTCTTGATCTTCTCTATTTTTCAAGGCTGTTTTACAAGTCTAAATTTTTAGCATCTCCCTTTAATAGCGTGGATAGGGAAAAATATCAAAAAGAAAATGCAAAATTGTCATTTAGCCTGCGTTTCGGAGGGAGGAAGCGCCGGGCTTACCTGGCAATTATGAGGAGGTTTGCTATAATAACAGATTAAGGAATTTTCCCCATGCCGGCGATGATGGCGGTCAACAGCCTGTCTGCCGCCTACGCGCCGGGTAAGGACATAGGGCCGGACAAAGTATGGCAATGAAGGGGCGGACCCCAGGTTCGCCCCTTTAAAAAATGGATAATTAATCAATATAAAGGATAAGGAATAATGCTGCCTGTAAAATTCGACTTCAAGGTGACAGAAGACCGGAGGGGCATTAATTTCGAGGGTCTGGAAGCGGGACGCACCGACCCGGAAGGGGCCCTCAACCTGCACGTGCGCCTGGCCAAAGACCACCTGGTGTTGAGTGTCTGGCCGGTTAGGGGGGAAATGGCCGGGATCTCCGCCAGCCTGGCCGAGGTGCTGGGCCCCCCCCGGGGGTGCCCGACGGTGTGCGGCTTCGGGGACTGCATGGACGACGACAAGGACGCGCCCCAGCAAACCACCATGTGGGAGTTTGCGCCGGAGAGCCGCACCCAGATTCTCGAGAAAGTGCGGAAGTTTCTGGGCGTGAATAATGAAAAGTGAGCCGTGAGCGGTAAACCGTGAGCAGGAAAAACAAGGCCGGTTGCCAAATCTATTACTGCTCGCTGCTCACTGCTTACCGGGAAAATGCTTGCTTATCTTCCTCTGATTTCTTATATTCATAAATAAGCAATCAGCTAGGGTTTTTTCCACCGGGAGGGCTGGCGGCCTCCCGGAATTTTTTGTAAGGATGACAGTATGATTGTTGGCGAAAGAAAGAGCCTCTCCGAGATCAAGGAGATGGTCCGTCCTTATGGCAAAATTTTAGTGGCCGGGTGCGACACCTGCACCGCGGAATGTCTGGCCGGCGGGCGCAAACAGGTGGCGGAGCTGGCCGTGGCCCTGGACATGACCTTCCGGCTGGAAGGGAAAGAGATGGAGGTCCAGGAGGTCAGCGTGGACCGGCAATGCATTCATGAGTTTCTCCTGGATATCATCGACCAGGCCGAAAACGCGGAGGCCATCGTCTCCATCGCCTGCGGCGCGGGGGTGCAGAGCCTGGCGGAGAGGCTGCCGGGAAAACCCATCTTTCCGGGAATCAATACCACCTTCATCGGCGAGACCGCGTCCATGGGCCTGTGGCAGGAGCGCTGCCGGGGCTGCGGCGATTGTATGCTGGGCTCCACCGCGGGGCTGTGCCCGGTGACCCGCTGCGCCAAGGCGCTGCTTAACGGCCCCTGCGGCGGCTCCCAGAACGGCCTCTGTGAGGTGTCGGCGACGCTCAAGTGCGACGTTCCCTGCGTCTGGGCCATGATCTATGACCGGTTGCAGGAAATGGGAGAATTAAGCCGCCTCACGGATTATTGCCCCCCCAAGGACTGGCGCCCCGCCGGGGGCGTGGGTCCCCGGCAGATGACCCGGGGGGATAATTAACTCACCACTAAGACACCAAGACACAAGGTTACACTTAAGATAATATTTAAGGCTTTGGCGTTTTACGCCAAAGCCTTAATTTGTAGGTATATAATTAGGAACAGACGGCTGACGTCAGGACTTCAACCACTCCCAGGCGGCCGCCAGCTCCCTCCGGGGGAAATTTTTCAGTTCTCCTTTCATCAAGGGGGCGAAGAGTTTCATCCCCACCTCCATCCACTGGGGCCCACCTACCAGGGCCACCTTCTCGAACGCCTGGCGGTGCTGGAGGCTGGCCTTGGCGTCGTCCCACATAGCTCCCAATTCGAAACCCTGGAAGTCCTCGTCTATCAGGTAAAGAAAGCACACCGAGCCATGTTCCTGGAGCACGGCCTCCAGGGCCGGGATTAAAACCTGTTCATAGTCCTGGGCGGTGACTTTGCCACTGGCCTTTATTCCCAAGACCTTGCCTTGGCTTTCGGGCAACACCTCGATCATGGGCAACCTCCTATGTTTAGGTTTTACTATCGGCCAACAGGGAAATTAGTTGAACAGCAGAGGGCCTTTTCTCTAGTATCACATGCCCTGATGAACTTCTATTAATTACTGCTCACCGCTCACCATCATAATCCCTGGAACCAGCGTTTCAGGCGCCGGCGGCTCCACCAGCGCTTGGTGGGGCTATGGGGCTTGGCGGCCTTGGCTTGGGGCCAGCCAGGGTTGAAGATAAGTTCCAGCAGGTGTAAGGAAACGTGCCCGGCGTTGACGAACTTGGCCCGGCAGGTGGCGCAATATACTATCAGGTCTTGGGTGGCTTCGGAGAGGCGGAACGCGGTCATTTTTTTAGCCAGGGGGTTGTCCACCGCGGGCACCAGGCCCCCGGCGCCGCAGCAGATGGTGCGCTCCCGGTTGTGGGGCAATTCCTGAAGCTGGTGCCCCGCAACCTGGGCCAGCTCCCGCACCGCGTTTTGGGCCGGGGTCAGATGGCGGGCGCCGCAGGGGTCGTGGACCTGGAAGACCCCGCTGGCCGCGGCCTGGGCGGTTTCCGGCAATCCGTGCTCCAGCATCACTTCGTAAAGGGAGCGGGTTTTGATCTCCGGGCAATAGGCGTTGAGGGTGTTGACACAGTGGAGGCAGGCGGCGATGAGTTCCTGGGCCCCCAGTTTGGCGAATTCCGCGGCCACCCCGGCGGCCACCCGTTCCTGGACCTCTTCTTCCCCCAGCATCATACTGGGAGCGCCGCAGCAGTTGAGGATGATGCCCGTGTGGGGCAGGCGTTCCCGAAGGTAGCCGTAGGCGGCCTGGACCAGATGGGGGTGGTAGCCCGGCAATGAGCAGCCGGGGAAAAAGACCTGTTTGGCCCGGCCCGTGGCCGGGTCCGGACGGGTCAGGGTAAAGAAGGGGTGGGTGCCCCACTTGACGTAGTTCTGCACCCCTTGATGCTGGGGGAGCGGCCCCCGTCCTCCAGCCACCAGACGGCGGCGATAGTCCAGGCAGACTTTGCCTAAGTGCAGGGCCTTTGGGCAGACGCTCTGGCAGAGGCCGCAATAATGGCAGGAGTAGGGGAGCAGCGGCTCCTCTTTTCCCCGGGACTCCAAGAGACGGACGAGCTCTTTTTCCGTGGGCGGGAAATCATGGACATAGTGCTGCAAGAAGGTGCAGTTTGTAACGCACTGGGAACAGACGCAACTTAAGCAGCGGGCCGCTTCGGTTAGGGCCGCGGCCGGAGAAAAACCCAGGGCCACTTCGGCTTGAGGGTTTGCCGATCTTGCGGCCAGGGGCAGATGGGGCAGGGACTGCCGGGCCGCGGTGGGGAGGCCGGTGAGATTGACGATGAGCCCGGTGGCGCGGCTGGTCAAGGGGGGCAGGTCTGCAGGCAGGGGCTCTTGGCGCAAATGCGCGTGGATGGCCAGGGCTCCCCGGCGACCTGCGGCCAGGGCCGCCAGCGCAGTGCCGGGACCGGTAACCAGGTCGCCCCCGGCAAAGACCCCGGGGATTTTGGTCCGGAGAGTAACGGGATCGGCTTCCAGACGGTTGATAGTAGCGGTATCGAAGGCCAGGCCGGGTCCGAAGAAGGCGAAATCCCCGGTAGGCTCCAAGGCAGAAATGACGGTGTCTACCTCCAGGCTGAACTGCGACTCGGGCACCGGCGCCGGACAGAGCCGGCCAGCGTCGCCGGGCTCCCCCGATTCTGCTGGTTGGAGCATGAGCCCCTGGACCCGGCCTGCTCCCAGGATGCGCACCGGTAAGGTGAGGAAATGAAATTGCACCCCCTCCGAGCGGGCTGCCGCTACTTCCGAGGATAGAGCGGCCATAAGGTCCTCAGTCTGCCTGCAGATGAGATGGACCTCTTGAGCGCCGCCGCGCCAGGCGGCCCGGGCCGCGTCCACCGCGGTGTGGCCGCCGCCGATGACCGCCGCCCGGGGACCGACCTTTATGGGTGGGCCGGAGTTAAAGGCCTTAAGAAAATTGAGGCCGTCTACGACGCCGGTCAAGTCTTCCCCCGGGATCTGGAGGGGCAGGCTCTTATGGGCTCCCAGGGCCAGGAAGACCGCGGCGAAATCCCGGCGCAGGTCTTCCAGATGCACATCCCGGCCCAGGCGGATTTTGAGGCGCAGGGTGACGCCCATTTTCTCCACCAGGCCCACTTCCCGGTCCAGGACCTCCCGGGGCAGGCGGAAAGCGGGGAGATAAAGGCGCAACGACCCGCCCAGGGCCTTTTCCGCCTCGTAGAGGGTCACCGGATAGCCCAGCCGCCGCAACTCATATGCGGCCATCAAGCCCCCGGGGCCGCCCCCCACTACGGCCACCTTTTCGGGGCGCTCCAGGCCGGGAGCTGCCCGGAGTATGGCGTCCGGGTCCAGATCGGCCAGGTATCTTTTGAGTCCGGCAATATTGAGGGGGGCATCCAGCTTGCCCCGGGTACAGGCGGTCTCGCAGGGATGGGGGCAGATGCGCCCCAGGATGCCGGGGAAGGGGCAGCGCTCCAGGACCACCTCCAGGGCCCCGGCCAGATCGCCGGTCTTAAGCAACCGGAGCTTTTCCCGGACCCGGATGTCTAAGGGGCAGGCCGCCTGGCAGGGGGGGAGTTCTTCGCCGATGCAGCGGGAGAGGATTTTGGCGCCCCAGCCGTTTTCTGTTTCCCGTTTTCCGTTTTCCGCACGAGAAGATGGTACAGTCATGAGAAGAGGCAATATGTTAATGACTGGGTATCCCTAAGATGAACTGTAATTTTCCTGTCCTGAGAGTTTCGCCCGCGGTGGCCAAAGCTTTCCAGCCTGTGCGAATTACCGGGGCGGGCGAGGCTCATGCGCCATCAAGTTTTTATGCTATTACGGGTACGCCGACAGTCCATGAAGAACTGCCAAGCAATAGGAAATCAACCCCTTAACCCTTTCTTGCCATTCCTTTTACGGAAAAACGGAAAACGGAAAACGATCTTTACTACAAATCCACCGTTTCCCCCCGCCGGGCTTTAATCCTTTTATAAATAAAGGGAATCGAGGAGACCAGGCCCAAGAGGAGGACGCCGATGAGCAGTTCTTTGGATAACTTGCCCTGGAAGAGGTCCAGGACGTTGGCGGAGAAATAGACATAGGCCACGGTCACCGGTATCATTCCGAAAAAAGTGGCCAGGACATAGGGCATCAGGTTGATGCGGGTCAGGCCGAAGGCATAGTTAATCAAAAAGAAAGGGAAGATGGGGACGAGGCGGGTAAAGGCCACGATCTCCCAGCCTTCCTGGGCCACTTTTTCGTCCAGGGCCATGAGCCTGGCGCCTTGAAGTTTGCTGGCGACCCAGTCCCGGGCCAGATAGCGGGCCACCAGGAAAGCCACAGTGGCCCCGGCGGTGGCTCCGAAGATCACGTAAACCACCCCCCAAAAGGGGCCGAACAAAACGCCGCCGGCCAGGGTGATGGGCAAACCCGGGAGAAACAAGGGGGGAGCCACGGTCCAGATAATCAGATAAATTATGGGCCCCCAGACGCCGTAACCGGCCACGAACTGGCGCAACCACTCCTTTTCCAGGAACTGGTGCAGGTTAAAGAGGCGCACGACGACGATGGCTCCA
This sequence comes from Thermodesulfobacteriota bacterium, assembly GCA_049322315.1. GTDB lineage: Bacteria > Desulfobacterota > Desulfobaccia > Desulfobaccales > 0-14-0-80-60-11 > SURF-52. Next base: position 56,724 of record JBMORF010000048.1, on the reverse strand, counting down.
ACCATCAGCAGGAAGAATAACAGGGGTTTTACCGGCGAGATTTTCCCGGTGGGGGGGGGAATGGGCATAATTATTTAATTTATCAAAATCCTGGGGAACCTCAAAGGCTTTACCCTTGGTTTTTGGGGGACGCCTCTTTCTTCGAGACCGGGGAGGCCGGGAGCCAGGGGCAGGGCCAGAAAAAAACGGCGGCCGCCCCTTCCAGGGTGGCCGCCGTGACGCTTATCTCTTCCTGCTGGAAGGAGGAGGGTTACACCGCCTCGTATTTGAACAGGGGACAACCCTTGCAGACGTCCAGGCCAGGCCAGGGTTGGCCGCCCTTGCCCAGGACGGAGGGACCGCCCATCTCGGTGATGCGTTTCAGCAGTTGGGCGGCGCTGTCCTTGATCTGGGTGCCGGGTACAAAGAGATTCATCATGGCCATATCGCTCTTGCCGGAGGTCTTGCTGCCCGCGCACATGGTGGTCATATTGGCCGTATTGTTGACAAAAGCCCAGACCGAACCGGAACAGACCGCGGAATTGGGCGTATGGTTAAAAGTGAGGCTGCTGCGGTTAGTGGCTGACATATAGTCGTTCAGGATGTGGTAAACCTGATAGGGCAGGGCCATAAAAAAGACGATATCCGGATCGACTCCCGAGGTGTCGAACATGTCCAGGGGCGCGGTATAGATGCCGCAGTACTTTCCCCGGGTAAGCTTGGCTTTGCCCTGGGGGGCTTCCCAGGCCAGCTTTTCGTCCCGCAAGTATTTCATATGCCGCTTGGTGTCTTTTTCCTGGTCCAGGTCCCGGAAGCCGAAGACCGGCTCGGCGTTTTCACAGAGCAGTTGGTTGGCGGGCATGAACATGGCTTTGCGGCCACCGCGAGCCATGGCTAGGAATTGGCAGTAAGTAAGTTTGGCTTTGGCTTTGGCATCGATTTTATACTTAGAGATTTCAGCCTCATCCGCGCAGAATTTGACGCCCACCGGATCAAAATCCAGCCGGATATAATAAATATAAGTGTCGGCTACGTCGGTATAAGTCAATTGCTCTCTGCCCTTTTGGGCAATTTCGGTCATAGTTTCTTTCAAACCCATTATCAATCTCCTTAAATGTTGCTTCCCATTGAGTTAGGAAGGGTTGACCCGGGAGCCTCTTAAACCTTCACGGTGTGGCAGCCAGTGGCGGCTCTCGGCAAGTGGTCGGTTCCTTGCCCCTGGCGGCAATGCCCAGGGCGCCGGCGCTACCTCTCCTTACTTCTTCGACTTCTTGGTGGGAAGATAAATGAGGTTGGCGTCAAGATCGTAGGTCCAGGGGGCCCCGGAATTACGCCAGCCGTTTTTAGTACGTTTGCCGTAATTGGGATCGTTTTTGTCTTTGACTTTGTCACCCTCAAACCCGTCGAGGATATTATAGACCTTGGTAAAACCGGCCTTGGCCAACTTGTCCACAGAGTTGGCGCTGCGCGCCCCCGAGCGGCACATGATCAAGATGGTGTCCGCGGGTTTGAGGAGCTTTTTGACCTGACGGAGAAATTTGGGATTATCCTTCATGACATACATCTTTTTCTTGGCATCCCAACTATATTTCATGAACTTGCTGGGAATATTGACAGCCATGGGCGCATGGCCCAAAAAGACATACTCTTCCGGGGTGCGGCAATCCAGAATTTTGATGTTGTTATCTTTTTGCCACATATCATAAGCCTGTTTGGCCGTGACATATAGCCCTAACGTAGTTTGTTTATTTTTGGGAATCTCAGGTTTTTTCTCAGGCGCAGTGGCCGCAGGGGCTTTTTGTACTGGGGCCTGAGCTTGGGCGAAAAGTGAGGTGGCGAAGGTTATGGCGAGAAGGCAACTGAGAAAAACAACTGCGATTCTCCGAAGCATATAATCCTCCTAAGTTATGATTTTTGATCGGGGGTAAGTATCGGTGGTGCTAGCGCCGGCAGGCCCTGGGGTTCCCGGCTCCAAGTCGGGTCAGGGTCCAAGATAGCGTTCATCCTGCGAAAAAACAACAGCTTCTTCTTGATCCGGTTGCCGAGGATATAGAAGGCCGCATAAATGATGATGAAAGCCCCGATAAAGCCCAGGGAGAAACCCAGATAGGGCAAGGGGAACTCTACGCCCAGGAAACGGTATTGCATCCAGGCCAGGGCGAAGGGCAGGGGCCAGAGGCGGGCCATGGAAAGGGCCATCAGCGAGAAAAAGGATTTGCCGAAGGCTTCGTTGGCCAGCTTGTTGGCGGCCTTAAAAGAGGGCTTGTCCCCGGCCTTGGCGGCGTCGATGGAAAGTTCCCCATATCTGAGGGCCTCGGCAGCCTGGTGCTCCATGCGTTGGCCCACCAGGCGGAGGGTCACGAAGGCCGTGGCTTCGCCGATAATCAGGCAAAGAACGGCCAAGGCCAGGGTTCCCAGGAAGAAACCGGCATAGCTGTCGCCGGGGAGCCGGTAGCACCAGATCAGGTACGGGTCCAGAACCATAAAAAATAACGGCATTTCCATAAATTTTTCCCAGGTTGCGGGAGGGGCCGGAGAACCCGGCCCCCCGCGTTTAGTTTATTGGTATCAACCGAAAGGCGGCACGATGGAGTAGCCGAAAAACCCCTTGCTGACATAACGCAGGCCCACGTAAATGGCCAGAAGGACAAACAACCGCTTGAGCCAGATATCGGGGATGTACTTGGAAGTATAGGGGCCGACGATGGAGCCGGTGAAGATGCCGATGAGTTCCATGCCCACCATATAGAAATCCACCGGGATCTGTTTCACCACCATGTAGGAGAAGATGGAGGTGACCATGCTGATGAGCACCGCCAGGGCGGAGGTGCCGGCCACCAGATACATGGGCAGCCCGACGATGGAAGTGATATAGGGGACGTAAAGGAAACCGCCGCCCACGCCCAGGAAGGCCGAAATCGCGGCGATAAAGAAGCCGCCGATGATGGGCAGGATGGGATTGAAGTTAAATTCCACCCCGTAAAATGTGAAGCGGACCCGGCTCAGGCTAAAATGGGTGACCTTGGTGCCGCTGAGCTCGGGTGTGTGGGCGGTCTCGACGCCGGCGCGCTTGGCTTTTACTGCATCTTCAAATGCCTTGGCCGCGGCCTTGGCCTCTTTTTTACTGGCCTGGCCTGCCGCGGTGGTGTCCCGGTAGAGGACGAAGGCAATGGCGAAGACACACAGGCCGAAGTAACCGATGTAGGAACTCAGTTTGATCTTACCCGCAGTGAGCCAGGGGATGAGGTAGGCGCCGGAGATGCTGCCGATGGCCAGGGAGATGCCTAAGGGCAATACCAGCCGGCCCATGCGATAATAATTGATGGAGGAAATCAAGGCTGACAAACCCACCAGATACTGGTTGGAGACTCGAATGGTGTCGGTGATCAACTTGTTCATCACCGGGCTGGTGTCCTTGAAATTGGCGCCAAAGCCCCGCAGGCCGAAGACGGTGATGTGGCCCACCCCGGCCATGATGCCGCCGAACGCGCCCACGGTGGAGAAGATCCAGCCTACCCAGATGCCCCAGAGGATGCACCAGAGCCAGAAGGGCTGGGGGGCCCCGGGAATGCCCAGGATACCCTTGGGGGCGTCGGGATTAATCTGGCCTTTGCCGGCGCCCTTGGGGGTCTTGGCGATGGCCGCTTCCAGTTTGCTCATTTTGCCCATCGCCGGGGCTTTGGCGGCCGGGGAGGCCGCAGGTTGGGCGGTGGCCGCCGCCGGCGCCTTAGCCGGGGCGGAAGCCTGGGCCAGGAGCAAGCCGGCGGTCAGGCCTAAAACCGCAAGTACCATTAGAATTGCTAAACCTGTCTTTCTCATCAAAACCTCCTAATCTAGAAAATGCAGGTAATAGTGCTCGGGACTAAATTTTGTCCGGGGGCCGTTCCCTCAGGGTAACCAAAGCCACCGCCCCTCCTTGCCACGCGGCTTTTTTGGGGACCCATCAGGTTTACCAATTAAGACCCAATTTCCCATCGATTTGAAAAGCAAGATACATGCCCGACTGAAATTTGGAATCCGATTGATACATCTCATTGAATTTACAGTATAATTTTAAAAAACAGATGCAAGGGCTTGACGCCGGAAGCATGTTAAGTTAACATATCAATAATTTAACACTAACGTTAACTTAACAATCTCGGGAAATAAAAGCCGCGGGACCTAAAGCATGTTCCAGGAAAGTTACGATAAATTCTGGGAAAAAGTGATCGATACCATGATGGAAGGAGTGGTGGTGGTCAATCCCCAGGGAACTATCCTCTCGGTGAACCAGGCCCTGGAGGAAATCACCGGCTATCGCCGGCAAGAACTCGTGGGACAGCCCTGCGCCCTAATCAAGACCGACGCCTGTTATCACGGCCTGAGCACCGGCGCGGGCAAGCAATGCGAGCTGTTCCAATCCGGGTGCATCCGCCGGGTCAAGTGTGTTTTAGCCAAAAAAGACGGGAGTTTGGTACACGTTTTGAAGAATGCCGCGCTTATCCGGGATAATTCCGGGAAGATCTTGGGGGGGGTGGAAACCCTCACCGATATCAGCGAGGTGGTGGCCAAAGAAAGGGTCATTTCCCGCCTGCGCCGGGAACTCAGCCGGGAGGATGGTTTCCAGGGGATTCTGGGGAAGTCGCCGGCCATGTTGCAGCTCTTCTCCCTCATCTCCAGCGCCGCCCAGTCGGAAGCGCCGGTGATTATCTCCGGGGAATCCGGCACCGGCAAAGAACTGGTGGCCGGGGCCATCCACCGCCTCAGCCCCCGGAGCCAGGGGCCTTTCGTCAAGGTCAACAGCGCCGCCATCCACGAATCCCTGCTGGAGAGCGAGCTTTTTGGCCACGTGAAAGGCGCGTTTACCGGCGCGGACCGGAACCGGGTGGGCCGCTTTGAAGCCGCGCACGGCGGCGATATCTTCCTGGACGAAGTAGGGGATATGCCCCTGTCCACCCAGGCCAAGCTGCTCCGGGTTTTGCAGGAGAAAGTCATTGAAAAGGTGGGGGATCAGAGGCCCATCCCCCTGGATGTGCGGGTAATCACCGCCACCAACAAGGACCTGTACCGGTTGATGGACCAGGGTCGTTTCCGGGAGGACCTGTTTTACCGGATCAACGTTATTCCCATTGCCATCCCGCCTTTGCGGGAGCGCCGGGAGGATATCCCTTTGCTGGCGGAGGCTTTTATCGAACGGGGCAGGTTAAAGACCCGCAGACCCATTATCGGCCTGAGCCCCGCCGCCCTGGAAAGGTTGCTCGGTTATGACTGGCCGGGCAACGTCCGGGAGTTGATCAATGTGATGGAATACGCCTTTGTGCTCTGTCAGGAGGGCAATATCCTGCCGGAGCATCTCCCGGCCCAACTCCGGGGGCAAGCCCCGGTCCCGGTCCGGAACCACTTCCGGAAGACTCTTCCCGAGAAAACGCCTGACCGGGAGGAGTTGTGCCGGGCCATCAATGCCGCCGGGGGGAAAAGGGCGGAAGCCGCCCGGATTTTAGGGGTCAGCCGGGTGACTTTATGGAAGTGGCTGAAGAATCATAATATTAACGTGGAGGATATTGTCGTTTCCACTTAAGGCGGCCGAGGATAGTTCCAAGTTGAGACCTCTGCGAAAGTCCCTCATTTGTCATTCTGAACGGAGCGAAGCTTCGGTACGAATCTCGTTTTTGGCAGCACAGTTTTTCCAGGCCATGTCGATGATTACTCCAAGATTGGCAATCTTAGACGCCAAAATACGAGATCCTTCGCTTCACTCAGGATGACAAGAAAAGGCATTTTCCCGGAGATCACAACTATGAACCAGGAACTCTCCAGGCAGGCCCCGGATGCAAAAAAAACTATGAAGAAGATGATGAAGATGAAGATATCCGGATGGCATCTTGTCGCCTGTTTGGCTTTAGCCTGCCTGTTTATTGCCGGCTGCGGCGATGATGAGCCGGTGAAAAAGATCGACTTGAGCAACCGGGAGGAAATCACCGTCATCAAGCCCCCGGCTGCTCTTACCTATGCCTATCTGCCCCAATACTCCCACAACGTTTCCTACAAACGCCATCACCGGTTGGTGGAGTATCTCTCCCGGGCCACCGGCCTGACCATCCGCCAGGTTTTTCCGGATACTTTCGATGAACATATGAACATGGTGGGGCGGGGGGAAATCGATATTTCCTTCAGCAACCCCTTTGTATACGTGCAGATCGCCGGCCGCTACGGCGCCCGGGCCTTCGCCCGGATTGTGGAAGGCGCCGGCGAGATCAATTTCCGGGGCCAGGTTATTTGCCGGGCCGATAATCCCCGGATCAAGACCCTGGAGGACCTGAAAGGCAAACGCTTGATTGCCGTGGACCCCTATTCCGCGGGGGGCTACCTCTATCCCTGGGCCTGGCTCCAGGAACAAGGCTTGCGGAAAAAGGATTTTCTGGAAATTGCCTTTGCCCCGGGGCCGGGGGGGAAACAGGAAAAAGTGGTGATGGCGGTCTATTCGGGCAAGTATGATGTGGGTCTGATCCGGGAGCGCACCCTGCCAATTTTGGCCAATAAAATCGATTTGAATCAGATTCGCATCCTGGCTCACTCCCGGTGGTATCCCGGTTGGGTTTACGCGGCCCGCCAGGGTTTCGCCCCGGACATCCTGGCCAAGATCAAAAAGGCCCTCCTGGCCCTGGATATAAAAAATCCGGAACACCGGAAAATCCTGGAAATGGCCAGGTTTACCGGGGTGGTGCCGGCCAGCGACGCGGATTATGAAGCCGTCCGGCGCCTGGCCGCTTCCGTGGAAAGACGGGATTAAAGGGAAAATGCCTCACGCAAAAGCGCCAAGGCGCAAGGTTTTTTTTAGGTGTAAGGCGATGACTATCCAATTATTCAGTAAGTTGTCCTTCCGCGCCAAGATTAACCTGGGCATCGTGGCCGTCATCCTGGTGTTCGGCGTCCTGTTGGCCTTCCTGGTGAGCCGGGTGGCGGTGACGGCCATGTCCGGGGAAATAAAAAAGCGAGGCCTGAGCCTAGCCCAGAATCTGGCCCCCCGGGCTACAAACCCCATCCTGGCCCTGGATTTCTTGCGGCTGAAAAACATGGTGGATGAAGTGGTGGCCTCCAGTGACGATATCGTCTATTCGTTTATCCAGGACGTCCGGGGCCAGGTTTTGTCCCACACTTTTAAAAGCGGCTTTCCCACGGAGCTCAAGGACGCCAACCAGATCCCCCCGGGCGCCTCTTCCCATATTCAACTTTTGAGCTCGGATAATGAACTGATCTATGATTTCGCCCTGCCGGTAAAGGTGGGGGAGAATAGATTGGGCACCGTGCGGGTGGGCCTTTCCCGGGTTAAGGCCGAAGCCGCGGTAAATAGGCTGTTATTAACCATCTTCGCGGTTTCCGCGGCGGTGGCTTTGGTGGCCGTGGGTCTGGGAACCCTGTTTGCCAGTACGGTGACCCGCCGCCTCAATGTCCTGCGCCAGTCGGCGGAGGAGATGATCAAGGGTAATCTGGCCCTGCATATCAGCCCCAAGCTGGAGCGCAACTGCTGGGAAATCAGGAATTGCGGGAAGGAGGAATGCCCGGCTTACGGCGATACCCGGCGGCGCTGCTGGTATTTACCTGGGGTCCTCTGCCCTGAATGCCGGGACGGCAGTTATGAAGAGAAGCAGGCCGCCTGCCAGGAGTGTCTCATTTACCATCTGAATGCCGGGGATGAGATTCAGGGTCTGGCCGAATCCTTTGAGGTCATGGCCATGACCCTGGATGGCCATATCCAGGAACTGGAAGAGGCGGAAAAAAGCCTCACCCGGCAGCAACAACTCCTGAAAACCATTCTGGACGTGAATCCCGACCTGGTCAGCCTGCAGGACGAAAACCTGGTTTATCAGGCGGTCAACCCGGCCTTTGCCCAGTTTTGCGGTTTACCGGAAAAGCAGATCCTGGGACGGACCTGTGCCCCCCTGTTTCCCCGGGAAGAGACTGAGATGCACCGGGCAGAGAATCAAGAGATTTTGCAAACCGGCGGCCATAAGAGTAGAGAGGTGCCGGTGGACAAGGACGGGGAAAAACGCTGGCTGCATATGGTCAAGGTGCCGGTCTATGACGGCGACCGGATCACCGGGATTCTCATGGTGGCCCGGGATATTACCGAGATCAAACACTACCAGGAGCAGTTGATCCAGTCCCTGAAGATGGAACAACTGGGGAGGCTGGCCGGGGGCGTGGCCCATGAAATCAATACCCCTCTGTGCGTTATCCTGGGATATGCCCAGATGCTGCTGGAAGATTTGCCTCAGGACAGCGAAAGCTACGAATTCCTCCAGATTATTGAAAAACAGGCCCAGATTTGCCGGCGCATTGTGAGTGATCTCCTGAGCTTTTCCCGGCACATCGAAAGCCGCCCGGAAGAGATGGACCTCAATGGCTCCATCACCGAGGTCCTGGATCTGGTCAGGCATTCCTTTAAGCAGGATTGGATTGACATCATGCCTTCCCTGGCCCCGAATCTGCCGGCCATCATCGGGGACAAGGAAAAGCTCAAGCAGGTCTGGCTTAATCTGCTGACCAATGCCGTGGACTCCATCGGCCAGGACGGCACCATCTGGGTGGGCACCAGGCTCGATCCCCAGACCAACCGGGTGCAGGTGACGGTGGCCGATAACGGCTTGGGCATCGCCCCGGAAAACCTGAAAAAGATCTTTGATCCCTTTTTCACCACCAAGGCCCCGGGGGGCGGCACCGGCTTGGGCCTGTCGGTGTCTTTCGGCATCATTCAAGACCATCAGGGCACCATCACCGCACTTAGCCCGGCTCCGGGAGAATTTTGGGAACATTTCGATCCGGCCAAAGCCCCGGCGGGGCCGGGGACGGTCTTTTTCGTGGAGCTGCCGGTATCCCGGGAGAAATCCCTGGAAGAGACGATCACGGAACTGGCGCCGGCAGGCTTGCCCGCCGCGGGCCAAAACACGGTCTAGATGTGATTATGGAAGAGATTCTGGTATTAGATGACGTTCTGGACGCGGTCATTATGATCAAACGCCTCCTGGAACGCCAAGGCCATCGCGTGGCGGTCTTCACCGAAGAGGAGGAAGCCCTGTCCTATCTCCGGACCCGGCCGGTGGCGGTGGCCATTCTGGATATCAGATTAAAGAAAATGAGCGGCATAGCCATGCTTAAAGAAGTGAAAAGGATTTCCCCCCAGACCCGGGTAATTATGCTCACCGGCTATCCCACCCTGGAAACGGCCCGCCAGGCCCGGCAACTCGGGGCTTTTGAATACTGCATCAAACCCATCGATAAAAAAGACCTGGAAGACAAAGTGGCCAAAGCCCTGGCCGCGGCAGGGTGATGCTGAATAAGGCATTTTGGGGGAAGGCGGGGGAGCCACTGCTCCCCCGGCCCTCCCCTCAAATATCGCTTACAATCCTCTGGTAAAGCCGGTGAAGCGGTAGAGGTCGCTCATCAGCTCTTCGTGTTCCCCTTTAAGTTTCTGGTACATGCGGGCGTTTTCCATGGCCATGGCGCCCTGCTGGGCCAAAGAGGAGATGAAGGTGATCTCGTCGTCGCTGAAGTCCCGGTGTTCCGAGGTATAAATGCGCAGCACGCCGATGACTTTGCCTTTGAGAGCAATGGGCACGGAGAGGATGGATTTGATCCCTTCTTCCGCCGATTCCTTGGGAAAGGTGGCCCGGGGGTCCAGGGCCACGTCGTAGATGGACACGGCTTTCCCGGTCATGGCTTCGGTGAGGGACTTATCCGCGCCCACCGGGCCTTTGTTGATGTAGCGGTCGCTCAGGCCGTAGGAGGCCACCAGTTCCATCATCTGGCGTTTTTCGTCCAGAAGGCGCACGGCTGCGGCCTTGATGTCCAGGGCGGTGGTGGCGGTCTTCACCAGGAGGGCCAGGACCTTTTTGACGTCCAGGGCCGAATTCACCGCTTTGGAGACTTCCAGAAGGCCTTTGAGGAAATTGAGCTCCCGGGTGCGGGCTTCATACATCTTGGCGTTGCTGATGGCCTGGGCCCCCATATCCGCCACCGAGCAGGCGAAGTCAACTTCGTCCATGGTAAACTCCCGGGGCTCCGCGGTCAGCAGGCGCATGACGCCGATGACCCGGCCCTGGCTGACCATGGGCAAGGCCACCAGAGTGGCGATGCCTTCCTCTTTGGCTTTTTCGGGATATTGCATGCGGGGGTCGGAGGTGGCGTCATAGATAGCTACCGGTCGGCCGCTTAAAGCCTCGGCCACGCTCTTATCCATATCCACCGGGCCTTTGTGGAGATATTCTTCACTCACTCCCACCGACGCCACCAGTTCCAGGGTGTTGGTCTTGGGATTGACCAGGCGGATGGTGGCCCCTTTAAGGTTCATGGCTTGGGTGATCTGCCGGACGATGTGGTCCAAGACCTCATCCACCGCCAGGGTGGAGCCCAGAACCTTGCTGATTTCCTGGAAACTTTGGAGATACATCCTTTCTTTGGAGGCTGTCATTGGCTGACCCTTTCTTTAAGGCTGATGGTGATAAGAGAGTTGCTATTCATCGAAATAAACCCCTTGTGGCGGCTTCTCTTCATTCCTACCATCAGAGAGTGTGGTTATGCAACACCTTTTCCCCGGGGAGAGGCTGACGGGCTGTTATTTAAGATAAGAATTGTTTTTCAGAGAGCAACCGGTAAGAGGAAAAAGAGGGAGTTCCGAGTTCCGGGATCCGGGTTCCGAGTTGGTAGCCTCAGGTTTCAGCCTGCGCGGTCGCCGGGTGAAAAAACAGCAGATCGGTGGGGCGGCCGTCCCTGGCCGCCAGTAGCTGGTAATTCCGGGGGGCGGGAAGACTCGTAGGGCGCGTCTTACGCGCCATCTTTGGTGCGTGAGACGCACCCTACAAAACTGACTCCCAGGTCTTCTTTGCCCTTAGACCCTAATTTTGGTATAGTTGCCCCGATGGAATTCAAACCCCTTTATTTCGCCGACCGGCTGACGGTGATTAATCCCCACGGCGCCATCGGGGTGGTGACCCTGTGGTCCAAGGTGGACTACGTCATCGAACGCTTCCGGGAGGCGGGGGTGGATTTGAACCCGGATACCAGCCCCATTGCCGTTTTTGGGACACTATATGGTAATGGTTTGAGGGAGATGCTGCGGAATTTATTGTATAATCCGCAGATTCAGTTGGTGCTTATTTGCGGTCATGATCGCTCTGGTTCACGGGATGAATTGATTAATTTTTTCGCAAACGGGTTGGAAATAGTAGAAGAATCTAATGTTAGTTATCTGGCCGATAGTGGTGCCGCCACTAACCCGTATCGCATCAAAGGAACTCGTCGTCTCCTGGATGGTCTGGTACAGCCAGAATTGTTTGCCACCGCCCCGGAGATAAAATGGCTGGGTGACCCGGCTGCCCCAACTGCCCCAGGCGACCTGGGAAAAGCCTCTATCCCGAGTAATATCAGAACATCCATTGCAAATTATCGACCTCGTTTTTTGGAAAATCTGGTGAGGCCGGATGCTATCCCACCTTTGCCCCAGGTGGAGACCCTTTATTTCCCCAGTAACCCTCGGGCTCATCAGGTGGTCCAAGAAAAGCCTTTAGATGCTTACCTGGATTTGATTTTTCTCATCACCCGTTTTGGCCGCCGGGTGACTTTGAAGAAGGGCGAGCGCCTGGAGTTACAAAATATCAAAGTGGTGGTGGAGAAGCCGGAATTTGAATTGGATAAGCCTGATTTCAAGGAAAAACTTCTGGCCGTAAATATTGATGACAGTAAGATTGGAAAGTATTATCTGGAATTTCTCCAAGGAGAGTTACGTCAAGACGAATCTTATAATTACGGCCACCGGCTGAGAAAATATTTCGAGATAGATGCGGTGCAAGAGCTGGCTAACAGGCTTAAAGCCGATCCCGAGGACCGCAAGGCTTACTTTGCCCTGTGGGACAGCTACCGGGACCTAACGGGTAAAGTGAGCCGCCCCTGCTTCGTGTCGGCTTTTTTCCGGAAGTTCGAAGAAAAATTGACCTTGACCGCCACCTTTCGCACCCATAACGCCTTGGACGCCTGGTTGCTAAACTTTTATGGGCTGATGCGTTTACAATCGGAAGTGGCGAAAGAAGCGGTCCTGCCCCCGGGGGCCATTACGGTCTTTAGCCAGTCCATCAGCATCGACCCCAAAGAATTAGACCGGGCCATGATGGTGGCGGGAAAGCGCAAGTGGAAGATGCATCTGGACCCCATGGGCTACTTCCGGGTTACTCTGGACGGGCCGCAGATTTTGGTGGAACATCGCTTCGAGGACGTAACCCTGACGGAATACCGGGGCAAGACCGCGGTTTCCTTGCAGCATCAAATCGCCCGGGATGTGGCGCTGTCGGACATCAATCACGCCATTTATTTAGGGCGGCAATTAGCCAAGGCAGAGATGGCCCTCAAGGAAGGCCGGGAGTTTGTGCAGGATTAAAGAGCTGTCAGCGGTCAGCGGTTAGCTTTCAGCTAAAGGAAGGGCTGGCGAAGGTATAAAATGAAGGGCGGCCCAGGCTGGAAAGCCTGGGCTACCGAGGTCCATGGTTAACTTTGACTCTCAGCAGCAAGCGTCTTGCCATCCCCACATAAGGGGAGGGGAGGGGGTTTGGGAAAAGGCAGAGGAGCGCAGGCGGGGACGCCGGCGCGACCAGTCCCCCGGCCCTACTAAAAACCGTGTCTCTGCCTCCCTGGTCCTCATCGGCACGGTGCACGGCGACCCCAGAGGGTATGAGCGGGTCATAGGCCTCCTGGAGCGTTTGCGGCCGGAGACGGTTACCGTGGAGATCAGCCGTTTTTCTCTGCGCTACCGCCGGGACTGGGAGGGGAGATGGCAGCGGCAGCTACAAGAAACCCTGGCGGCGCTGCCGCCGGGGGTGGCCGGGCATCCGGCCATCCGCATGGTGGCGGCCCAAATCGCCCTGCCCTTCGAGTACCGGGCGGCCCGGGATTATAGCCGTCGTTATGGAGCCAAGTGCCTGCCCCTGGATTTGGGGGGCCTGTCCCGGCGGCATCTGCCGGTTTACAGCCGGGAGCTGCTCAGCCCGGCCAATCTTCAGGCCCTGGCCGCGGAGCCGCAAGAGTCCCTGGAGGAGGCGGTGGACCGGGAATTCCGCCGGGCCCGGTCGGCCCTGGAGCGGCCCCTGGCGCGGCTGCCCCTGTCCGGCAACCCGGAGACCCGGCGGCGGGAGTTTTTTGTCAGCCGCCGGCTTAAGCGCCTGGTGGCCAAGGGAGGCAGGGTGGCGCACCTGGGAGGCTGGGAGCATCTCATCCCTCGGGAGGACGGCGAGGGGTTGCGGTCCTGGCTGGAGGAGCAAAAGCCGTATGTCCTGTTGGCGGATACAGGAGACTTATTGGCATAAATTATTGACTATCAGTGTCTTTCAGAATTAAACCGACACCGGCAAGACAGGTTTCTACCCCCCTTTCCTAAAGGGGGGCAGGGGGGATTTTTCTAGGCCTGAAAATCCCCCTAAATCCCCCTTTACCAAAGGGGGACTTAAAACCGGGTTATCTGAAGACCATGGAGAGAATAACCGCTAAATTCTTGAGACCTGACTCGGAGAGAAATATATGGAACTACGCCCGCTGACCCTGCAAGTGAGTCCCGAGCAGAAGATTCGCGTGGTCCTGGGGGTGCCCAAGAGCGCCACCCTGGACGCCATCCTGGTCCTGGCCCACGGCGCCAACAATAACATGGATCATTCCCTCATCGCCGGGGTCCACGCCAGTCTGGCCAAAGAGGGAGTGGTGACGGTGCGCTTTAATTTCCCTTACGCCGAGGCGGGCCGCAAACACCCGGACCCGGACCCCGCCCTGGAAGGGGTCTTCCGCCTGGTGGTGGACTACGTGGGGGAGATGGAGGAGTTTAAGGGCCTGGAGATGTTTTTGGGAGGAAAATCCATGGGGGCCAGGATCGCGGCCCAGATCGTAGCCCAGGACGTGGGCGCCAACGGTCTGGTCTTTTTGGGATATCCCCTGCATGCGCCGGGTAAGCCGGAAAAGTTGCGGGACCAGCCCCTTTATCTGCTTCCCTGCCCCTCCTTGTTCATCGAAGGGGGGCGGGACCCCTTCTGCCATCTGGACCGCCTGGGGATGGTGCTGAGCCACATGCCGGTGAGCCCCTGCCTCCATGTGCTGCCGGGGTTGGGGCACTCCTACGAGCCCCCGGGGGGCCACCTGGCCCTGGAAACCCTGGACGAGGTGCACCGGGCGATATTGGGGTGGCTGGATAGTTTGTAAGGCCGTTTTCCGTTTTGCGTTTTGCGTTTTTCGTAAAAAAAATAGATAACCCGTCAGCTAGTTGAGATATAACCAATGATAATTATTTATGTTATTAATGATTAATTCGTATTGCAAAACAGCTAATGACACAACAACGAAAAACGAAAAACGTAAAACGTAAAACGGCACACAGGAAGCTCATTCCATGAGTGTTATCCTTGTTGTGGACGACGACGCCCCCACCCGGGAGGCCCTGGAAACGGGGCTGAAAAAAATGGGCCATGAGCTGCTCACCGCGGGCACCGGGGTGGCGGCCCTGGACGAGGTGCGGCGCCACGCGGTGGATCTGGCCATCATCGACCTGAAACTCCCGGACATGGAGGGCACCGAGCTGTTCGGGGCCTTGCGAATCTTAAGGCCCGAAGCCATCGCCATTATGATCTCCGGCCATGCCACCGTGGAGGAGGCGGTATCCGCACTCAAACGGGGCATTTACGACTTCATCACCAAAGACTTTCGCATGCACGATCTGCGCAAAGTGGTGACCAAGGCCCTGGAGACCCAGCAACTCCTGGTGGAAAACCAGCGGCTGCGGGAGGCCCTCCAGGATAAGGGGCCTACGGGCCGTCTCATCGGCCGGGGCGCGGCGCTTTTAAAGGTGCTGCACCTGGTGAGCCAGGTGGCCCCCATGAAGAGCACGGTGCTGCTCTCCGGGGAGAGCGGGGTGGGCAAGGAACTGGTGGCGGAAGCCATCCATTTCCAGAGCCCCCGCCGGGCCAAACCCCTGGTGAAGCTAAACTGCGGGGCCCTGCCGGAAGGGCTCATCGAATCCGAGCTCTTCGGCCACGAAAAAGGGGCCTTTACCGGAGCCACCCAGCAACGCAAGGGCCGCTTTGAGTTGGCGGACGGCGGGAGCATCTTTCTGGACGAAATCAGCGAGATGCCTCCGGCCACGCAGGTCAAACTACTCAGGGTTCTCCAGGAAGGGGAATTCGAAAGGGTAGGGGGGACCCAGACGTTGAAGGTGGACGTGCGCATAATGGCTGCCACCAACGTGGACCTGGAGGCCGCGGTGGCGGAGGGCCGTTTCCGCAAAGACCTTTTTTACCGCTTGAACGTCATTCATATCCCCATCCCCCCCTTAAGGGAGCGGCAGGAGGACATTTCCCTGTTAGCCCTGCACTTTCTGGACAAGTTCTGCCTGGAGAACAACCGCCCGGCCATGGGTTTTTCCCAGGAGGCCCAGGCGGCGCTGAAGAACTACGCCTGGCCGGGGAACGTCCGGGAGCTGCAGAACGTGGTGGAGCGGGCCGTGGCCTTATGCGAGGGCAATATGGTGGGGCTGGCGGATCTGCCGGATGACATCCGGCTCCATTCCCCCGCAAACGATAAGATCGTCATCCCCGTGGGCTCCTCCCTGGAGGAGATCGAGCACCTGGCCATCATCCAGACCCTGAAAAAGACGGGGGGGGACAAGGAGCTGACGGCCCGCCTCTTAGGCATAGGCCTGGCCACCTTATACCGCCGCCTCAAAGACATGGAAGCCAAAGAACCGGAGCCGGAGGAGACCTGAGATGCCCCTGAATTTCCTGGACCTGAAATACCTGCCGGTGCAAGAGGCGGAAGCCATTGTCCTGCCCATCCCCTACGAAGCGACGACTACCTATGGGGCCGGCACCCGGGAAGGGCCCGAGGCCATCCTGGCCGCGTCCCGGCAGGTGGAATTGTGGGACGTGGAAAATGATTGGGACCCCAGCCAAAAAATCAAGTTGACCACCGCCTTGCCCATTACTCCCGAAGCCTCCGGCCCCCAGGCCATGCTGGACAAAATCCGCAAAACCGCGCAGCCCTGGGTCTCCCAGGGGAAGCTGGTCCTGGCCTTAGGGGGCGAACACACCATCACCGTGGCCCTGGCGCAGGCGGTGCAGACCAAGTACCCGGACGTGACGGTGGTGGCCCTGGACGCGCACGCGGACCTGAGGGAAAGCTACGAGGGCGCCAAGCTGTCCCATGCCTGCACCCTGCGCCGGGTCTATGAATCAGGCAGGCCCCTGACCATCCTGGGAGTGCGCAGCTACTCCAAGGAGGAGGCCGACCTCCTGTGGGTGGCCCCCCGGATGAAGATGTTCAAGGCCTTGGATCTGTTTCACCGGGAAGGTTTTCAGGCGGCCTTGGACCATCTTCAGGCCATCCCCGGACCGGTATACCTGACCATCGATCTAGACGTTCTGGACCCCGGTATCATGCCCGGAGTGGGTACCCCGGAGCCTGGGGGGCTGACTTATCATCACGTTTTGTCCTTTATTGAAACCCTGGCCCTTCGAGGTCCCATCGTCGGCCTGGACCTGGTGGAACTGGCCCCCATCCCGGGGAACCGGGTGAGCGAGTTTACCGCCGCGAGGATTTTGTATAAGGCGCTGGGGTATATCTTTCATTCGCGTCGGTAGGGTATCGTTTTCCGTTTTCTGTTTTCCGTTTTCCGTTAAAAGCAGAAAGTGGAAAATTCTGAACGGGAAATTTGTTAGGCATTCTTAAGAAGATAGACTTGGCCGAACGCCGGAAATGACACGGAAAACGGTAAACGGTAAACGGTAAACGGGTATTTCAAATGAGACGGAAGTTTGAAGATTTTCATGATGGGGCCCAGGACGGGTTGGAGTCCCTGGCCCCGTTGGATTTGAATAAAGTGCAGGATTTTGATGAGCTGCTCCAGGCCATGGGCAAGACCGCGTTCGGGGGCCGGACCTTGGGGGAGGCCGCGGACGTGCTCACAGAGATGGTAGGGGAACCGGACCTAACCATCGTCGGCACCTTTTCCGGGGCCATGAGTGTGGCCAAGATGGGGCTGATGATCTGCGAGATGATCGACCGGGGTTGGCTCCAGGTGATCATCACCACCGGCGCCCTGGTGGCCCACGGCCTGATCGAGACCCTGGGCCGGGTGCACTACAAGTGCCCGGCGGACCGGGGGGACCGGGAGTTGTACCGCCAGGGTTACAACCGCATCTATGACACCCTGGAGATGGAGGCCAACCTGGATTATGCCGAGGAAGTCTTCCGGGAAGTCCTGGCGGGCCTGGACCGGGAAGAGGTCTGGTGCTCTTCCTCGCTATGCCGGGAATTGGGCCGCCATCTGGCGGAGCACACGGACCAGCCGGGAATTTTGCGAAATGCGTACCTTAAAGGGGTACCGGTCTTTATCCCCGCGTTCACCGATTCCGAACTGGGCCTGGACCTGGCCATTCACATGGTGCGGGGGGCCTTAAAGGAAGGAACGGAGTTCCCCCAGGCTTTAACTCGTCTTGCTTTTGCCTTCAATCCTTTTCTGGATTTGGGGGCCTATGCCGAAAAGGTGGTGGCCGCCAAGAAGTTGGGGATTTTCACGGTGGGAGGCGGTGTGCCCCGGAACTGGGCCCAGCAGGTGGGGCCTTACCTGGAGTTGCTGCACACCCGGCTCAATCTGGATTTGCCGGAAGCCAGGTTTCAGTATGGCGTGCGGCTCTGCCCAGAGCCAGCGCATTGGGGAGGCTTAAGCGGCTGCACCTATAAGGAAGGGGTTTCCTGGGGGAAATTCATGGCCCCGGAGGATGGCGGCCGCTATGCGGAAGTGCTGTGCGACGCCACCATCGCCTGGCCGGTGTTGCTGAAGGCGGTGATGCAGCGGGTGGAGAAAAAATAGGGTCTTTGGTTGATC
Organism: Thermodesulfobacteriota bacterium; assembly: GCA_049322315.1. Lineage (GTDB taxonomy): Bacteria > Desulfobacterota > Desulfobaccia > Desulfobaccales > 0-14-0-80-60-11 > SURF-52. Next base: position 38,861 of record JBMORF010000048.1, on the reverse strand, counting down.
TGCGCACATCTGCGTTAATCGGCGGTTAAATTTAACCGCCGATTAACGCGGATGTGCGCAGATCAATCATTTCCCCTATCCTGAATCTCTCTCCACTTAACCGCTCACAGTAAGGTGGGGGCAAGCGGTAAGCTTGGTCTCCCGGGCCTTGGGCCCACTCGTAGATGATAAAACTTTACTTTGAGTCTCCCTGCTGCCCCAGGCGAAGCCCGCCAGGGCGCTGCCGCCTTGCACCCGCCGGTGAATTAAGGGGCGGTGCCGCGCCCGGCGCCTAACTAATGCCGCCAATTTACCATCTAAGTAACAGAAGGATGGGAAAAGGCAGGTTCTGGATGCCAGGCAGGGTTTTCCCGGACGGGTGTTTTTATCTGGGCCGGGTCATTGCTTTGTGAGAGATGTAGCAGTAACATTAGCAGCAATTAAGAACAAAACCTCCGGGAGGAAGGCATGAAAAAGATAGTGTTGGTATTAGCTCTGGCCCTGGTGCTGGCCGGCGGCGCGGTTGCGGCCGGCTCCGGCCCTTCTCAGGCCCAGGGTTATTATTATCCGCCGCCACCCCCCAATATTTATGCAACGCCCTGGGTGGGGCCGAATACCCCGTGGGTCTATTACAACGGTGATTGGTTCTTAAACGGCATCCTCTATTACTTTTTCGGCTCCAGAGGCTGGGCCCCTTATTACGCTTATGCTCCCACCTATATTGTCAGGCCGCCAACCTGGTATGGGGCAAAGTGGAATGCCTGGTACCGGGGACATCCGGTATACTGGAACCAATTCCGCCGGCATTATCCCTATTGGGCCAAACACCGCTATGGCCACCGTTATGACCGGCGCTTCTATGAAAAATACCATCATGGCTACGGAAAAGGTTGGCATAAAGGATATCACGGTGGCCCGCCGCCCCATCACCCCGGGGGACCCAAACCTGGTCCAGGTCATGTGGGTCCCAAACCGGGTCCCAAACCGGGGCCTGGCCATGTAACTCCCGGGCCGGGTTCTAAACCGGGTCCCGGCCATGCGGGTCATCCGCCTGGCCATAAGCCGGGTCCCGGCCAGGTACGGCCAACGACTGGCCATAAGCCGGGTCCCGGCCAGGTGCGTCCGGCAGGCCAAAAGCCGGGGCCGGGTCATGGGGGTCACCCGGCGGCAGCGAAGTCTGGTCCTGGCCGCCAGCCCGGCAAAGCTGCCCCGGGTCCGCAAAAAACCGGCAAAGCCGCGCCGGGTGCTCACAAACCTGGAAAAGGCGGTCCCGGCGCGGATAAACAGTAGCCCGGAATTACCTCACGCCAAGCCGCCAAGGCGCAGGAGTTTAACTAATAATTCTTAGCGTTGGCCCGGCCTTGGTTGAGAAAAACATGGGGAGGGAGGGAAGGTAACTGCTTCCCCTCTCCGAGTAATAAAAGGGTGTTGCTCCCCGGGGGGTAGCGATAATCGCAGCCAAGGGGAGTAACACCCTTATTTATTTGCTTATGAGGGGAAGGCGGGGTGTTGCTGCCGCACCTTGCCGGGCGGCGAGCTTATAATTTATACCGAGTTGCAGTCAAAAAGATACTATACGTAGGGGCGAACCTTGTGTTCGCCCCGAAGCCACGGGCGAACACAAGGTTCGCCCCTACAGTTCAACGTCCTTTGAATGCGAATTGGTATTAAAGGTCCTGGTTCCCCTGGGGGAAGATAAAAGACCGCAGACGCTCGAAATAAGTCTTGCCCCCCACCAGGTAGGTGTCGTTGTGATGGGACATGGGAATGAGGTAGAGTTCCTTGGGCTCCGGCGCGGCGGCAAAAACCCGGCGGCCCATGTCCACCGGAATGATCTCGTCGTCTTCCCCGTGGATGATGAGGACCGGCGCCTTGACTTGGCCGATCTTCCCCAGATTGTCGTAGGGCACGGAGGGCCGCCAGTCAAAAAGAAAGGGCGCGTACAGCCGGGCCATATCCTGGGAGTTGGTGTAGGCGGACTCGAGGATTAAGGACCGGCAGGGTAGTTTTACCGCCAGGTCGGTGGCCAGGGCTGTGCCCAGGGAGCGGCCGAACAGGACGAGGTCCGGGGGCGGCACTTTCCGGTCCTCCACCACGTAACGATAGGCCGCGGCCGCGTCCAGGTAGGTCCCTTCCCGGGAAATGCGTCCCTGGGATTTCCCGTATTCCCGGTAATCGAAGATGAAGACCGAAACACCCACCTGGTCCAGCAGCAGCTCGATATTTTCCAGGCGGTGGCTGATATTGCCGCCATTGCCGTGGAACCAGAGAAGGACCGGCGCGTCTTTTTTGGGCACCCACCAGCCGTGGAGTTTCACGCCGTCGGCGGCGGTAAACCAGACTTCTTCGTAGGCCAGCCCCACGTCGGCGGGGGTGCCGATGAGCGTGGGGTCGGGGAAGAAGACAATCCCCTTTTCGGAAAATTCCAGGATCATGGAAAGCCTTCCTTTTTTCACCGCAGAGGCGCAGAGGACGCAGAGGATCGCAGAGAGGAAAATATAGTAGATCAGTATTGGCAGAGCCAAAACCGATCTTCTCTTTTTTTCTCTGTGTATCTCTGCGTCCTCTGCGTCTCTGCGGTTCATCCTTTTTAGATAAAATACCCGATTATGTAGCGCAGGGCCAGGAAGCTGATGACGACTCCTAAGCCGACGCGGATTATCTGGCCGGAGAAGTATTTCTGGAGCCGGGCGCCGATATACATGCCGATGAAGCCCCCCAGGCCGAAGAGCGCGCCCAGGGCCAGGTCCGGGCCGATACCCATGGCGTAGTAGATGCCCACCCCGGCCACGGAAGTGACCAGGGTGCCCAGGAGCGCGGCCCCGGCAATGGTGTACATGGGCAGCTTGAAGATGGCGGCCAGGAAGGGGGCGATGATGGCCCCGCCGCCGATGCCGTAGGTGCCGCCGATGAGGCCCACCACCAGGGCCAGAAGAAAGAGGGCCGGGGCATTAAAGGTAAAAGTCTCTCCCAAAAATTCAAAAGTGACTTGCTTGAGGCTCCAAGCCGCGGTCTTGACCCGGGCCGCGAGGGGCAGGCCGCGCCCGGTGCTGCCGGCACTATCCTTCAGGACCCGGGCCAGGCGTTCCTGGACCTGGGCCTCGAATTCCAGAATTTTCACCTTCCGGCGCTTGGCCCAGGAGGTCTGGTCGTAAAGGAGGCGCAACCCGATATAAAGCAGCACACAGCCCACAAAGAGCTTGAAATGACGGGCGTCAGGCAGCCATCTGACACGAATCTCCGCGCCGAACCAGAGGCCGGGCAGCGTCCCTAAAATGGTGACCCAGGCCACCGGCCAGTTCATGCGGCCTTCCCGGATATAGCGATAAACGCCGCTGGGGATGGCGACGATGTTGAAAATCAAATTGGTGGGGCTCACTGCCGGAGAGGTGAAGTTGAGGACGCTGACCTGGAAAGGCAGCAGTAGAAAGGCGCCGGAGACGCCCCCCATGGAGGTGAAGGTGGAGACCACCAGGGCGACGAGGGGCGGAATAAGCGGGTTGACCTCTATGCCGGATACGGGAAAGAGCATAACCCATCTCTTGTTATTTTTTTCACAAAATTATCCAAATTAGATACCGCTGTCAAGGGATAAAATACCGGCCCCCGGCGGCGGGAGATGGAGCCCGGCGCCCACCCCCCCCAGTCCCAGCCGTTACGAGTCGCCTGATATCCCTTTTACCCCCGGTTTCTTTTGATAAGTTTAGATAAAGAGATGCTATGATGGGGTGGGAGAAATCTTGAAGGGTACATCCGGTTTGATAAATTTATTCCCCGAAATTTGTTATGGTGATGCGCCAGGCCCAGGGAATTATCACTGATCATGGCAGTGTGAGCGGCCATATGGCCGCTTTGCCCAGGGAATTCGGGGTGCCCACCATTTTGGGAGCCGAGGGCGCCACCGCCGCCATCCCTAACGGTCTGGAAATTACCGTGGATGCCTACTCCGGGGGAATCTACCAGGGCCGGGTGCTGGAGCTCTTGAAATTGCAGCGGCTCCGGGAAACCCACATGATGGGCGCCCCCATTTATCTGACTCGATCAGGAGCTCATCGAGTACCCGCAGCAAGGTCCGGAGGGCGGCGAACTGCCAGGGGAAGGCCGGCAGGAGGCCTGAGCCGGTGCGGCCTCGGTTTATTCCCATAGGGGAGTTTTTCATGGTGGAAAAAGAATATCGCTATTTGTGGTGGCATATCACCTTAACCAATATCCTCTTCTCCATTATTCCCCTGTTCATCCTGGCGGCCGCCCTCTATTATCATTTTAGCGTCTCTTACACTGCCAAGGTGATGGAAAGTCTTAAAACTTTGGCGGTAAACCGGCAGGAGGCCCTGGACTTATTCCTGGAGGAAAGGATTTCCCAACTGGTTACCCTGGCAAATACCAACACCCTGGCGCAGTTGAGCGAAGAAGATTATTTAAACAAGGTCTTTAATATCATTCAGTCCCGTTCCCGGTCTTATATTGACCTGGGTGTCATCGATCAAAATGGTGATCACCTGGCTTATGTGGGGCCGTATTACAACATTCTTAAAGGGGTTAATTACCGCAATGAGAAATGGTTTGACGCCACTTTGAATTCTGGCATTTATGTGAGCGACCTCTTTTTGGGGTTTAGAAAAGTCCCCCACTTCATTATTGCCGTGCTGGTCCGGGAAAAAAACCGGAGTTGGATTTTACGGGCCACCATTGATTCGGATATCATCGAAAGTATCGTCCGGGCAGCCCAAATCGGCAAAACCGGTGATGCTTACCTGATCAATCAGGAAAATTTGTTACAGACAAAACCACGTTTTGGTGGTAACCTGCTGCAACGTCCGCCCGGACCGGATTTTGCCGGCACCGTCGGCGTTAGGATCGAGGAGATCAATTTCCAAGGCGAGCCGAGTCTCTATGCCGCCATTCAGATTAAGATCAAAAAATGGGTGCTGGTCATCAAAGAAGATCCCACCGAACCCTTGGCGCCTTTGCTGCGGGCCAAGGACCTGGTGCTGCTCCTGTCCCTGTTGGGTTTGGCACTGATTATTATCGGTTCGGTGTACACCACTAAAAAGATGCTGGGCCGTTTGATTCTCAGCGACCGGGAAAAGGCCAAAAGTGACGAAGTCATGGTCCACGAAAGCAAAATGGCCGCCCTGGGCAAGCTGGCCGCCGGCGTCGCCCACGAAATCAACAATCCCCTAACAGTCATCGCTGAAGAAGCCGGCTGGATGAAGGACCTCCTTAAAGAGGAGGATGTCTCTGCCAGCGCTAATTTTCGGGAGTTTGACGAAAGCCTGAAAAAGATCGGCTATCACGTGGAACGGGTGAAGAAGGTAACCCACCGCCTCTTGGGCCTTGCCCGCCGGATGGAACCCACGGTGGAAAAAGTCGTGATCAATGAAGTTCTGGAGGAATGCGCCGGTTTTCTGGAAAACGAAGCCCGTTACCGCAACATCAGTATTAAGAAGGAACTGGCCTCCGACCTGCCGACGATCTCCAGCGATTCCTCGCAGTTACAGCAAGTCTTTCTCAATATCCTCAACAATGCCATCGATGCCATCGGCAAAGACGGCGCCGTCACCCTGAAAACCCGGCATCGGCCTGAAGACCGGCAGATCGTTATCAATATCGCCGATACCGGCCCGGGGATACCCAAAGCCACCTTGGAGAAAATTTTCGATCCCTTTTTTACCACTAAAGAAGTGGGGAAAGGCACCGGCCTGGGACTGTCCATTTCTTACAGCATTATCGAAAAATTAGGGGGCGCCATCACCGTGGACAGCGAAATGGGCCAGGGAACTACCTTCACCATTTTCCTGCCGGTAAAATGAAAGGTTAGAACCTATTTCAAAACCTACTTAGAGGCTTCATATCTAATTTTAATCAGCAAAGAGTTCTGGTAGGTGATTTTGAAGTCCCCCTTTTTAAAGGGGGATTTAGGGGGATTTTCAGGCGCATAAAAACCCCCCCCTACCCCCCTTTAGAAAAGGGGGGTGGTTATTTTCAAATTACCCCTTTGGTGGCTGATTCAAGATGCTCTCAAAAATAGGTTTTGACATGACTTTTAGACAATCCAGGCTTAAATCTTGTTGTGATACCGAGTTGCATTCAAAAAGATACAAGGGGCGAACCTGGTGTTCGCCCTGGAGCCACGGGCGAACACAAGGTTCGCCCCTACAGTTCAACGTCCTTTGAATGCGAATTGGTATGAGTTCTGCTCGAAAAAGGACTCGAAAGGAGTGATCGCATGGAAAAATTTCGCATCCTGATCGTCGATGATGAAGATGATTTCCGGGAGACCATCATCAAGCGCCTCCGGGCTCGCAAGTTGGAGGTGGCAGGGGCCGAGAGCGGACCCAAGGCCCTGGAGATGGTGACCGGTCAGGATTTCGATGTGGTGGTCCTGGATGTCAAGATGCCGGGCATGGACGGCATTGAAACCTTAAGGGAGATCAAACTCAAGAAGCCTCTGGTGGAAGTGATCATGCTGACCGGCCATGCCTCGGTGGAATCGGGCATCCAGGGGATGCAATTGGGAGCCTTCGATTATGTCATGAAACCCGTGGCCCTGGATGACTTGTTGGATAAGCTGCGGCAGGCCCATGAGAGGAGAGCGATCCAACTGGATTACGGCCGCTAGTCTGCCTGGCTCAGTAGACCTGTTTCCGGCAGCATCATGCAAAAAAATGCCCCCATTCCCCAGTCCCAGGCCGCGATCCCAAGCCCTTGGAGCAGCCTTTTCGGTTACGGCACCGCTCTGGTTCTCTTGATTCTGGCTATTCCTCTAGGGTTAAAGGAACATTTGGCCCAGGTTTTCGACCCGTTTTTCACCACCAAACCCCATGGCAAAGGCACCGGTTTAGGGCTTTCCATCTGCCACGGTATCGTCGAGAGACTGGGGAGCGCAATTTCCGTGGCCAGCGAAGCGGGGAAGGGCTCCAGCTTCACCGTTAAGCTCCCCCAAGCTCTGAGGCCCCAGGAGATTTGACCATGACAGTCATCAAACAGGACCACCCGGAGGCCGAAGTCATTATGCTCACCGGGCATGCCTCCGTGGATACGGTCCGGGAGATCATCCGCCTGGGCGGCTCCGAGTACCTGCTTAAACCCTGCCCCCTAGAAGAAGTCATCGCCAAAATCGAAACCGCGTTTGAGCGCAAACTGGCCCGCCAGGAATAACTTCAGCCTGGTAACAATGAAGTGTGATGGTCAAGACTCAACTAAGCAACCTCTTCGCAAAAGCATACTAGCATCAGACAAAAAGGATTGTGGCAAGCTTCCCACCAAAGTCCAAGTCCGTTATGCAAATCATACCAGCAATTATCGAATCCATTGAGAAGTCTCCTTTTTGGCAAGACAGCACTTACCTGAGCCTTTCCTCTAAGGCGCCATTATCGGGCGGTGCCTGACAGGGGTCTTTAAGCTGCACAACTTTGGGGTATCAGGGCTTGAGGGGTAATATACAAAATTTTATGAAAAAGATGCTCTATCCCGTGGGGTGCCAGCAGGAGGACAAGAAAGAAATATGCTTTATTAATTAGAGTGGACCTGCCGATGAAATCTTTGTATCTAAAGAAAAGGCGAACTCGTCCGAAAAGGGAGGGCACCAGCCCCGGCGCTTAGGGGGATCAAGTGGTTTCGGAAGGCATCGTTTCCTGGCCCCAAACCCTTCCACCTCTGCCTCAGTAGCAATTGGTGCGGCAGTCTACGACGCCCCGGACGGGTCGGAGATTCTCTCCAAGGGGCTAACGAATTGAAGGAGATCACCGGATGAGCGCTCTTTCCCGTAATGTATGCAAACCCATTCGAGCCTTTGGGCTGTTCCTGGTTGCTTTTGCCTTCATGTCCTCATTTCCTGTAACCTGGTTTGCGGCTACAACTTACCGGATCGTCGGTTATTTTAACAGCCATATGATTTGCTATTAGGAGGGATTTATGTCTTCACATTGGAAGGTGATGATTCTGGTTCTGACCGTGGTGATTACTCTGCTGCTCGGCCCGGCGATTTCGCAGGCGATCAGCCCCCCTGCATACCGCATTACCGCCAACCGTGACGCCAACAGCTTTACCCTGGGAGAAAACGAGCCGTTACAGGTCCACGTGAATCAGGATCAGACGCGTACCTTCAGCTTCGACCGGCCGGTGACCGGGTTGATTTCTAGAAATCCCACCGTGGCCAATCTTAAGGTGGAAAACGGTGCCATTAAGGCCCAGGGCCTCCTTCCGGGCCGCACGGGGATGCGCATCTCCTTTGAGGGCGGCACTACTCTCTTCATGGGTTTGCGCGTCGACCATCCCGACGGTTCCCTGCCCGGTCTCCCCGGCCCGGTGGCCTTGGGATCGGTCTCGGAAGACTGCGGCTCCCATGTCGCTTTCTGGCAAGACCACGTGCCGGGACCCAAAGGGACGCGGATGGACATCCGGTATATCTATCTCTGCGGCGGTCCCGATACGGGCTGGCACACCTGGTATAAACGGGTTGAACAGTTTACTGCCAACAGTCTGATATGGGGAATGGTCCCCTTTTTCGTTTTCTACAACATCCCCGATAAAGATGAAAGTGCTGAGATTGATTTACAGAACGTTCGGAGTAGAGAATACATGCAGGCCTATTATGAGGACCTGAACCGGTTTCTGACGCAGGCGAAGGCGGTTATGCAGGGAGAACTCTATGGGGTAGTGGTGGAGCCGGATTTTCTCGGCTATATGCAGAAAGATGTCAATACCGATCCCAGCAAGATAACCACCGCTGACGGCAACCTGGTGACTACCGTAACCAGGATTAATCAGACCATCGCCCAAGCAAAGGCTGGCGGCCAGAATATCCTTTTTGGCTGGCAGTTGAATCTCTGGGCCGACGCTCCCAGCATCCCAACCAACAAGGGTGTTATCCGGTTAACCGATGACGATCTCCAGGGATGGGTTAAAGGACGTGAGACCATCGTCCAGGCCGCCACGAACACGGCAAACTATGCCTTGGCCGCCGGGGTTCTCTCTCATGGCGCGGATTTCCTCGTCATCGACAAGTATGGCGTGGATGGGGGCTGTATTACCCCCCCAAACCCCGTCGACGCATCCGCTTATTTTTGGAACAACGACCACTGGATGAACTACCTGCTCTTTGTCAACACCCTTTCCCAGGTTTCCGGCAAACCGGTGGTACTCTGGCAGCTGCCGATATCCCATATCAACGGCTCCACCACCATCAGCGCCAGGACAGGGAACCCATTTCCGGCTCTTCCCAATATCAAAACCAAGTTCGAAGACAGCTCCACCACCTTCTTTTTCGGAGATGCCTTTGAGGCGGTGGGAAATGTCTTTGACTTGCCCAGCCCCACCCGTCTAAGTTTCTTCGGCCAGAACCAGGCCAAAGACCCCACCCTCAAGGTGTCGGGCAACCGCATTACCTGGGGCAACCACCTAGACATTTTGCCGGAATATGGTGTCCTCTGCGCCCTATTCGGGCAGGGGGGGTCCGATTATAGCACCTGGGGAATACCCCCCAGGAGCGATACCGAGCCCTACCAGCCACCCGCCGATGATTATTTTTGGATCCAAAAGGTGCAAAATTATTATCAGGAGCACCTCCACCACCGCAGGTCGATAGCCACTATCGTGCAATTATTGCTGGTTCAATAAGAACGCCGTCATGTCGACGAAGTTTGCCTGGAATTGGCGCCGTCGGCGCGGCATGCCGATAGATCGTTAATCCCGAAGGCTGGCAAAACTACCTGCGGGGGCGGGTCGAGACCCGCCCCTGCAATTTTTAGGCTTCCTGTTTTTGAAAGGTCAGGCTGTCAGACCACTGGCAGGAGTCCGGCTTTTGCCGGCGGGGGTGGCAGGACCGCCTCTTCTAGATCCTCGATGATTTTATCATGGTAATAGCCCACCTGGGCCGCGTTCATCATGATCATATCCAACTGCCGGGTAGGGATGCTGACATACCCCAGGATGCGCAGCCGCTCTAACATGTAGAATTTTTATTATAAGGTCCCGAAGTTCCAGGCATTATTATGATGTCATGCTCAAAGTCCGGGGCTTAGAGCCAAGTCGATGGTTGCGAAGTTCGAAAAATAGTTTTAGATACATGTCATTAAGGCAGCCATGGCCTGGCTGTCGCCGACTAGCGGTGGGTGAGGAGTTTTACAACTATGCGGGCGTTGTTGGTATGTCCCGAATTTCCCCTGTCCTTTTGGAGTTTCCAGAAATCTTGCCGGCTCCGGGGCAACAAAACGGTTAACCCCCCCTTGGGGTTGCTGACGGTGGCGGCCTTGTTGCCCGCCTCCTGGGAGCTGCGTCTGGCTGATCTCAACACCAGGAGCCTGACGGAGGATGATTGGCAGTGGGCCGACCTGATTTTAATATCGGCCATGTACATCCAAAGGGCAGGCTTGTTGGCCCTGGTGCGGGAAGCCAAGCGCCGGGGCAAAACCGTCGTGGCCGGAGGACCACACCCCACTTCACTACCCGGGGCCGTCCTGGAGGCGGGATGCGATTATGTGGTGCGGGGCGAGGGCGAGAATACCATTCCTTTGCTGCTGGAGGCCATGAAACTCGGAAAGACCGGGATCATCGAAAATGAGGAGAAGCCGGACATGTCGGCTTCGCCGATTCCCCGCTTTGATCTGCTGGGGCTGGACGATTATGTCGCCTTCTCCATTCAGACCTCCCGGGGCTGCCCTTTTGACTGCGAATTTTGCGATGTGGTGAACCTTTTCGGACGCGTTCCCCGGTATAAGAGCCCAAAGCAGGTCATCAATGAACTGGAAGCCCTCCACCGGCTCGGGGTCAGGGGACCCCTGTTCATTTGCGATGATAATTTCATCGGTAGTAGAAAGAAGGCCCAGGCCCTTCTGCAAGATATCCTGGTCTGGTCGCAGAGCCGGGGGGAGCCCTTCAGGTTCTTGACCCAGGCCTCGATAAACCTGGGCCAGGACCCGGAAATGATGGACCTGATGACGGCGGCCAACCTGAGGGAAGTCTTCATCGGCATCGAGTCTCCGGACGAGAATGTCCTGCAAGCCAGCCACAAATATCAAAACGTCAAGAACCCCCTCCTGGAATCCCTGCACAACCTCAAGGAGAATGGCATGGAGGTTATGGGCAGTTTTATCATCGGCCTGGACGGGGAAAGGAAAGGGGCCGGCGAGCGCATCTGCGCCTTTATAGAACAGGCCGACATCCCCGTGAATATGCTGGGGGTCCTCCAGGCCGCGCCGTATACCAGGCTGTGGTATCGATTGGAGCAAGAAGGACGGTTGCGTCCGGACGTGGGAGATGACGCGGGGACCTTTTCGCCTATGAACTTAACCCCTGACCGGCCGGAAGCCGAGATTATGCAGGAATACGTCGATGCCTGGGACTACCTCTATGAACCCTCCCGTTACCTGGCCAGGACCTACCGCTATTATCTGGCCATGGGCCCGGCGCGCCTAAACCGGGCGGCCGGTTCGGGGAGGACGTCGCCCCCGGACCGGAACCACAGCCGGGGACTGAATGGGCGTCAGTTATTGATCGGCATCAAGGCGTTTTTCAAAATCCTCTGGTGGCAAGGGTTGCGGCCATTGTACCGGCGCCAGGTCTGGGCCCAGTTGCTCGGGATGTGGCAACAGAACCCCACCCGCTTCCAGCAATATCTCGCGACCTGCATCCAGGGAGAGGACCTCTTCGACCTGAGACTGGTGGTACGGGAAAAAGCCAGGGCCATTATCAAGGGGTTGCAGGCAGGAGGCTCCGGGACGCGTCAGAACAGGTGAGCGGCAGCCCCCCAATATAAAGAGGTAATGATTAAAACAGGATCATCCCACTTCTTTATCACAGTTTAATATCAGCCGGCGCCCTGGCCCCTCACCAGAGGCCCAAACCGCTATCCAGGTTATATCCATAACCCATTAGGCTTTTTGATAAATGCCGGTCGTGGCGAGTGATCAACTGTTACGCTTGCCTTCCCCTGCGGATTTATGAAAACCTTACTGCCCGGTGAACTTGGGTAGGCGTTTGCCCATGAAGGCAGCCACCCCTTCTCGTCCATCCAGGTTGCCGGCCATGGCCGCAATGGCGCGTGATTCTTTCTCCATCTGGGATTCAAGGCTCTCCGTCGCACCGGCCAGGATTAGACGCTTGGTTACACCTAAAGCTAAAGTCGGTCCTTTTGCCAGACGATGCGCGATTTCGAGCGCGGCAGGCAGAACTTGATCATCGGCGACTACCTGATTTATCAGTCCCCACTCCAGGGCCTGCCTGGCCGACAACACCGGATTTAACAACGCCATCTCTTTAGCCCGGCGCAGCCCCACCAGGCGCGCCAAAAAATAGCTCGAGCCGCCATCCGGAGCCAGGCCCACTTTGGTATAGGCCATGGTGAATTTGGCTGACTCCGCGGCAATGGCGATATCGGTGGCGAGAGCCAGGCTTAAGCCTCCCCCCGCGGCGGCGCCGTTAATGGCTCCTACTACCGGGGCATCCATCCAGTTAAATCGGGAGATCGCGGCGTGAAAGACCTGGGTGACCTTTTTCAGATAGCAGGAAACCCTGTCGCCTTGGGCAGCAAAAGTCTTGAGATCTCCTCCGGCGCAAAACATCTTGCCGCTGCCGGTCAGCACCACTGCCCGGACCTGAGGATCCTCATCACAGCGCAGGGCCACATCCAGTAGTTCGTTAGCCATCTCCAAGGAAATTAGATTGCCTTCATCGGGGCGGTTGAGGCGGATCAGCCCCACGCCATCCTTGATTTCGAAAACGAGAGAATCATAAGACATCGACTTTGATCCTTACAGGTATAAGTTTTTGCGTCAAAAGGGACGCAGCCCTACGTTAGGGAAGCGGCATCTAGTGCTGTCAGTCTGAAGGCTGCATGACATGATTGACATCCTGGGAAGCGGGTGGAGACTTCTCATCTCCAAAATATATCTAGATTTTTCCCAACTCAAGAGATAATTTTCGCCCCTGGCAAGCTCTGTTGCAGGCCGGTTAAGTTCTGATAGCCTTAATTTCCAGGAACAGGCGCCTACAGATGGCGCCAATCCCGAACAGGCGCCAATCACGGCAAATCCGTTGCAATCTTTGAAGGTTCCGCCTTTTTATTTGCCGCCGACTTGCCGATGGTTATTTAATGCGCAATTTCTAGGTATTTGCATGGCGATAAGATATAATCTTTCCGAGAAAGCAAGGCCCTTGGAGGCCGGGGGTAGAACCCTTCACACGAGGTAAGACGGCATGTATAAAGTGACTTTTGATGAAAAGGACACGATTGTTCGCATCGACCGGGAACTGATGGACCAGGAGAACGTCTCCCGGTTTCTGGATCTGATCAATTTGGCCGCAGTTCTTAAAAATAGCCGGCTTGCCGATGACCGGGAAAAGATGTTCACCCGGATGCTGGGTTTCCCCACCGGCGTCAGGCTCATCCGGAGTCCGGACTTTAATAAAGGCACGGCCTTCACGGAGAAGGAACGGGAGATCATGGGGCTCAGGGGGTTGCTGCCCCCCAAAGTCCATACCCTGGACGACCAAATCCTCAGAGTCCTGGAGAACGTCCGCCGCAAACCCAATGACATCGAGAAATACATCTTTATGATTTCCCTCCAGGACCGCAATAAGACGCTGTTTTACCGGATAGTAATGGATTATATTGAAGAGATGATGCCCATTATCTATACTCCCACGGTGGGCCAGGCCTGCCAGGAGTACGGCCATATTTTCCGGCGGCCCCGGGGCATCTTTATCTCCGCCAAAGACCGGGGGCGGATGCCTGAGCTGCTTAGGAACTGGCCTTATCGAGATGTCCGTACCATCGTGGTCACCGACGGGGAGCGTATTTTGGGCCTGGGAGACCTGGGCGCGGACGGCATGGGCATCGCCGTGGGGAAGCTGGCCCTGTACACCGCCTGCGCCGGCATCCACCATACTCTCACCCTGCCCATCACCCTGGATTTGGGCACCGAAAACGAGGACCTGCTGAACGATCCTTTGTATATCGGCTTAAAACAGCGACGGCTCCGGGGGGCGGCCTACGACGATTTTTTGGAGGAATTCATCCTGGCGGTGGAGGAAGTCTTCCCCCGGGCCCTGGTGCAGTTTGAGGATTTTGCCAATGTCAATGCCTTTAGACTCCTGGAGAAATACCGGGAACGCCTCTGCTGCTTCAATGACGATATCCAGGGCACCGCGGCGGTGACCCTGGCGGGGATTTACTCCGCGTTGCGCATTACCGGCGGCCTGCTCCGGGACCAGAAATTCCTCTTCCTGGGGGCTGGGGAAGCGGGATTGGGGACTGCGGATTTAACGGTCTCGGCCATGATGGTCTCCGGCATGTCGGAGCAGGAAGCCCGGGAGCGTTGCTGGTTCGTGGATTCCAAGGGCCTGGTGGTGAAGAGCCGCAGCGAACTCAACGGCCATAAGCGCCGCTATGCCCATGACCATGAGTTCACCTCTGATTTCCTGGGCGCGGTGGAGGCCTTGAAGCCCACGGCCATCATCGGGGTTTCGGGTAAGGCCCGGATGTTCAGCCAACCCATCCTAAAGGCCATGGCCCGGATTAATGAACGGCCGTTGGTCTTTTCCCTGTCGAACCCCACCTCCAATACGGAGTGCACTCCGGAAGAGGCCTACACCTGGACCCAAGGACGGGCCATCTACACCAGCGGCAGTCCCTTTGAACCGGTGGTCTATGAAGGGAAAAAAATTGTGCCTTCGCAGGGGAATAATGTCTATATCTTCCCGGGGGTGGGTTTGGGCGTCATTGCCTGCCAGGCCCGGCACGTCACGGATGAGATGTTTTCCGTGGCCGCCAAGACCCTGGCTTCCTTGGTCTCCGCCGAAGACCTGGCCCAGGGAAGCCTCTTCCCGCCGCTCCCCAGGATCAGGGAGGTCTCCGCAACCATTGCCGTCGCGGTGGCGGAAGTAGGGTACGCCCGGGATTTGGCCACGGCGCCCCGGCCCGAAGATTTGCCGGCCTTTATCAAATCCCTGATGTATGAGCCCAAGTACCAGAGTTATGTCTAATTGAGTTCAAGGTGCAAAGTGCAAGGTTCAAGGTCAGCAATATGCTCATCGTGAGCTTTTCTTGATTTTAGAAAAAGCTGGAGATGGGGAACGGGCAGAAGATACGTGAAAAAGGGGAAAGGCCGGGGTTCAACTTTGAACTTTGATGGCACTGTAAAAAGTCGAAAAAATGCTGCTTTTCTGAAATTGCGCTCAATAAAATCAGCCACTTAAATTGGCGATTTTGGGAATTTTTAACTTTTTACCAGGCCATCAACCTTGAACTTTGAACTTTGGCTCTAGGCTTCAGTCAGATCCAGGAAGGCCTCTTTAGCGGCCCGGCAGATGGCTAAAGACGCGGTTTTGCCTTTGCTTTCATATCGCTGGCATCTGATGGGATTGTAAAATGAGGCCACCCAGAGTTCTCCGGAGACCCCGAGAAACACGTCCAACTTCAACTCGCACTTATATTTGCGCATCATTTTATCAACTACCTGCCAGGTTTGGCCTATGTCCGAGGTATAAGGCAGGGTCCCCTTCTGATCCATAATCGCAGCGGCAATGAAATTGTCCAGTTCTCTGTCGGCGTAATCGGGCCTCACCAAGATCTTCTCCTTAATAGGCAAATAAGTTTTGACGTATCACATTTTTTCGATTTCTTCCAAATATTCTTGGAATAAATCCACATCGCCGCTTAAAGCCCTTTGTTTATCCTCATAGGCTGCGGCCAGGCGGCGGTAAAATTCATCGGCAATATTTTTGAAAATGCCGGTGAGGATGGCGATGAGCCAGTAGCGCATCCGGCCGCAGCGCCGGCGGACAATTTGCAGGGCCAGGCGGGTGCAGGCATAATTGAGCAGACCGGCGAAGGCCCCCGGGTCTTCATACTGCCGGGCCTGGCCGATGATCCCCTCGGCCAGTTGGTCGATGAGATCATCAAGATCTTGACGGTGGCGGGCTGGGATATAAGGCATGGCGGGTCTCCGTGAAGAGTCTGGATGGGGATTAGACTAACTTCCCCCCTAAAATTGGCAACTTGAGGTCTCTGGGAAAGCCCCCTTTCTCTCATCCTGATGGGAGCGAGGCTTCGGGAAGAATCTCGTTTTTGGCAGCCCAATTTCTCCAGGATGTGCCGGTGATTATACCCGGTTTGGGAATTTCGGGCCCGACAATAAGTGATCCTTCACTGCGCTCAGGATGACCAGAAAGGACCCTTTTCCAGAGGTCATAAGCCATCATCCGGACTTTAAGCAGGCATTTTTTTTTAGAGGAAGCTGCAAACCCAAGACCGTATTTTCAGGTAATTTAAACAACGTGGCCGCGGCTGCCGGCCGGGGGGGGGCGATGGCCCCGGAGACCAGCTAAAATACAGGGGAAAATCTTTGACTTTCCTGCCAGGTTTGTTACGGTAAAATAGTCGGTTGATAGTTTACTGATTCATTTCGAGGGGTTCAGGAATGGTTGTCACTTGTGAGAAGTGCCATACCAAATTCCTTCTGGACGAAGCCCGTTTCAGCGAAGCCAAGGTCCAAGTACGCTGCTCCCGCTGTCAAAATGTCTTTTGGGTGGAGCGGGAAGAGGAACCCCCGGAAGGGGCGCCCCGGAAAGAGGAGGAAACCTTTACTCCGCCGCCGGCTCCCCCACCCCCAACCGCCGCCGCCGAACCCCCCGGACTGGGGGAAATCGAGACGGAATTCGCCCCTGAGGAGATGGCGGCGGCGAAAGCTGCCTTGCCCAAACCCTCCATCCTGTTCACGGCTCACGCCAAGCGCTCTTCCAGGTTATGGATCATTGCTCTGGTTGCGGGTCTTTTGGGCGGGGCGCTTTTAGGCGTGGCGATCATGTGGTTCGGGGGATACGGCTGGGTGGCCGGACATCTTCAGCCCAAGAGCCCGACCCCGGCTCCCCAGATCAAGGTGAAAGAAAGCGCCAAGGCAGTGGCCGTGTCTCCGCCCCTGACGCCGCCGGCGGCTCCTGGGGATTTGAAGGACCTGGAACTCAGCAACCAGCAAGAGCGTTACCGGGGTTTGGTGAATTCCAAGGGGGGACAGCTCCTGGTAATTCAGGGCACTGTTAAAAACGCCTCCGCTCAACCCCGGGGCCCCATCAAGATCAAAGCTATGCTCACCGACCCCCAGCAGAAAATCGTAAAAGAACGGGAATTTTATGCGGGCACCGTGGTTTTTGACGACGAACTGCAAAGCCTGGACCCCCAGGAAATCAACCGCTGGTTGGATACCCCTGGAGGCCGGGCCCAGAAACAGATACTGCAGCCGGGTGAAAGTCAGTCTTTCATGGTGGTGTTTTTTGGAGCCCCTAAAAATCTGTCCGGATACGGCTACAAGATGCAAGTGGTTAAAGGGCCAGTGGTTTCCGGTAAATCCAGCCTCCCATGATTAAGCGTCTCCTTAAACGATTCCGCCGGGACCGGGGTCTGCACCTGGCTACGGTAAGCATTGAATTTTTTCCTGGGAGCAAGGCCAAGCCTTCCATTTACTGGCATCACAGCCAGGACCAGGAAACCGATACCGTGCCCCTGCTGCTCTATCTCTATGGCCGCATACTCTTTGAACTGGCGGAGCTGAACGAGACCCGGGTGGCCCGGGAATTGATGGGCTTTGTGAACCAGGTATGCGAACTGGTGCTGGCCGCGGAGGGGCCTCCGAGCCGTATCCGCCTGCCCTTGGGGGATTTGAGCATCGTCGGCGAGTCCTCCGAGCCTCCGTCCCGCTCTTACCGGGCCGAGTTCTTCCGGTTTCAGGACGGTAATTTCCGCCTGGATTTCCAGAGCAGCATAGGCAAAGAGAGTTTCTACCTGCCCGGCGCCTTTCTGGTGCTGCTGCAATCCTGCCTCTTCAACCTGGGGGATGACCCCTTATACCTCCTGGCCCGGGGATTAACCAGGTTGCACTCATACTATCGGGTCCGCCGGGATTTCTGGGAAATTTCCTCCCTGAGCGCGGGGCCGGTTTTTGCCCTGGGCACGGAAAAGTTGAACCCGGAAAAAGAGATGCCGGAGTCCGATTAGAATTTTGGGGGAGGGCAGGGCGGCGGCCCCCGGCCTCTCTCTCCGCAAGCCCGGCGATCTCCCCTTGCACAACCTGTCTCGATGATTACAATTCCTATCAGTTCCCGGGCGCGGCCCCGCCGTCTCTCAGTGGAGAAGAATACTGCTTAATAATTAAGAAAGGTGAAACCATGCCTGCTGCTGGTGGAGATTTTTTAGATTTGCTGAAAATGGCTCGGGGTTTCCAGGCTGCCAAGATGCTGATGGTGGCGGTGGGCCTGGCGGTTTTTGATTTTCTGGAGGAACCCCGCAGCGCAGGGGAGACCGCGGTCTGGCTCAAGGCTAATGGCCGGGCCACGGGTATCTTCCTTAACGGCCTGGCGGCCCTGGGATTGTTGGTGAAGGAAGGGGATTACTTTAAGAACAGCGGCCTCGCCACCCGCTACCTGGTGCAGGGCAAAGCAGATTACCGGGGCGAGATCATCAAGCACATGGAGCACACCTGGGACCGGGGTTGGCATGACTTGCGTTATGCCTTGCAGGCGGGCCACCCCCGGGAGGCGGACCCGGAGAAGTGGCTGGACGCCAAACCGGAGCGTGACGAAAAAGAGGTCCGGGCCTTTATCTGCGGCATGGACGCCATCGCCCGGGACCTGGCCCCCAAAATTACCGCGGCCTTGGACCTGCAACAAACTAAGCGGCTGCTGGACCTGGGAGGGGGCCCCGCCACCTATGCCATCGCCTTTGCCCAGGCGCACCCTCAACTCCGGGCCACTGTCTTTGATCTGCCCATGCCACTCAAGATCGCCCGGGAACAGATTGCCAAATACGGCTTGAACGAGCGCGTCGACACCCTGGCGGGGAACTTTTTGAAAGACGACATCGGCCGGGGCTACGACTTCATCTGGGTCTCCCAAATTCTGCACAGCCACAGCGAGGAGCAGTGCCGCCTGATCATCCGTAAGTGCCTGGAGGCCCTGAACCCCGGAGGCACGCTGGCCATCCACGACTTTTATCTCAATGAGGACGGAGCCAGCCCCCTGGCTCCGGCCATGTTCGGGGTGCACATGCTGGCTGTCACTCCTAAGGGGCGGGCTTATACCTACGTGGAGGTGGGGGAGTGGATGGCGGCTGCGGGCCTCAATCCCCCCGAGTACCTGCGTTACGATGAAGGAGAAGCCGGCATTTTGGTGGGCCGCAAGAAATAAGAGATTTGTCCAAAGGAGTTTTAACCATGGGCTTGACCGCCCGGGAGGTGATGGATACCAGGTTTTTCACCCTGGGGCCCGAAGCCACGGTGGCGGAGGCGGCCCGGACCTTTGAGCAAGCCAGCCGGGAGACGGGCCGGACCGTTTTCGGCCTGCTGGTAACCGCAGCGGACGGCAAACTCTTAGGTATGCTCTCCATCTACGATATTCTGCTGCTCCTGCGTCCCAAGCACATCCATATCTGGGGGGAAATGGAGGACCTGGAGGTCTCGGGCATCCTGGAAGCGGCCTGCGGCCGGGCCAAGTCCATGTTGGTGAGCGATATCATGACCACCGAAGTGGTCACCATCACCCCGGAGACCCATCTGCTCCTGATTATTGACATCATGATCAAAAAACATATCCGCCGCCTGCCGGTTATGGAAAACGGGAAAATTTTGGGGATGGTCTATTTTTCCGAGGTTTTCAACCACCTCCGGGAATTGCTTTCCTCCTGAGCAGCCAGGAGCCGGCGTCATGCCTATTATTGCCTATCAAAACGTCCTTAAGGGTCTGACGGTGCAAGAGGCCATGCGCCGCCAGGTCATTCGCCTGCCCGGGGAAGCTCCTTTGGAACAGGCCGTGCGCTTCTCCATCAAATACAAGGTTAATGCCCTGCTGGTCACCGGGGAGCACCAGGAAGGCGTGGGGGTGGTCTCGAAGACCGACCTCATGGGCGCTTACTACGCAGGGCTGCCCATCGACAGCCCTTGCGCTTCCATCATGGTGGGGCCGCCGCTGTTCTGCCGGGCCGGAGAGACCCTGGACGCGGCCCTGAACACCATGCGCAGCCACCGGGTGCACCGCCTCTATGTGGCCGGAGACGCTGCCGATCAGGTGGCGGGGGTCCTGGCCTATCCGGATATCGTCGGTATCCTGTATCGTTATTGCCTCAATTGCCAGAAGAGCCTCAGCCGGAAATCCGGGTCCGATACCTTGCCGGACCGCTTCCGGGTGCGGGAGGTAATGACTCCGGGAATTTACGGCCACCAAGAAGACGACAGCCTGCAGCAGGTGATGGAGGGGCTGGCGGCCTACCGCCTGGGTGCGGTCCTCATCCGGGACGGAGCAGGTCAACCCCTGGGGGTGGTCTCCAAGACCGATCTGATCCTGGCCTACAAACACGGGGTCCCGGCCACGGCCCCGGCCCGGGAGGTGATGAACGCGCCGGTGCAGGCGGTGGAGGCTTCCGGGGCGCTGGTGGACGCTTTAAAAACCATGATCTTTGCGGACGTGCACCGGGTCTTTGTTTACCAGGAGACCCCCGGGAACCTGGTGGGCATCCTCTCTTTGTCCGACGTAGCCCGGTTCCGCTCCGGCACCTGCCGGGCCTGCCTGGCAAGCCGCATCAAACTGGAGGAGGGGCCTTAGCGTCCCTTGTAGTTATTACACCAAGTTGCATTCGAACAGGAATTTAATGTAGGGGCGAACCTGGTGTTCGCCCAGCAGCAATCAGGGCGAACACCAGGTTTGCCCTTACAGTTTGTTGCTTTTTGATTGAGAATCGGTATTAGCAGTAAAAGAAAGACATTAGGGGTAGGGGCGGAGTTTCTTCTTCTTCCCTTCTTTGGCGATTTTATCCCGGGCGTTTAAGATGGCCATATATCCGCTTCGGCGTAGGTGCCAGCGGTAGTCGGATTCATGATTTTCTAGGATGAATTCCAGGTAGGCGATGTTCCCTTCGATGGTTTCCTGGTTTAAATCCCGGTCCAGTCCCCAGCGCACCCGGAAATGGTCCCGCATATACCGGGCCACGTTGCCCAATTCCTGGATTAGGCGTTGCTTGGTGAATTCCCAAAACGCCGGGGTTTTCTTGAGGAGGTCTAACTCGGAGGCAAATCCGGGAACTTTCCCTTCTTCAAACTCCCGGTAAAGAAAAGGCAGTCGTTCCAGATAGGTGCGGTCCGCCATCTGTCCCAGCAGATCGGCAGTGCCCAGCATCCAGCCCACGATCTGATGATGCTCGGATTCAAAGGCGATTTCCCCGATACTCACTTCCAGACCGGTACAGTTGATACAGCACCGGCAGTAATCCAAATCCCGGGCAGAGAACCCCGCCTGGGGGAAATACTTTTCCATGAAGGCCACGCTGCGCGGCACATGGACCAGGGTATACTTGGCGCCGGTTCCCTCCAGGTCATCGGCGGTTTGCAGATAACCGGTATCATGGAGCAGCGCCGCGATCAGCCCCAGGGACACTTCCCGCTCCGGCATGGCCAGGCCGTTGAGGGCCGCGCCATGCAGCAGGCGGGCCATAGCCAACAGACAATCAGTGGTGTGCTTTAAATCATGATACCAGGTATTGCACTGCCGATACCCGGGATACTCCCCCTTAAAGAGCCTGACCACGTCCTGAAATACCTGGTTCAAGGCGGTGTCATCAAAATCCGCTATCAATAAAGATAAAATGTATCTTACTTCGGCAAAGACTGCGTGAGGGTCGGACATCAGAAGCAAATCTTCAAATTTGTCCTGGCGATTCATGAAACCATCCCCTCACGGTGATCTGATTTTGAGGCGGCGCCCGGTCTAGGAAAAATGTCTGGATCTTTATTGCAAGGGACGACCTCTATAGATTTGTGCGCTCTCTGCGTCTCTGCGAGATAAAAAGGTTTCTCGCAGAGGCGCAGAGGCCGCAGAGAATGTCAACCGCGGTTAATTAAGTCGCTCAGTATAGTATCAGCCGGCCTCCGGAGATACGGGCAGGGGTGGAATTTCCGGGGCCAGGTGTTGGAATTTTACTCCAAAGGCTTTGGTGGCGAAGGCCTTGGGGTTGATCTTTTTAGTCAAGTCAATTTCCCTGGGGGTGAGGATACGGACGAAACCTTGGGTATCCATGATGGCGAATTCCATGCCTTGGTCCACGCACTGAGATACGGTGGTCTCGCCTTTGATGTCCTCGTGGGAGACACAGAGCAGTTTGGCGGCGAAGACTCCGGAAAGGGCGAGAAGCACGGTCAACATGGAAATCAGCAAGGCGGCGAGCAATTTCTTCTTCATCTTAAGTAGCCTCCATGGTCAGAAGATTATAAACCTATGTTAATATAATATTATTAAGACTATTTAAGGTTAAAGTCAATAATCTCGAAGGGATCTTCAGGGCCGGGGTTTTTCCGCTGTCCTCAAGATAACCCTTCAACCCAGACCCTAAAACCAAATAATTTTAACTTCATCTAGCAGAACTCTTGAGGAAGACTGATGAAAAGACTCCCGGTAGAGAGCATGGCGGGCCACGCGTGGCTGGAGCAGGTGTTTAGCTGGATCTCCCTCGGACTGGAATATGTGGGAGTGGCCATCATCTTGGTGGGGGCGATAACCTCCACCAGCATCTTCATCTATTGGCTGATTAAAGAGAAATCGCTGGATAGATACTACCAGGTATACCGCAGCAGTTTCGGCAAGGCCATTCTCCTGGGACTGGAGTTTTTCGTGGCCTCCGACATTGTCAATACCGTGGCCGTGGGTCTCACCTTTAAGGACCTGGGGATGTTGGGTCTGCTGGTGGTGATCCGGACCTTCCTAAGTTTTGCCTTAGAAGTGGAGATTACCGGCCAATGGCCCTGGAAAGGGGGGGATGTGGCTGGAAAAGCCGATCCCCGTTGATTTCCCCAACAGGATCTGGAAAAGCCGGGAATGGTCCGGGGAAGGGAATTCCTCCCGTCCGGATAAGGTTATCCTCCTCTATCCCTTGGTTCCCAGCAAATCCCTTAACGCCTGGTGGATATCCGGGAAACGGAACTGAAAGCCCGCGGCCAGCAATCTTTTAGGCAGGACTTTTTGGCCGGTGAGAAGCACCTCCCCGAACTCTCCCAGAACCAAGCGCACCAGAAAGGCGGGCGCGGCCATGAAGGTAGGGCGGCTCAAAGCCCGGCCCAGGGCTCGGGTGAGTTCCCGGTTGCGCACCGGCTGGGGGGAAGTGAAATTTACCGCCCCGGTAATTTCCGGGTGGTCCTTGACGAAGAGAAAGGCCCGGGCGTGGTCTTCCTGGTGAATCCAGGAAAACCATTGGTTGCCGGAGCCAATTTTGCCTCCCAGGAAGGTCTTGAAGGCCTGGGTCATTTGCTTAAGCGCCCCTCCGCCTTTTCCCAGGACAAGGCCGAAGCGGGTGACGACTACCCGGATGCCCAACTCCTGGGCCTTTAAGGCTTCATCCTCCCACTCCTTGGCCAAGCGGGAGAGAAAATCGTTTCCCGGGGGAGAGTCATCAAAGAGCTCCTCATCCCCCCGGTCACCAAAGTAGCCGATGGCGGAGGTGCTGCAAAAGAGCTGACGGCGATCCCCGTTTTTCAGGGCGGCCACCAGGTTGCGGGTGGTGAGGACGCGGCTGTCGTGGATTTCCCGCTTTTTCTCCTCGGTCCAACTGGTGAAGATGGAGGCCCCGGCCAGGTTGATGATCCAGTCGTGCTCCGCCACCGCCTCCATCCAGGGGCCTTCTTTGGTGGGATCGCCGGTGAGAAAGCGGATGCGGGGTTCGTCAGGAGGGGGACCGGTCTGTTTCCGGGTGAGGATGGTGATCTCCAGGCCCTGCCGGGCCAACTCCCGGGAGAGATAAGCGCCCACAAAACCGCTGCCGCCGGTCATAAAGACTTTCATTACTAAGGCCCTCCAGATGAGACAATTTTCCTCTTTCGTGCTCCGGTTAAAAGGATGAAGTTTTGTATTAGGTTAGATAACAGCGCGTCATCCTGCCTCTTGCCAATTATATTACGGATCAACTTAAGCATCGGCGGCTGGTAATGCAAATACACGTTCGGTCTTTGTCCCAGGAAGGGACCAAACCTTGTCCCCGGAAGCCAGGAAGGCAAAAAGGGTTGGCCTAGATTATGATTGCCTTTCCAACACTTAAGTGTCATTTTGTCTGCATCGCCTCAGGATGTGGTGAAGAAGATGCCAATCTGTTCCTTTAAATTCCGGAGAACCGGGGTTTCCGGCATTCTGGGTCTGGTCCTGGTCTTCCTGGTTACGGGTTCTACGGGCTGCGGCCGCCGGGAGAAAGCTGCTCCGGAGCAGATTGAGCCGATCCTCAAAGTCTCCTGGCGCAGCTATGTGCGGCATTATATTTCTCCGGCCGGCAGGGTGGTGATCCCGGAAAGGTCCGGAGAGAGCATCTCCGAAGCCCAGGCTTACGCTTTGCTGCGGGCGGTCTGGGCCAATGACCCGGCCACCTTCGCCCGGGTTTACGCCTGGACCTGGCGGCATCTCTCCCGGCAGGGGGAGAAGGGTGACGCCTTGCTGGCCTGGCGCTGGGGCAAAGACAAGGACGGCGCCTGGCGTGTCCTGGACTGGAACACGGCCACGGACGGGGACCTGGATTACGCCCTGGCCCTGATCCTGGCCGCCCGGCGGGGCTGGCGGCCGACTGGGGAACTGCCGGATTATACCGGAGAAGCCCGGCGGGTCCTGGAGGCCATTGGGGCTTTGGAGACGGTGCGGCTGCCCGCCGGTGAACTCCTCCTCACCGCCGGCAACTGGCACGAAAGCCAACCCCCCTACCTCCTTAATCCCTCTTATTTTTCCCCGGCGGCGTACCGGATTTTCGGGGAGCTTCAGCCCCAGGCCGGATGGGAACGGCTCCGGGATTCCACCTATGAACTGTTGACGCGCCTGTCCCGGGGACTGGGGACGCAAATGGGGGTGGGCCTCTTTCCGGATTGGTGTCGGGTGGACGCCCGGGGCCAACCAAGCCCCGGGCCCGGGCAGGATACCCATTTCGGTTGGGAAGCGGTGCGCCTCCCCTGGCGGCTGGCCCTGGACGGCCTCTGGTTTCAGGATCAACGGGCTATCAGGCTTTTAAAACAACGTTTTCTTCCTTTTTTCCACCAGGAATGGCAGGCCCACGGCAGATTGGCAGCCATCTACAGTTATGAGGGTAAACCCCTGGTGAACTACGAGAGCCCGGTGCTCTATGCCGGGGTGTTGGCCGCGGCTCTGGCTGCGGGGGAGCAAAACTTTGCCCGGCAAATGGCGGAGAGGATCTTACACTTCTACCAGATAGAAAGGGAGCGGGCGTATTTCCTGAACCCGGACAATTATTACGCCAACAACTGGGCCTGGCTGGGCCTGGCGCTGTATGTGGGGTGGGTCAAATAAAATCAAATCCCCGGGCGAAGAGGCGCAGGCAGACATCCACCACTTCCGGGTCGTAGAGGGTGCCCCGGTTTTGGGAGATTTCCTGCAAGGCCTGGTTGATCCCCAAATTCAAGCGGTGGGGCCGGGCATAGGACATGGCTTCCACTACGTCCGGCACCGCCAGGATGCGGGCCTCCAGCAAAATCTCCTCTCCTGTGAGCTTGGCGGGATAACCGGAGCCATCCAATCTTTCATGATGCTGCAGAACAATTTGGGCCACGGGTTGGGAGAAATCCAGATTTTGCAAAAGATTATAACCGGCCTGGGGATGGGCCTGGATCAGGGTGGTTTCCAGGGGGGTCAACCTACTGGTCTTGGCAAGGACTTCCGGCGGAATAAAGACCTTGCCGATGTCGTGCACCATGGCGGCGATGCTCAGTCCTTCGATCTGTTCCAGGGTCAGGCCCAGTTCCCCGGCGATGGCACAGGCTAACTGCGTCACCCGGTGATGATGCTCCACCAGGTCGGGGTCCCGGCCTTCCAGGACCGCCAGCACCTCTGATAGCATTTTCTGGAGTTGCCCGAAACTCTGGCGCCATTTTTCCAGGCGGCGCCACTCCGGGTCGGCAAAGGCCTGAATATCGTCCAACTCCCGGCGCAGGGCGGCCAGTTCTTCTAGGAGCTGATCTCTGGTTTTTTCTTCGTCTTTCATTTTGTTTCCCAAGAGAGGTGGAGCAGGTTAAAAGTAAGCAGTGAGCAGTGAAATCCAAATCCCGGGGTCTTGTGACCTGCTTCTGCAGATCTCCCGGCTATTCCTCCCAGAGACAATTTTCAGAGGTAGCAAAATGTCAGGTTATATAACGATATATCGGTTTATATTTAAATAACTTCTGGAAAGTTCCGCCTGAAATCTAGCCCCATACGTAAGTTACTAAAATTACAGGAGTAAGCGGTCTGACTTTGAACCCAGAATTTTAACCCCTCTGCGAAAGCTCCTTTTGTCATCCTGAGCGGAGCGAAGGATCTCGTATTTTGACGGTCAGGATTCATAAACCAGGTGCAATCATCGGCACGGCTAAGAAATGCCTCGCTGCCAAAAACGAGATTCTTCATTCCGCTCCGCTCCATTCAGAATGACAGAATGGGGACTTTCGCAGAGGTCTCAACCTGGAACTTCTCAAGCATGATTAAAAGAAGACGGGGGCCAGGCAGTCGATAATGCTTTGCACCCGGTGCACAAAAGTATGCTGGCCTAAAACCCGCTCCCGGGCCCTGGCCGACAGGGCCTGGCGTTCTTCGGGGTGTTGGGCGTAATATTCTAACTGGGAACGAGCCTCATCCAGATTATGGTAGACGGCTACCTCATTTTCCTGGAATAACTCCAGGAGAGACTCCTTAAAATCAGTGAGGAGGAAGGCCCCCGCGGCCGGCACGTCGAAGACCCGCTGGTTCAGGCCGTCTTTCATCTGCAGGCTGGTAATATTCAGATTCACGCCCACGCATTGATAGAAGGCCGGCAGCTCCCGGTTATAGCCCACGGGGCCGCCGTAGGCTTCCCGGTGGGACAAAAATGCTTCCCAGGCCGCGTCCCCGTACACCTGGAGCCCGGAGGGGGTTAGGGCGATGACGCTTTCCAGGCGGTGCTTTTGTGAGGCCCGCCATAGGGCCGCAGCCTCGAGATCGATCTGTTCCTGTAAGGGGAGCCCGGAAAAAGCGGGAAAGAGCGCGGTCAACTCCGCCCCGGCTTTGTAGGCCGGACTGGCAATAAACCGCCGGGCCGCGGCTTCGATGAGGGCCAGTTTTTCCGGGTCATTCTTAAAGCGGGACAGTTGCTGGCGGACCCTTTGGGTCCAGGTGGAGCCCACGAAGGCCGCGGCTATTTCCCCGAATTTCCAGGTGGGCGGAGTGCGAAAGGGGTGGAAAAGCCGGGGGTCCGTGGCCAGGGGAAGGTAAGCCAGGTGGGAGAAACCCAGGGCCTGAAGATCATCAAGATAGTGGCGGTCCCAGACAAACAGGTAAACCCAGGGGGAGACGTTTTGGGGATAGGCTTTGATGATAAAGTCCGGGTTGTCCACGTACCAGACGGCCGCAGGTATTTCGCTCTCCTTCAGCAACTCGGTGATCCGGCCCTCTTTATCAAAGCCGATATGATTGATACAGAACAAGAAGTCGGGCTGGAACTCCAGCAGACCCGCGAGAAACCCGGAAAAGTTAGAGGCGTCCCAGCCTTCCCCCAAGTTCCATTCCCGCACCTCCAGGCCCAACTGGCGGCAGGCCCGGAGGCATTCTTCCTCCAGGAAAAATTTTTGCCGGAAAAACCAGACGCGGCGGGGCGCTCCGGACCTTTTCCGGGAGCGTAATAATCCAGGTAAACCGGGGGGATAATCCATAAAAATAGTACAAGGTTCAGAGTTCAAGGTTCAAAGTTTCTTGATGGAGCGCGCCAGGAGGAGCGATGGAGACCTCTTAGGGATAATAACGGTATGTATTTTAAAAAAGTTAAAACCCTTTAAAATTCTTTTAAAAAAAATCGAGGCATAATAAGGCGGAAAGGGAAAATAGACCCCCAACAGGCTCTATTTCGGGCAGCCGTTATTGAGCCTGGGGGACCATCGCTAAACCGGCATAAGTTCTCGTAATTGCAGCTAAAACCATGAACTTCTAGAAATTAGAATCTTTTGGTGCCATCCTCCAAAATATGTTATAGTCAAACAATTAACCATGCAGGACCAGGAATTTCCCCAGATCTATACGGTCAGCGCCCTGACCCGGGAAATCCGGCAGCGCCTGGAGACCGGTTTCTCTCTGGTGTGGGTCAGTGGCGAGATCTCCAACCTGCGGCAGCCCTCTTCCGGCCATTTTTATTTTACCCTCAAGGACGAAGGCGCGCAATTGCGCAGCGTCTTGTTTAAGGGGAATCATCTGCATTTGCGCTTCAAGCCCCAGGAGGGCAGCCAGGCGCTCTGCCGGGGGCGGCTCACGGTTTACGAACCCCGGGGGGAATACCAACTGGTGCTGGACTACCTGGAGCCGTTGGGCTGGGGCGCCTTGGCCCAGGCCTTCGAGGCCCTCAAGGCCCGGCTTCAGGCCGAGGGGCTCTTTGCCCCGGACCACAAAAAACCTTTGCCGTATCTGCCCCGGCGCCTGGCCCTGGTCACTTCCCCCACCGGCGCGGTGGTGCGGGATTTTCTGCGCCTCTTGGGCCAGAGGTTCCCCGACGTGGAGGTGCTCATCTATCCGGTGAAGGTCCAGGGCGCGGCCGCGGCCGGCGAGATCGCCGGGGCATTGGACGATTTAGCGCAGTATCCGGAACTGGAGGTCATCGTTTTGGCCCGGGGCGGCGGTTCCCTGGAAGACCTGTGGCCTTTCAACGAAGAAATAGTCGCCCGGGCCATCCATCGCTGTCCCGTGCCCGTGGTCTCCGCGGTGGGCCATGAAGTGGATTTTACCATCGCCGATTTTGTGGCGGACGTGCGGGCCTCCACCCCCAGCGCCGCGGTGGAACTGGTGGTCCCGGATAAAGGGGAATTACAGCGGCGGCTTGCCAACCTGGAGGCTGCCCTCAACCTGGGCTGGAGACGCCGGGTGAGCGCGGCCCGGCAACATCTGCATCTGACTTCCCGGCTGCTGCCGGATTTGCGCCGCACCTTGACGGATTTGCGCCTTAAAGTGGATGATGGGGCCGAAACTCTGGCCCGGCGCACCCGCCGCGTTCTTATGGGCTGCCGCCAGCAGGCGAGGCTCGCCGGCTCCCGGGTTTTTTTACTGAGCCCCCGGCGCACCCTGGCCCTGGCCCGGCAACGAGTAGACCAGGCCGGGATAACTTTGGGACAGCGCTGGCATCTAACCATGAAAGAACAGCGGCGGCACCTGGATTATCTTAATAGCCATCTGCAACAACTCAGCCCCCTGGCCATCCTGGAGCGGGGCTACGCGGTGGCTACGAAACTGCCGGAAGGGCACATTATCCGGGATGCGGGCCAGGCGCCGGCGGGTTCCCTTATCCAGGTCAGAGTCGCGCAGGGTCGGATGGACTGCGAAGTGCAGAAAGTGAGCCGTGAGCAGTAAGCAGATGAAAAAGCAAACATATAAACTCGTCCCCAAGTTGCACTTGGGAATGCAGGTATAAGGCAAGCTAAGCTTGCCCTAATTACGTTCCCAAGCCAAGCTTGGGAACGCGAGAAAAAAAACAGAAAACTGAAAACAGAAAACTGAAAACTGAAAACAGAAAACTGATTCTCAATGGCTAAAAAAGAACCACCACCCGCCACTTTCGAGGCGGCCCTGAAGCGGTTGGAAGGGGTCCTGGAATCCCTGGAGCACGGGGACCTGGCCCTGGAGGAGTCCCTGGCCGCGTTTGAGGAAGGGGTGCGCCTGGTGAAGTTCTGCCAGCAGAAGTTGGATGAGGTGGAAAAACGGGTGGAGTTGCTGCTCAAAAATGATGCGGGCCATTTTTTCACCCGGCCCTTCCCGGAGGAAGAGGGAGAGAATTAAAAGATTCACCACAGAGACCCCGAGAACAAAGGAGAGTGGTCAGTGGCCAGTGATCAGGGGTCAGTGAAAAGCCAGTCATTTTAATTCTGACCACTGGCCACTGACCACTAACCACTGATTTTCTCTGTGCCTCTGTGGTAAAATTACCATGGATCTCAAAGCCTATTTGGAAGAACGTCGAGGCTTGGTTAACCGGGCCTTGGAGGCCTATCTGCCCGCGGTGCGGGGCCCCGCTTTCAGGGTGGTTCAGGCCATGCATTACAGTCTCTTTGCCGGAGGCAAGAGGCTCAGGCCTGTCCTCTGCCTGGCGGCCGCGGAGGCGGTGGGGGGTGATCCCTCAGAGGTCCTGGCGGTGGCCTGCGCCTTGGAGATGATCCATACTTACTCCCTGATCCATGACGATTTGCCGGCTATGGATGATGACGATCTGCGCCGGGGGCAGCCCACCTGCCATAAGAAGTTTGATGAAGCCACGGCTATTCTCGCGGGAGACGGCCTGCTCACCGCGGCCTTCGACATTATGGCGGAGTCCGCCTCCCACTTCGAAGGCCGGGAGAGGGATTTGCTGGCCGTCATCCAGCTCATCGCCGCGGCCGCGGGTTACCCGGGCATGGTGGGCGGCCAGATGTTGGACCTCCAGGCCGAAGGCCGGAAGGTTACTTTGAAGGAGTTGGAAACGATTCACCGGATGAAGACCGGGGCTCTGCTTACCGCCGCGGTCCGTTCCGGAGCCGTAATGGCTGGAGGGACCAGGGCGGAAGTAACCGCGCTGACCAGCTACGGGGAAAAATTTGGGTTGGCCTTCCAGGTTACCGACGACCTTCTAGACGTGGAAGGAGAGGCCGGGGAGATGGGCAAGGCCACGGGGATGGACGCGCAGCGCCATAAGGCCACTTATCCGGGAGTACTGGGACGAGACGAGGCTAGGGCATGGGCGCAGCGCCTGGTGGAAACGGCCGTTGCCGATCTGGAGGATTTCGGGCCGGCGGCCGATCCGCTGCGGGAAGTCGCACGCTACCTCTTGGTGCGCCGCTCCTGAATGGAGGACGGGTAATAATGGATAAATCTCAGAGTTCACAGCCTAGTATCCGCCGTTTGTTGGACACCATCAACAGCCCCCAGGACTTGAAAAGATTGTCCCCGGAACTCCTGGCGCCCCTGGCCCAGGAAGTGCGGGAGGTGATTATCTCCACCGTGTCCCGCACCGGCGGGCACCTGGCTCCCAGCCTGGGGACGGTGGAATTGACCATCGCCCTGCACTACGTCTTTGACTCGCCCCGGGACAAGATCATCTGGGACGTGGGCCACCAGACCTACACCCACAAGATCCTCACCGGCCGCCTGGACCGCTTCCATACCCTGCGGCAATACCAGGGGCTCAGCGGCTTTCCCAAACGCAGTGAAAGCGAACATGACGCCTTCGATACCGGCCACAGTTCCACTTCCATCTCCGCGGCCCTGGGTATAGCCACCGGCCGCTGCTTGAAACGGGAATGCGGCCGGACCATCGCGGTGATCGGCGACGGTTCCATGACCGCGGGCCTGGCCTTCGAGGGGCTGAACAACGCCGGGGACTTGGACAAAGACCTGATCGTGATTTTAAACGATAACGGCATGTCCATTGCCCAGAACGTGGGCGCGCTCTCCTCTTTTTTAAGCCGCAAACTCACCGGGCCCACCATGGTCTTCTTAAAGAAGCAGGTGGAGGGCCTGCTGCGCTCCTTCCCGGGTATCGGCGGCGATCTGGTGACCTGGGCCAAAAAAGGCGAGGAGTCTTTCAAGGCCTTCTTTACCCCGGGTATGCTCTTTGAGGCCTTGAAGTTCAATTACCTGGGGCCGGTCAAAGGCCACCGCCTGGACCATCTCATCGAAACCCTCAATAATGTGAAAAACTTGAGTGGCCCGGTCCTGGTGCACGTCCTCACCACCAAAGGCAAGGGCTACCGTCCCGCGGAAACCGACCCCACGGGCTTTCACGGTTTGGGCCGCTTCGATCCGGATACCGGCGTGGCCACCAAGAGCGTCAGCCAAGTTCCTTCTTATACGGAAGTTTTCGGGGACACCATGGTGCGCCTGGCCCGGGAAAACAAAAAAATCGTGGCCATCACCGCGGCCATGCCCGACGGCACCGGCTTGGTGGACTTCCGGACTCATTTCCCGGAACGTTTTTTTGACGTGGGCATCTGCGAGCAGCACGCGGTGACCTTTGCCGCGGGCCTGGCTATTGAGGGCCTGCGCCCCGTGGCCGCCATCTATTCCACTTTCTTGCAGCGGGCTTATGACCAGGTGCTGCACGACGTCTGCCTCCAGAATCTGCCGGTGGTCCTGGCTATGGACCGGGGGGGCATTGTCGGCGAAGACGGGGAGACCCACCAGGGGCTCTTCGATCTTTCCTATCTCCGCCACCTCCCCAATCTGGTGGTCATGGCCCCCAAGGATGAAGACGAGCTGCGGCACATGCTGTACACCGCGGTGGACCATCCGGGTCCCATTGCGTTGCGCTACCCCCGGGGGCAAGGGGTGGGCGTGGATTTTACCTCCACTCTCCAAAAAATTCCCATCGGCAAGGCCGAAGTCCTGAAAGAAGGGGACGATCTCTTGATCCTGGCCCTGGGGGCTTCGGTGCGCCATGCCCTGGACGCGGCCCGGGAGCTCAAGAAGCAGGGGCACAAGGCCACGGTGGTTAACGCCCGTTTCATCAAACCCCTGGACGAGCAACTCATCCTGTCCCTGGCGGCCAAATGCGGCCGGGTCCTCACCGTGGAAGAAAACGTGGCCCAGGGCGGCTTCGGCAGCGCGGTCCTGGAGCTTTTCTCCGACCACGGCCTCACCGGTATTCCGGTGAAACGCCTGGCCATCCCGGACGTCTTCATGGAACACGGCAAGCCGGATATCTTGCGCCAGAAATACGGCCTGGACGCCGCTGGCATCCTCAAAGGCGCGCTGGAACTGGTGGGACAACCGGCCCAACACAAAAAGGTGGTGTGGGGCGGGTTTAAAGGATAAGGAGTTGGGGGGAGGGAGGGAAGGAAGGGTTGCAGGCCCTTACCTCCTTCTTTATTGTCAGAACTGCTTGAGAAAAACCCCTTGTTAGCAATTAACTATCTTAAAAGAGCTTGGCTTATAACTGGAGAAAACGCCTATCGTAAGAAAGCTACCGAGATTTATCAAGAGGCCGCTATTGAAGGTCGTGCAAAAAACAGCGTGGAAATGCTGTTAGTTGACTTTTGTAACGATTGAAACATCTAAGAATTGTTGCCTTTTTGTTTCCTTTGGTGCGTAAAACGCACCATACCCACCGACTTTGTCCATCAAAACGGAAAACGGAAAACCGAAAACGGAAAACCGGCCTTCCAAAGAACGCCTGGATACCCTCCTGGTGGACCGGGGCCTGGCGGAGACCCGGGCCAAGGCCCAGGCCCTTATCCTGGCGGGGCGGGTGGAAGTGGACGGGGCCCCGGTGGCCAAGGCGGGCACCCTGGTGCCCGGTGACGTGGAGATCGTCCTTAAGCCCGCGCCCCATCAGTACGTCAGCCGGGGTGGAGAGAAACTGGCCGGGGCCCTGGCCCATTTCCCCGTCTCTGCCGCCGGGAAAGTCGCCATGGACGTGGGCGCGTCCACCGGGGGCTTCACCCATTGCCTCCTGACCAATGGGGTGGCCAAAGTCTACGCGGTGGATGTGGGCTACGGCCAACTGGACGCGTCCTTGCGCCAGGACCCCCGGGTGATCGTCCTGGAGCGCCGCAATATCCGCCATTTGCCCCCTGAAGACGTGCCGGAGCCGGTGGACCTCATCACCCTGGACCTCTCTTTTATTTCCTTAACCCTGGTGCTTCCCAAAGTCCTGGAATTCTTAAGTCCCGGCGGGGAAATCCTGGCCCTGGTAAAACCCCAGTTCGAAGTGGGCAAGGGCCAGGTGGGGAAGGGGGGGGTGGTCCGGGACGCCAAATTGCAGCATAACGCAGTGGAGAAAGTGGCCCGGACCGCCCGCTCCCTGGGGTTAAAAGTGAGTCCCGCCTTTCCCTCCCCTCTAAAGGGTCCCAAGGGTAATCAGGAATATTTTCTATATTTTATCGCCCCCGCCGGAGACCGCCAGCCTATTGACAAAGGCCAAGGTCCTCTTTAATATTTATTTGCAGAGAAAGTCTAAAAATAAGGAAGACCGGCACTTACCGGAAAGTCGGTGCTAGTTATAAAGCGGAGCGGGTATGATCAGGAGTTTTAAAGTCCCCCTTTTCTAAAGGGGGATTTAGGGGGATTTTCAGAGGCGTGCAAAATCCCCCCTGACCCCCCTTTAAGAAAGGGGGGTAAAAAGCCTTGGCCAAGGCGTAAGCTGTTTCAACAAATATTGGCCATTTGAGGGAGCAAACTATGGAAAACAAGATAAAAACCTTTTTGTTGTTAGGCGGTTTGACCGTTTTTATGGTCCTTATGGGCAAACTTATCGGCGGCCGGAGCGGCATGTACTTCGCCTTTATCCTGGCCTTAGGCATGAACTTTTTCAGCTACTGGTTCTCCGACAAGATCGTCCTCAGGATGTACAACGCCCAGGAAGTGAGTCCCGCCGAAGCCCCGGAACTCCACCGCATGGTGGAGGACCTGTCCCGGGAAGCGGGCATCCCCAAACCCAAAGTCTATATCATCCCGGATGACTCCCCCAACGCCTTTGCCACCGGCCGCAACCCCGAGCACGCGGCCGTGGCCGCCACTGAAGGGATCATGCGCATCCTCACCCCCCAGGAACTGAAAGGGGTCCTGGCCCATGAGATCGGACACGTGCGCAACCGGGACATCCTCATTTCCACCATCGCCGCCACCATGGCCGGGGCCATCATGATCCTGGCGAACATGGTCAAGTGGGGGGCGATTTTCGGTATGGCCCGGGACGACGATAATGGCGGGTCCGTTATCGGTTCCCTGATCCTGGCCATTCTGGCGCCCATTGCCGCCATGCTCATCCAGATGGCCATCTCCCGGTCCCGGGAGTACCTGGCGGACGAGACCGGCGCGCATTTGTCCCACAATCCCCAATCCCTGGCCTCGGCCCTGGGCAAACTGGCCCGGGCCTCGGAGCAACAGCCCCTGGACGCCTCCCCGGCCACCGCGCACATGTTCATCGTCAACCCCTTGACCGGGAGCGGCATCATGCATCTCTTCAGCACCCACCCGCCCATCGAAGAGCGGATTGCCCGCCTCCGGGCCATGCGCAGCTACTGATGGGGCAGGGATTAGGGATTAGGGATCAGGGGTCAGTGGAAAAATCGTCATCTTTCTGGCCCCTGGCCCCTTATGTCCTCTCGCCAATTCGTAATCAAAAAGTAATTTTTTCGTAGGGGCGAACCTTGTGTTCGCCCCGGACGTTGTTGGACGAACACATGGTTCGCTACGTTTAATACTTTTAAACTGCAACTCGGTATCAAACATTTTGCAGGTTTCTATCTCCCAGGAGGTCTGACTTGAGAAGAACGGCCACGAAAAGCAGCTTCATGATCCTGATAATCCTTATAGGCTTAATACTTCTGACTTCCATTGCCCCAAGCGCGGATTTGTTGTCCCAGGGTCTGGAAGCCCAAAAAGCCGGAAAGAATGAACGGGCCGTGGAACTCCTGGGCAAGTATCTTAAGGACCAGCCGGACGCGGCCAAGGCCCGGCGGGCTCTGGCCCTGGCCCTGGCGGACCTGGACCGCAAGACCGAGGCCCTGGAGGAAGTGAATCGGGGCCTGGCGGCCCATCCTCAGGACCCCGGTCTTCTGATGGCTCAAGGGAAGATTCTGGCGGGCCTGGAGCGCCGGGGCGAGGCCGTTGCGGCCTTGGGCAAAGTTTTGGCCCAGGACCCCAAAAACATGGAGGCCCTGAAAGAGCGGGGGGACAACCTGGCCCAGGAAGGAAAATTTGCGGAAGCCTTAAAGGATTATGACCGGGCCGCGGCCCTGGCGCCCAAGGACCCCTGGCTCTTCCAGAAGCGGGGCATGGCCAAGTTTTGCATGGGTAAGTACCAGGAAGCCGTGGGTGATTTTACAAGAGCCATCAAGTTGGCTCCAGAGATCCCCCTATTTTATTTCTTCCGGGGTCAGATTTACCTGATGCACCTGGACCAGCAGAACAAGGCCGTGGCCGATTTCCAGAAGGGCTGCCAAATGGGGCACTCCCTGTGTTGCCGGGAATTGGATAAATTGGGAATCGCGCCGATAAAAAAGTAACCCTCGGCCTTTGGGTGGTGCAAGCCCGCCGATAATCGGGCGCAGATATCGTTGCTATGCTGGAACCCACCAAAATAACCTGGATTTTAGTCATTATCGGCATAATCATTTATGCTTTTCCGTTATATATGCAAATCCTGGCGGTAAGAAATCCGCATAGCCAAAAAGTAAAAGATCTTTTAATCGGAAAAGGGGAAGATTACATAGATAAGACCCACTTTCTCTTCTGTTATGGCACCGGTTGGGCCGATCTCATCATGCAGTTTCCTCCCCTGATAATCGGCAGCATCGGGGTGGTGTTAGGCCGGGCCTGGGGATATTTGCTCTGGATGGCAGTGGCGGCCATAGCCGTTTATATCAGTATTGTTCTGTGGTTCGTCGACCGTGAGTATGTCTACCCTAAATGCGGACCTCTGGCTTTTTATACTTATTATTGGGGACTTTGGGTTTATTGGTCCGTAGCAGTCATCATTTATTGCCTGCTGCGCTTTAACGGAGTGGCTTTCTAAGGATACCAACTTGTGACCTCTGCGAAAGTGCTTTTTTTGTCATCCTGAGTGAAGCGAAGCCAATCCCTGAGGGGTAAATCTTTAAAAGGCAGTTTTTTCGTTAGCTCCGGATTCCGGCAAAATATATAATTTATTTTCACCATAAATCAGCAAAACACACGGAGGCACTTATGTACCCGCATAAACGTCTAAAAGGCTTGTTAATCCTTCTAAGCCTGCTTTTTTTATGCGCCTGGTCCTTCCAGGTCGACGACTCCTGGGCCCGGGTAGGAGGAGGCCGCTCTTCCGTCGGCAGCCGGGGCTCCCGCTCTGCGGCGCCCCCCAGGACTTACACCCCGCCCAGCGCCTACCGGCCGACCCAACCTCGGCCCGGGGTCGCGCCCACCCGGCCCATGACTCCGCCGCCCTCCCAGCCCAGCTCCTTCTGGCGCAGTTTCGGCGGCGGCATGTTGGGGGGCCTGGCCGGCGGTCTGCTCTTCCGCAGCTTGTTCGGCGGCCCCTCGGCCCATGGCGCCCCTGGTTCTGCAGGTGGCGGAGGAGGCATCGGCCTCTTCGATATCCTGTTGCTGGCGGGTATAGCTTATCTGATCTATTGGTATATCAAGAAAAAGAGGCAAGAAGCGGCCATGGCCCAGGGCGCTTACCAGAGCAGCTACGAGACGGTGCAGATGCCCCAGCGCAACTTCCCGCCGGTGTATGACACGCCCCAGGGGCAGATCGAGGAACAGCGGGACTGGGACCTGGAGCAGGGCCTGAGCCATATTCAGCAGATGGACTCCAGTTTCGATGAAACCCGGTTCCAGGACTGGTGTATGGACGCGTTCTTTAAGATTCAAGGGAGCTGGGCCAACCGGGATATGACTCCGGTTAGGAATATGCTCACCGAGGAGATGTACCGGCTCCTCCAGGAGGACGCCGCCAATCTCAAGGCCGAGGGCCAGATCAACCGCCTGGAGAATATCGCGGTCCGGTCCGTGGACCTCACCGAGGCCTGGCAGGAGGCGGGGCAGGATTATATTACCGTCAGGGTTTACGCCAACCTGCTGGATTACAACGTGGACGACAAGACCGGCGAGGTCGTCTCCGGCAGCAAGACCGACCCGGTGAAGTTCGAAGAATACTGGACCTTCACCCGGCCGGTGGGCAATAATCCCTGGCAACTGTCGGCGATCCAGCAGCCCGCGTAAAAGATCGTTTTGCGTTTTGGGTTTTTCGTTTTGCGTAAAGGCATAATAGAAAATCCTTAAGATGTCGGTCCTTAAGCCGACTTATTTTAAACTCAATAAATAATAAGGGGACGGATATTTCATATCAGTCCCCTTTTCTATTACGAAAAACGCAAAACTAAAAACGGGCCTCACGCAATCCTTTCCGAATGGGTATAGACATTCAGGCGGTTACCCCTGACGAAACCCGCCAGGGTGAGGCCCGTTTCTTGGGCCAGGGTCAGGGCCATGGAGGTGGGCGCGGAGACCGCGGCCAGGATGGGGATGCCCGCCCGCGCGCATTTTAGAGCCATCTCAAAGCTGATGCGGCCGCTGAGCAGGGCCACCATCCGGGTCATGTCCAGGCGCTGCATTACCGCCCGGCCGATGACTTTATCCATGGCGTTGTGGCGGCCGATGTCTTCGGCCAGGAAAAAGACCCGGCCGTCAGGCGTTGCCAGGGCCACTCCGTGGGTGCCCCCGGTTTTTTTGAAGACTTCTTGAGATGCGGCCATACGTTCCATCAAAGCGGTGATGGTGCGGCGCTTCACGGTCAGGTCGCTGGTCACCGGGGCCATCTTGCGGCAGATTTCGTCCACCGCTTCCTTGGCGCAGAGGCTGCAACTGGAATAGGCCACCTCCAGGTGGCGGCGGCCGGTGCGGGCCTGGGCCGCGTCGGAAAGCACGATGTCCACCACGTTGGGGGGGAGCAAAGGATCGGTGGCCGTGCCGCAGAAGTGGAGGGTGGTAATATCCCCCAAATTCTTAATGATCCCCTCGGTATACAAAAAACCCACGGCCAGTTCCTTTTCCAGCCCCGGCAGGCGCATCAAGACCTGAAAAGGCTCGCCTGCCAGGCGAATCTCCAGGGGCTCTTCCACGGCCACGGGGTCGGTGACTTCCTCCATCCCCTCCGGCCGGAGGCGGCGAACGGGGAATTCCTGGATAGGCTCGGTCATAATTTTTTCACCGCAGAGGCGCAGAGGACGCAGAGATTCACAGAGAAAAGATTTCTTCTCTGCGCTTCTCCGCGTACTCCGCGTCTCTGCGGTGAAATCCTTTCATGCCGGTTCTTTGCAAACCTGGGAATTAGGGCCCCGCACCTCCCCCCAACCCAGTTTGGCCCTTAAGATTTCAAAATGGCTGCGCCGGGGGGACTTGATCAGCTTCAGGTGGTGGGGGGCGCG
>JBMORF010000047.1:0-96388 GCA_049322315.1 Thermodesulfobacteriota bacterium | reverse complement strand
GGCCCATGCGGTCCTGCATCACACAGGAGTAAAGCGCGTGCGTAAAGGAACCGTTTCGCACTGGTCCGACCCGTTTTCAAAGTCTCGAGTTCCTGACGTTCTTCCTCTGTTAACGTCACACGATACCGTGGTTTCATGGCAAATCCCTCCCCCAAGGAATTTGTCCTAATTATACCGCATTATACGATAATAGCAATGTTACATGATACTAGTATCATGTATCATCTATAGTTTCGGATAAAGGCGCTTCAGTCTTATCCTGGCATCGGCGGTGGAGAAACGCCAATCTATTTTTGACTGGCGGTTGTTCCGGTCATTCTCCCAGGCGGCCATGTAGCTTCGTAAGGTTTCAAGATCTGGGATTCGCCGATCCAGACATTGCCCGGTAAGGGCGCTTAACTCGATCTCAGCCATGTTGAGCCAACAACCATGCTTTGGGGTGAAATGAAACTCGAGCCTCTCTGCCAAACGCCGTGCCTCTTGAGGTTCAAAGGTTTCATAGAGGGCGGCGAGACCATGGGTGTTCAAGTTATCCAGGACCAAGCGCACTCGGATGGCGTTAGGATATCGCTCATCAAGCATGCCCTTGATCCACCGGGCCCAGTCTTTTCTCGTTCTATGCTCAAAGGCCGCCACATGGCGCTTGCCGGTCAACGGTTCCACTTCGAGAAAGATTTGGGCCACGCCGTTGCGGGCATATTCATGGTCGATCAGCGCCGGTCTTCCCGGGGCACAAGCCATGGGGACCTGGACCTCCCCGATCAGCTGTTTATTGGTTTCATCCATACAGACCAGCGGATAGTCGGGGTCATAGGGCAACTGATAAACATGAATAACATCTTCCATGTGAGCTACGAACGCGGCGCTCCCCTCCGGCGGGATTTTCCAGTACCTCCGGAGATGAGGCTTAAGTTCGTTTTTTTAAGTAGGCGCTGCACGGTCATATGCGAGACCCTGGGAGCCAAATCCAATTCGACTGCTTTCTCAGCCAGCAATCGTACGGTCCAACGCCGCCTGCCTTCCGGCGCTTCCGAGCAGGCCAAGGCGATCAGACGGGCCTCGAAAGCCCCATCGAAGGTGGGCTCGCGACCTGGCTTCTCCGGCTGTTTCCGTGCCAGCGCCGCAGCCAGCCCCTCTTCCACGAAACGCTTTTTCAGATGTTCAATGGTGCGAGGCGTTACACCCAGAGCCTCAGCCACATCTGCCACTTTCCAGGCAGGCCCCTGGGGTCCTGCATCACACAGGAGTAAAGCGCGTGCGTAGAGGAACCGTTTCGCACTGGTC
This sequence comes from Thermodesulfobacteriota bacterium, assembly GCA_049322315.1. GTDB lineage: Bacteria > Desulfobacterota > Desulfobaccia > Desulfobaccales > 0-14-0-80-60-11 > SURF-52. The sequence continues at coordinate 95,104 of JBMORF010000047.1, read as the reverse complement.
CGCCCCGTTTTCGAAGCTTCTAGTTCCTGACGTTCTTGCTCTGTTAAGGTCACCCGATATCGTGGCTTCATGGCAAATCCCTCCCCCAAGGAATTTGCCTTATTATACCGCATTAAACGAAAATAGCAATGTTACATGATACTAGGCTGGCAACCGCAAGTGACCTTTAAGGAGTTGGTGCGACTTATGGTGGATACGGATCTCAAGAACCTCCTAGAAATGCGGCATTGTCAGGATGTCATCCGGCAAATGGCCCGGGAAAACGGGATTCCTGTATACAGCCAGAGATAATTGGAAAAATCAGCAAAAATCTTTGTGGCCGGGCATCAAGGCTTGGTGGGAAGCGCCATCAGCCGGGCTCTGGGCGCCGCAGGTTATGAAAATCTACTCTTCAGGACTCTGGAGGAACTGGACCTTCGGGACCAGGCGGCGCTGACCACTTTTTTCGGCAAGGAGCGCCCGAACTATGTCTTCCTGGCCGCGGCGAAGGTGGGGGGAATCTGGGCCAACAATAATTTCCCGGCAGAGTTCATTTACGACAATTTAATGATTCAAAACAATGTCATTCATCAAGCCTATCTTAACGGCGTAAAAAAGCTCCTTTTTTTGGGGAGTTCCTGTATCTACCCAAAGTTTTGTCCCCAACCCATGAAAGAAGAATACTTGCTGGATGGGAAGTTGGAGCCCTCCAATAAACCATATGCCTTGGCCAAGATTGCCGGCATTGAAATGTGCCAGGCTTACCGGCGGCAATACAACGCCAACCTCATTGCGGTGATGCCCACCAACCTTTATGGTCCAGGTGATAATTTTGATCTTCAAGATTCCCATGTCATCCCGGCCCTGATACGCAAATGCCACGAAGGAAAAATCAAGGACGCAGGAGAGGTGATCGTTTGGGGCACTGGATCGCCCCGGCGGGAATTTTTGTACGTGGACGACCTGGCCGATGCCTCGCTGTTTTTGATGCAATACTATAATGCCGGCGAAATTATCAATGTGGGTACCGGAGAGGACCAGACCATCAGGGAACTGGCCCAGACGGTGGCGGAAGTGGTGGGTTTTTCCGGACGCCTGGTCTTCGATCCCCAATATCCCGACGGCACCCCCAGAAAGCTCTTGGATGTCAGCCGCCTTTCCGGCATGGGCTGGCGGCCCCGCACCCCTTTGAGAGAAGGCCTATCCAGGACGTACAAGTGGTTTCTCAACAGTCATTGGGCCAACCCATAATTTTTTCTGCAAAACTAAAAATGACTTACATATGAATCCCCTGATCTTCCGGGAATATGACATCCGGGCCAGGGTAGGGCTCGATCTGGATGGCGATGGCGTGTTCCGTTTCGGGCGGGCTTTGGGCGCTTATTTTTGCCGCCAGGACAAGGCCCGTATCGTGGTGGGTCGGGACTGCCGGGAGAGTTCCCCGGCATGGCGGGACCGGTTGGTGGAGGCGTTGGCGGCCAGCGGCTGCCGGGTAATCGATATCGGGGTGGTACCCACGCCGGTCCTCTATTTTGGCATACGCCACCTGGAGGCGGATGGCGGGGTCATCATCACTGCCAGCCACAATCCGCCGGAATTCAATGGGTTCAAGATCTGTAACGGCTATCACACCATTTTCGGGGAGGAAATTCAGGAACTTTATCAAATGGCCCAGAAAGGGAAATTTATCTCCGGTAACGGGGCGGTGGAGCACAAGGATATCCTCCCGGCTTATCTGGATTACCTGGCGCAAAATTTGCGGATCACCAAGCCCTTGAGACTGGGCCTGGATGCCGGGCACGGCACTGCGGGACCGGTGGCCTTGCCTTTGTTTCAAAGACTGGGTTGCGAAGTTTGGCCCCTTTACTGCGAGATGGACGGCCGCTTCCCGGCCCATGAGCCGGACCCCACCATTGAAGCGAATTTGGTGGACCTGAAAAATTTGGTCAAGGAGCAGCGCTTAGATCTGGGAGTAGCCTATGACGGCGATGGCGACCGCTTGGGGGTTATTGGACCGGGGGGAGAGATTATTTGGGGCGACCAGCTTTTGATCTTGTTCGCCCGTTCTCTTCTGCCCCTTCATCCCGGAGCCACGATTATCGGAGAGGTCAAGTGTTCCCAGCGCCTTTACGATGATGTGGCCGCCCAGGGAGGCAAGCCCCTGATGTGGAAGACGGGGCACTCCCTCATCAAGCAAAAGATGCAGGAAACCGGCGCACTCCTGGCCGGAGAGATGAGCGGCCACCTCTTTTTTGCGGATCGCTACTTCGGGTTTGACGATGCCATTTACGCCACCGGGCGACTGCTGGAGATATTATCACAGACTGGTAAAACCGTCACCGACCTCCTGGCGGACCTGCCCGCGGCGGTGGTGACTCCCGAAATCCGGCGAGATTGTCCGGATGAATTGAAGTTCCAGGTAGTGGCCGGATTGAAAGAAAGATTGGCCGGTAAATTTCCTCTGATGGATATTGACGGCGTGCGCCTCCTCCACCCTTACGGTTGGGGGTTAGTGCGGGCCTCCAATACCCAGCCCGCCCTGGTGCTGCGTTTTGAAGCCAGGACCCAGGAGCAACTGGAAGAAATCAGAAGTCTTATGGAAGCGGCCCTGACTGCAGAGCTAACAAACCGAGGGGTAAACCTATGAATACAACCTCTGCCAATTCCTTATTCGGAGTAATTTTGGCCGGCGGTTCCGGTACCCGCTTCTGGCCCCTGAGCCGCTCCCAGTACCCCAAACAGGTGCTCCGTCTGTTGGGCTCTGACTCCCTGCTCCAATCCACCATCAAACGTCTTCTGCCTCGGATGCCGCTAGAGCGCCTGGCGGTGGTCACCAATGCCATCCAGGCTGATGTCATCCGCCTGGATCTTTATCAGCAGGGGTGGCAGCAGATCCAACTGTGGCTGGAGCCGGAGGGCAGGAACACCGCAGCGGCGGTGGCCTTGGCCGCGTCCATGATGAATGAATCAGATAAGGATATTATTGCCGTCTTCCCAGCGGATCATTATATCAGTGATCAGGAGAGATTTTTAGAGGCCCTGGACCGGGGAGCAAACCTGGCCCAGGCCGGTTACCTGGTGACCTTCGGCATCACCCCCACTCGCCCGGAGACCGGTTACGGCTACATTCAGGTGGGCGAGTCTCTGCCAGCGGTAGGATACGGCTTTGGGGCTGAGAGCTTCATCGAGAAACCGGATCTGGATAGGGCTAAAGGTTTTCTGACCGCAGGAGGCTATTACTGGAACAGCGGCATCTTCCTCTTTCGCCGGGATGTGCTCCTGGAGGCTTTTCGCCGGCATCTGCCCGATCTGGCCGCCTGCCTGCCCCTGTTAAACAGTGCCGATCAAGCCGGCCTGGCCGGAGTATATCATCGTCTTCCCAGCGTTTCTTTGGACCACGGCATCATGGAAAAGGCCGACAATGTGGCGGTGGTGCCGGTGGACATGGGCTGGAGCGACGTGGGCACCTGGGGCGCTTTCCATGAGCTATTCCCCCAGGATGAAAAGGGCAACGTCATTTTAGGCCGGGCCCTGGACTTAGGCAGCCAAAACTCCCTGATGTTCTCCCAGAACCGCTTGTTGGCCACCATCGGTCTTAAAGACCTGGTGGTAGTCGATACCGCGGACGCCACTTTGGTTTGCCACCGGAGCCGGGCCCAACAGGTGAAAGACCTGGTGGCCGAACTTAACAGCCAAAACATGGTGGAGTCGGTGCATCATCCCACGGTGGAGCGCCCCTGGGGGCGTTACACGGTGCTGGATTCCGGCCCGGGCTTTCAGGTGAAACAGGTGGAGGTGGACCCGGGGAAGCGCTTGAGCCTCCAACTCCATGAGCACCGGGCCGAGCATTGGGTGGTGGTGCAGGGCACAGCCCTAATCACCATTGGCCAGGAAGTTAAGGAAGTGTGTACCAATGAAAGTGTCTTTGTGCCCCTGAAGACGCTCCATCGCTTGGAGAATCAAACCCTTGAGCCTGTTCGCATCATCGAAGTGCAAACGGGTTCTTATCTGGGAGAAGATGACATTGTGCGTCTGGCGGATGATTTTTGGCGGCAACCGGAGCAAAATCTCCTGGTGGAAAAAACCTGAGTGCTGACGTGGGGCTATCTCTTGAAGAAATCCCTTATGGCCCCGGCTACTTCAGCCAAATGCTGGTTAGTCATGGTGGGATAGAGGGGGAGGGTGACTTCCCGGGCGGCTAGATCTTCCGTGTGGGGCAATTGGTGATCGTATCCGGATGGCCAAAGTTGGCGATAATAAGAAAAAGTATGGATGGGGGGGTAATGGATGCTGGTTTGAATCCCATGTGTGGCTAAATGGGACATGAACTGCCGGCGATCCACTTCGACAGATAAGAGCAAGGGGAAGAGATGACAGGCTGAGGCCTCCAAATCGGCGGATAGAAAGGGGAGTTGCACCTGGGGCAACTCCCCTAATTTTTGGCGATAAAGGGTGGTAAGGTGCCGGCGCCGGGCATTGCCGGCCGCCAACCGGGATAGCTGCACTATCCCTAAAGCGGCCCGCATTTCATCAAGGCGGTAGTTATAGCCTGGAGCCACCACGTCATAGCTGAAACTATGACCCCGGTGGCGGTCCCAGGTCAGGGTGGTCATGCCGTGGGAGCGGGCCACGCGCAAGCGTTCCGCCAAATCAGGGTCGTTGGTGACCACCATCCCTCCTTCACCGGTGGTCAGGTTCTTGTTGGAAAAGAAGCTGAAGCAGGCAATGGCACCCCGGGCGCCCACTTTCTGATTGCCGGGCGGGGAGGTGTAGAGGGCGCCGGGAGCGTGAGCGCAGTCTTCGATGATCGCCAGGCTATGCTGTGCAGCGATTTCTTCAATGGCCCCCAGGTCTGCGGCAAACCCGGCGTAATGCACCACCATGACGGCCTTGGTGCGGGGGGTAATTTTGCGGGCGGCGTCAGTCGGGGAAAGGTTGAGGTCAAGGGGTCCGGCAATATCCACGAAGCATGGTTGGGCCCCCGTATAGCGGATGGCATTGGCCGTGGCCACAAAGGTCAGAGACGGGCAAAGAACTTCGTCTCCCGGCCCCAGACTTAAGGCCATACAGGCCAGGTGCAGAGCGGCAGTGCCGTTGGCCACCGCCAGGGCGTGCTCAACCCCCAGAAATTGGGCGAAGGCCTCCTCGAACTGCTGCACTTTGGGACCTTGGGAAATCCACCCGGATTGCAGGACCTGGGTGACCGCCTCGATTTCTTCGGGACCGAACTGCAGATCAGCCAGGGGCACCTTCCAGATGGCCAATGCAACCTCTCTTAAATATTATAGATACCAGGTTTGTAGCGGCTCAAATTAGCAGCCAGATACTCCACCGTCCGGCGCAGTCCTTCTTCCAGGGAGACTTGGGGTTGCCACCCTAACACCTCCCGGGCCCGCCGGTTATCGGACTCCAGATGCATAACCTCACTGTTTTCCGGCCGCAGTCTGGCCGATTCCGAAATAACCTCCTTATTTCCCCCCACTAATCCCACAATCATTTCGGCCAACTCGCCTACGCTGACGGTCCGCCCGGTGCCCAGGTTGATCACCTGCCCCACTGCCTGGGGTTCCGTAGCCGCTTTGATGAATCCCTCGACGGTATCGCTAATAAAGGTGAGGTCCCGCTTGGGGGCTAAGTTACCCAAGCGGATGGAGTCGCCGCTCAGGGCTTGGCTGATAATGGTGGGAATTATGGCCCGGGCCGACTGCCGGGGGCCGTAAGTGTTAAAAGGTCGGAGCGTGACCACCGGCACGCCGAAAGAGAGATGGTAACTTTCGGCTAATTTATCCGCGCCGATTTTACTGGCGGCATAGGGGGATTGGCCTGTTAACGGATGGGCTTCGTCGATGGGGGTGTACTGCGCGGTGCCGTAAGTCTCGCTGGTGGAGGTGTGGATAAAGCGCTCCACGCCTTGCTGCCGGGCAGACTCCAAAAGATTCAGGGCGCCGCCGCAATTAACGGCCACATATTGAGCCGGGGCCACATAAGAATAGGGGATGGCGATAAGGGCCGCCAGGTGGAAGACCACCGGGCAGGCTGCCACGGACCTGGCGGTGCTGTAAGGGTCGGTGATATCTCCGGGTACCACTTCAATTTGGCTTTTAATTGCCTCCGGCAAAAATTCCAAGAGGCCCCAATCGTTGCGGGAATTATAGCGGACCAGGGCTCGCACCCGGGCCCCCAACTCCACCAGGCGCTCCACCAAATGGCTGCCGATAAACCCCCCGGCGCCGGTCACCAATACTGGTTTTTTCTGCCAAGACATTGCGCTAGTATTTTGGGTGATGGATTTAAGCGGACCAGACCGGCGATTTCTTGTGGCTGGCCCTCAGGTTACCTGGAATGCATAATTCTTTCATAACCTTAAAATATACACAACTTTTTTTGACCCGAGGCTTAATTTTACCAGGCTCTCTCATCACCCTATATGGCAGGATTTGGAGCCCCTTTTTTGTAAACCATGGTCAGACCGACATATCTGACTGATAATTATGGGAACCTGGCACCTAATGCGATTCTTGAACACATGTTCTCCTCAGGTAGGATATGAGGGCATGACCTTCAAGTTTTTCCCGATTTTACCGATAAAACATCTGAGGAGGGGAAAAGGTGTCACTGGTCTTTTATATCGGCTTAATATTTATGGCTGGCGTCGGCGTAATTTTGTTTTCACTTTGTAACATGGCCAGCAAAGCTTCGGAACCGGCTGAATTCCTGGGGGAGGATTTATCTATGACCAAGGAGTTTCATGGGGGCGCCCACGCGAGACTGTCGGCCATAATAAATGCCGCCTTGGGGAAAAAGGCAGTAACTTAAGGTCTTTTATCGATCTCCTACCCCCGCAGAACTTCATGCGGCAGCGGCAATCAAAAGCCAGCCATTCATTTTGGGGCGTCGGCTGGCGCCCGGTGACTTCGTTGCTATTGATTTTTCAATGCACAGATGATGATCAAGGAGAGGACCTTGGGAGAGTCGAGTGAGAAAAACAGGTGCATTAGTAGCTGAAATTTTCACTTCTCGCCACCTTTAATGAGAAAATAACCAGCCATCTTGTAAGTAAAAATGTCGTCCCCGCCGGATGATCTCCGGGCGGGTTTTTTTGTCGATAAACTGGGTTCCCATTTACATTCCAGTCAGCTGGATGGTCGGGAGACTATAGCGGGGTTCGTCCCCAAACTCCAGGAGTGGCCACACTCGATTTTTTTCCAGGTGTATCCCATTTTTGTGGCCATTAGTGGTTCCCTATTGCATGTCCACTCAAACCCTTCAGGATTGAACAGGGCGCTTATAAAAACATTGGTATCAAAGACCGCCCTGATCATGATTTTGGAGTTGTCTTGATCTTTCTCGTGGCCTGAATCACCTCTTTGATGATCTCTTCGACTTGTTCCGGGTCCGCTCCTGCCATTTTACTCCAGAATGATCTAACTGCCTCAAAAGCCTCATTTCTGTCTTTTAGAAGACGCTGGCATTTTTCCATATCAATGATAGCCACCAGGGGCTTGCCGGCGCGTTCGATGATATAGTCATCCCCCCGGATGGTCAGGGGGTCCTCAAGATATCATGAGTACCCAATCGCCTAAGCAGGCACACGTTCCCCTTAATTTGGAAGGTGAGACGGTATCCCTTAGTGATCCTTGCTTCCCAAATGTCCCGGGGATCTTGCATTTTCTTAACCTGCAATGACGGGTGCCTCTGATTGTTGAGAAATAGTTCCAACTTCCTGTCGACAATTTTCTGTAGTTGATCAGGCAGGGCCTGATAGTCTTTTATGAAACTCTCCGTGAAAAAAAGTTTCATACTTTGGCGTTCTTAAGGGCCTTTAAGGCGTCCTTAGAGTTTTCAAAGGGACCCACCACCCTGCCGGCGGCAATATCTCTGTCTGCCTCCGCCTCCTTTTCCTGCCATTCCTTGGTGAAAAAATACTCTTGATGGGGATGTACCACTTTGACCGGCCTGATCACCAAGGACTCGTCCTTAAGTTCTATTTCCACGTAATCCCCGATTGCCAACCGGAAGAATTTCCTCAAGCGATGGGGGATGGTGATCTGGTAATTTTTTTTAACCTTCACTAATTCCATATCCAACTCCTCAATATACCATCTGATTTTGGTTTTTAATATAAATTTAAACAATCCAAATATCTAACTTTAAAAGAATAACATAAAGAGGAAAAGTCTGTCAAACGGCGTTTATTGTTGATTTGAGAGGGGTGAAATACTGCGGTCTTGATGCCCCAGGTCGTCTGGGGGAGGAAAAGGCCTTTTATTGTGTGGGTTCAGGGCCGGGCTACTCGGGAGAGGGCAGCCGGGGAAATGGGCTACAGCCTAACAGCCGCCTCCGGCTCTAAGCCCAGCCGGTAATGGTGTCTGATCACCGCTAGGCCTTTAAAAGGAGAAGTTTTTCCGTTGTGGCGAACTTGATCAAGCAGCAACACGCTTTCCATCTCCGTAATTATCCGTTCCAGGACTTGTAACCGGTTAGCCAGGAGATTATGCTCCTCCCGTTGCCCGACACCCATGATATAATCTGCGAGCTACAGTTGTTGCCATTCCACCAAAACGAGAACACCGGGAAGGTCAACCAATGCCGAGGAAGAAGACCCAACTGGATCGGTTTGCCGATCTCACCTGGAAGGATATCGACCTTTTTCTCCAGGGCAAAACCAAAGCCCAGCTCATCGACCTGATCCAGGATCTCGCCGGGCAGTACCCGGAGATGGCCAGGGAGCTGGCCGACCGGAAACAGTTGATCTCCGGCAATAGCGAAGCCCTGGTGACGCGCCTGCGTAAAGAGATTCAAGATCTCGGCAAAGAGCTCGGCTGGCGGAACTACTGGAATAATGAAGGCTATACGCCGGATTACTCCGGGGTCCGCCAAAAGCTGGAGACGCTGCTCAAGGCGGGGCACATCGACGAGGTCCTGACTTTGGGCCGGGAACTGCTGACCACCGGCACCCGCCAGGTGGAGGAGAGCCACGACGAGGGCGAGACCGCCATGGAGATCGCCGCCTGCATGCCGGTGATCGTCGCGGCCCTGGATAAGTCGTCCCTGGATACGGCCGACAAGCTGAACTGGGCCCTGGACGCCTTACTGGAGGATCAGTATGAGTTGTGCGAGGCCTTGGGGGAATACCTGCAGCGGCGGCATCCCCCAGCAGCCTGGCACAAGCTGGCGGACCGGCTGCTGGCGCGGTTGCACGGGCTTAAAGGCCCCAAGGGCGCCGATGATTTCAGCCGTAGCTACGAACGTGATGAGATCAGCAATTGGGCCATCCATGCCCTGGAAGAAGCCGGCCGGGAGGCGGAGATCATTCCCCTGTGCATCGCCGAGGCGAAACGGACGGTAAGCTATGAGCGTCTGGTAACACGGCTGATGGCGGCGGGGCGCTATGGGGAGGCCGAACAATGGATCAAAGAAGGCCTGGGGGCCCTCGGCGAAAAATGGCCCGGCATCGGCGCCGGCCTGCGGGACAGGTTGCGGGAGATTCGCTCTCTTGAACAGAACTGGCCGGTGGTAGCGGCGCTTAAGGTAGAAGAATTCGTGCGTGATCCTTCGCCCCAGGCCTTCAAGGAGTGCCGGAAAGCTAGCCGCAAAACCGAGGCCTGGCCCCAGGTGCGCGCCTCTCTATTACTCTTCCTGGAAAAAGGTGACCTGCCCTGGAAGCAGGAAGGGTGGCCCCTGCCCGAATCCGGCCTGGAACCGCCTGAGGCGGATAAGCGTATCCGTTTTCCCCTGGTCTGCGATCTGATTGACATCGCCATTCTCGAGAAAAAGCCCGACCAGGCGCTGAAATGGTACGATCAGCGTCCCCGTGGCCGTTTTGGGTGGCTGGGGGTTGATGAGGACACCATCGCCACCGCGGTTCAAACCTATGCGCCGGAGCGGGCGGTGGCCCTCTGGCAAACCAAAGCCGAACGACTGATCGCCCAGGTCAAGCCCGCCGCCTACCAGGAGGCGGGAAAGTACCTGTGGAAAGCAGGAGCGGTCATGGCCAAACAGAATGAACAGGCTAAGTGGGATCAATATCTGAAAAGTTTGAGAAAGGCGCACACCCGCAAACGCCGTCTACTGGAGATTCTGGATGCCTTGGACGGAAAACCGATTATGAAAAAGAGAGGCGATTAATAAAGGGGTTAAGCCATAAACTGCTGCAAGGTCTTTAGTAATTCCTGGGCAATATTGGGGCTGTTAAGCCGCATGATGCTTTCCTGGGCGCTCCCAAAGCTGAGAAGGTTGATGCTGCCGTACCACACGATTTTCCGGTCGATGACGGCGAATTTTTGATGGATATTGGCCTTGAACCGCAGGCGCACGCCCGTGGCTTGCAGCGATGTGAGGGTTTCCCCTAAAGCTGGCTGGTCCTTATCCCGGTAGGCGCTTGCCGGCCTGGTGACCACGACCACGGAAACCCCTTTGGCCCAGGCCGCTTCCAGGTGCGGCAGCATTTGCATCGCTCGCCTCCTGGTAACGGCGCTCTTGTGAAAACAAAAGGGGGTCTAAAAAATCTGGTGGAGTTGGAATTTTGGGGCCGCGATAACCCTCGCCAACTTTGGCCTTATTAGTTATTAAACAGAACCAGCCATTTTTTTAAGGAGAAAATCAGTAAAAGTATCCAAATCTCGCTGAATGCTTTCCCAACCTTCAAGGATTTTCACCCTAAGTTGGGCCAGCCGGTCAGCCGACAGCTTATAGTCGTAGGCATGCCGAAATACATGCCGAAATCCTCTGAGCTCGTTTAAGAGGGGATAACTCCGGGAGGTGAGAAGGGGGGGGCGAATTTGGGGGATTTCGCAATGCATTCTTTTCAGAAGCTCCCGATGATACCGTGCAGGATCTTCTCTTTGATTCTCAAAGGTTTGAGCAACTTCCCGAAAAATATCCTCCAGTGCACAGTAAAGATTGTGGAGCAAATAACCCAGGTGACTTACCTTCTCCCGGCTGTCAGGCTCAGTTAGTTGAATATCCTGCAAAATCCTTTGAATCAGCTCTGTTTGGTTATTCAAAAATCCCAAGAGGATGGCCAGAGGTTCTTTTTTCATAGGATTTTCAAACCCCTTTCCTGGATTTCCCGTTTAAATCGGCAGGATTCCAAGTCAATAAGATCCACATTGCGGTCAAGGAGGTCTTCTAACTGGACAAGCGTTTCAAAGTAGTCCTCATCCAACCCCTCCACCGCGATATCGAGATCCGAAAAAGGGTAGTATTTCCCCTCCCGAAGGATGGAGCCAGTCAAGTAAACTTTTCTGACCCGTTTCTGGCGAAAATATCTTTTCAAGGTGTTGATGGCGCCGGCAAGGACCTGTTGCCTTTGTGTTTCCCTTTGCCGATATTTTTCCTCCAGGGAGGCTTCCCAGAGAGATATGTCCGTGGAAGAGGCCATCTTGTTTTTCCTGACCAAGGATTGACTTTATATTTCCTATTCTATAATGATTTAGCATTGTTGTATACCAAAAAGATGCAGAGGTCGTGGATGGGCGGTATATGAGATAACCGCCTGGGGCAAAGATTAGGGATCCTCATTTTTCTTCTTCTTCTTGGTCTGCCTCCCCCTGCCACTGAAAGAATTATTGCAGTGATTGCCAATACCCGCCTGGAACAGAAGCATCTCTCTTTTTCGCCGGGACGTTTTGCTGGAGGCTTTCCACCGGCCTCTGCCCGACCCGGCCGCCTGCTGCCCCCGTTAAACGGCCCCGCCCCGAGCCGCCATTTCTTAATGATCCAAGTAAGGTCCAAGCGGGATTTGCCGTTAAGAAGCTGGTTTTAGATTGGCGAACAGGGCCATCACCCGGGCGGCGGCGCCGCTGGCCTGGCAGACGGTTTCGGAGATGTCTTTGGGGCCCTGGCTGGTTCCGGCCAGAAAGATGCCCGGGGTGACGGACTCCAGGGGGTGGAGGATGGCATGGCGGGTGCGGTAAAAACCACTGGCGTCCCTCTCCGGGGGGGAACCCTCAAAGGGCAATGCTTCTGAGGGGGCTTTAAGTCCCACCGCCAACACGGCCAGGTCCACGGCCAGTTCCCGGCGCCCGCCGGCGAGCAGATCTTCATAGCAGACCACCGCCCGGCCTTCCCCGTCTTCTTTAATCAACCCCGGCAGGCCCTTGATAAAGCGGACCCCGGCCTTTTGGGCCCGGCGCAGCAGTTCCTCAAAGCCTTTGCCCGAGGTGCGGATATCATTGTAGAAGATGGTCACCTCGGCCCCGGGGTGGTGTTCCAGGGCAATCATGGCCTCTTTGATGGAGGCGGTGCAGCAATATCCCGAGCAGTAGGGCAAAAAGCGGCGGTCCCGGGAGCCTACGCACTGGATGAAGGCCAGGCTTTCGACCTCCCGGCCCTGGACGGTAATCAGCGACCCCTGGGTGGGGCCGGTGGCGCAGATAATACGTTCATATTCCAGGTTGGTGATCACCGCCGGAATGCGGCCATAACCGTATTCGCTTTTAATGGAGGGATCAAAAGGTTTGGCGCCGGTGGCCAGGACGATGGCCCCCACCGCCAGGCGCCGGGAACGGGGCGCGTCTTCCAGGTTGATGGCCTGCCGATCGCAAGCCTCGGCGCACATGCGGCAGTCGATGCAATACTCCCGCTCGATGGTGGAGCGTAAGGGCACGGATTGTTCAAAGATGATGCGGATGCATTTCCGGGGCTTGAGCCCTAGGTTCCAACGGCTGGGGACAATCACCGGGCAGACTTCGGCGCACCGGCCGCAGCCCACGCACTTACTCATGTCCACATAGCGGGGTTTCAGGGTGACATCGACGCTAAAATTGCCGGCCTGGCCGGAAATGTGGTCGATTTGGGCATAAGTCAGAAGTTCGATATGGGGGTGGGTGGAGACTTCCACCAGCTTGGGGCCTAAGATACAGATAGAGCAATCCAGGGTAGGGAAGGTTTTGTCCAATTGGGCCATGGCGCCGCCGATGCTCAGGGAGGAGTCCACCAGATAAACCTGGTAACCGGCATTAGCCAGGTCCAGGGCCGCCTGACAGCCGCCCACGCCGCCGCCCACCACCAGCACCGCCTGGTGATAGGGGAGAGCAGGCTTTGGGGGTGGCGGGGGCGCTTCCAGGGCCAGGAGGATGGCTCCCACCGCCTCCTCCGGCCCGGCGCAACCTCGCAAATCGATGACCCGGGGGGCATTCAGAAAATGCTGAAACAGGCCGGCGTGGTGGGTGGAACTGCAGGCCGCCAGGAGCCAGGGGCCAGGTTTCCGGGCCAGAGCGGAGGCCTGCTTAAGTCCGGCGGGGGTGCACATAGGAGGGGTAAGGTGGGCCTGGTAACCCGCGTCCTTAAGCTGCCGGGCCACTTGTTGCAGATCGAAGGGAACCTCCGGGCAACTGCAGAGCAGCAGCTTCATCACCCTTCCTCCTGGCCCGCGGCGGGCAATTGGGCCGCCATCTCCTGGATCACCCTTTGAAACGCCTTGCCCTCGGTGGCGGAGATCCACTCCAGGCGCAGGCGGGCCGGGTCGATCCCTTTTTTCTCCAGTTTCGGCTTCAACTTATCGATCCGGGCCTGGGCCCTGAGGTTGCCGGAGATGTAGTGGCAATCCCCCGGTGGATGGCAGCCGGACACCAATACTTGCCCCGCCCCCAGTTCGAAGGCCCGGAGAATGAACTTGGGATGGATGCGGCCGGCGCACATGGTGCGGATGATCCGGGCCGCCGGGGAGTATTGGAGCCTGGAGACCCCGGCGAAGTCCGCGCCGGCGTAAGAGCACCAGTTGCAGCAGAAGACCAAAACCTTCTTCTCCGGCTCCACCGCCAGGGCCGCGTCGATCTGGTTAAAAATCATCTCATCGGTGAACCCCTTAGCAATGACCGCACCGCTGGGACAGGCCCCGGCGCAGGCCCCGCAGCCCTTGCAAGCCGCTTCAATGATCCGGGCTTTCTTCTCCTTGCCCTCCCCCACCATCTCCACCGCCTGATAGCTGCATTCCTGAAGGCAACTGCCGCAGCCGACGCACTTTTCCGGGTCCACGGTGCAGATGACGCTGTCCAGGGTGATGGCCTCATGGGCAAAGAGCCCCAGGACCTTGGCGGCCGCGCCGCTGGCTTGGGCCAAAGTCTCCGCCAGATCTTTGGGACCCTGGCAGGCCCCGGCCAGAAAGACGCCGTCCAGCACCGTCTCCAGGGGCCGGAGCTTGGAGTGGGCTTCCAGGAAAAAGCCGTCTTCGCCCACCGGTAGTTTCAATACTTCCTTCAAGGGCAGGCCGTTTCCCGGGGCCATGCCCACGGCCAGCACCACCAGGTCCAGCCGGTCCTCACTGGCCCCCCCCAGAAGTTCGTTGTGGGCGGTCAGAACCAGCCTGCCGTCCGCCGCAGCGCTGATGCCGGTCACCTCGCCCCGGATCATGAGAATGCCCGCTTCCCGGGCTTTGGCGTAAAGCTCCTCCCAGTCCTTTTTGGTGGTGCGTATGTCCCGGTAATAAAGGCGCAGGCGCGCCTCGGGGAACCGGGCTTTGAGTTCCAAAGCCTGCTTCAGGGCGGTGGGGCAGCAGACCCGGGAGCAATAGCGATTCCCCTTTTCCTCCCGGGAGCCCACACACAGGACAAAGGCCACGTCTTGGGGGGCGATTTCGGCCCCGGAGAGAAGCAACTTGCCCCCGGTGGGTCCATAAGGGTCCAACAGCCGCTCCAGGGCCACCGAGGTGAGGACCTTTTCCTGGGCCGCCCAGAATTCGTAGCGGCTCCCTTTAGGCTCGAAGGGGCGAAAACCCGTGGCCACCACTATGGCCCCCACGGCTAAAGTCTCCTGGGTTTCCCCTGCGGCTAAATCTAGCGCCTGCCGGGGACAGGCCGGGACGCACAGACCGCAATTATCGCAGTACTCCCGGTCTACCACGTAGCGGGCCGGAAAGGCCTTGGGGGAGGGCAGATAAATGGCTTGGCGCGGATTTAAACCCTCCTCCATCTCCCCGGGAACCTCGATGGGGCAGACCTGGGAGCAGTGGCCGCAAAGGTCGCAGCTCTCGCTCACCATTTCCGGAGCCCGGCGCACCGTTACCTGAAAATTTCCCACATAGCCGGAGACCTCCACCACCTCGCTGGCGGTTAGGACCCGGATGCCGGGATGAAGCGTCACCGCGGCCATCAAGGGGTTGATCAGACTCAGCGCAGTTTCCCCTTGGGGAAAGGTGCGGTGGAGTTGGTTGGCCATGCCCCCCAGGATGGGCTCACGCTCCACCAGGACCACCGGAAAACCCGCATGGGCAATATCCAGGGCGGCCCGCAAACCTGCAGGGCCGCCTCCCACCACCAGGGCCTGCCGGGTCACCGGCACCAGGCGGGCCGCCAGGGGTTGGGCGCACTGCACCTTGGCCAAGCCCATATTGATCAATTCCAGGGCCTTGGCCTGGGCGGCTTGAGGTTCCTGGGCATGCACCCAGGAACATTGCTCCCGAATGTTGACCATTTCCAGGAGATAGGGATTAAGGCCGGATTCCACCAGCAGCCGGCGGAAAGTGGCTTCATGGAGCTTAGGCGAGCAGGCCGCCACCAGCAGCCGGTTCACCCCCCGCTTCTCGATATCCTTCTTGATTTCCAACTGCCCGGCTTCCGAGCAGGTATAAAGATGGTGGCGGCAGGCCGCCACCCCGGGCAGCTTCTTCACCTGGGCCGCCAACGCTTCGGGGTCGAGGACGCTGGCAATATTCAGGCCGCAATGGCAGATATAGATTCCGAGGCGGATTTCTTCAGTCATTTCCCACCAACTTGGTTAACGCCTCCGCCCAGGCCTGGGAATATTTGCCGGGCTTAGCCACCACTTCCCTTCTGATCAGGGTGATGGCCCCCTCATCGCAGATGTTGCGGCAGACACCGCAGTAACTGCACCTTTCCACCTTGAGGAAGACCCGTTCCCCCTCCCGGACGATGGCCTTAACGGGACAAAGCTCGATGCATTTCAGGCAATCCGGCGGGCACTTCCGGTCATCAATAATGACTTCTCCGGCAAACTGGGGATTGACCTCAATGGCGTCATATTTACATACCCCCAGGCACTGGGTGCACCGCAGGCAAAAATCGGGCTGGGGGAGGGTCTGACCCCCCGTCTCATCCAAAACGATGGCCTGCCGGGGACAGGCCTCCAGGCATTTATGGCAATGTTTGGGGCACTCCTCCAGGGCATTGGTTATCAACTGCAACTGCTGGCGGCACCAGTGTAATTCCCCTTCGGGCTGGGTGGGGCAGGGTTCCGGGCACTTGCTTTTGTCCATCTGAATTTTGGGCAGGAACGGGGCCAGACCCTGATGTTCGGTGAAGATGGCCTTGGCCTGCCCGTTATAGGTCAAAGTGACCGCGTCCAGGGGGCAGAAATGGGCGCAGATCTCGCAAAGGACGCAACGCCGGGGGTCGATGTCAATTTCCAGGCCGGTCTCCCCGGGAATGATGGTCACCGCCTGGCGGGGGCAGACCAGGGAGCAGATGTCGCATTTAATGCAGACCTGCTTGTCCAGGCGCAGCTCAACCCGGTCCACGTACATTTGCAGAGTCAGTTCCAGGGAGTCGGCTCGGTCCCGTTTTTTTACCTGGGAAAACATGGGCCCCCTAAATCCATGGTGACGGTTTGCCAATAAGATACTGTTCTTTTTAAACAAAAAGCCCCAATAGAGACCTGTATTTCTCCCCCTTTGCTAAAGGGGGCAGGGGGGATTTTATCAGACCTCGGAAATACCCCTAAATCCCCCTTTAGAAAAGGGGGACTTAAAAGCCAGTTTTTTGCAATTATCGGGGCCATAAATGCCATAAACTTTCGGTAGCGCAGCGCCAGTAAAGCTGCGAATATAACCGCCAATGGAGACTTCCCGCCGCCGGGGAACTTACTTTTCCGTTCCTTTCGTTTCCAGGCGGCGGTGAAATTCCCGGGCGAAGTACTTCAGCTGCCGCCGGCGCAGTCTGGCTTTCAGGTCCGGAAACTCGGTGAGCAAAAAGTTGAATTTATCGCATGGCTTGAGATCCGGACATTGGTAACAATGCTCCAGCCCCCGGGCCACGGCGCACAGGCGAATGGGGCAATCCGCATGGCCCCGGCCGCCTTTGCATCCCGGGCAATCCCCGTGGGCCTGAAACCATTCCAGGCCCTTGCGCAGCTCGGCGAAGCTAAAACCCTCGTCGCCGGGAAAACAATGGAGCCACCAGTTGGCCCGGAAGCGGCTCAGGTATTTCTGGAGCCGGGTGACCGCGTCCAGAAAGGCGGGATTGCCCAGTTGACAATCGTCACATAAGCCGCAATAGCTTGCTCTGATCATCTTTTCTTCTCCTGCCGCTTGCCCTCCGGGAGCATGCTGCTAAGCCCCGGGACGCTAAGGTATTTGGAAATTCTCTCTCTAAGACAAGGCCGCCCTGATCTGGGTCTCCAATTCCGCCTCGGTATAACGGCTCAGGGTGATCACCTTCGCCGGACACCCCGCCACGCAGATCCCACAACCCCGGCACAGCTCCTCCTGCACCTCGGGGCGGCCGGCGGCATTTAATCTCACGGCCCCATAAGGACAGAGGTCCAGGCACGTCAAACAACGGCGGCACCTGCCTGGATCAATATGGGCCGTGATTTCCCCGCTGGCCAACTCCGGCTGAAAGAGGATAGCCCCCGCCCGGGCCGCCGCAGCCTGAGCCTGGGCTACGGACTCCCCCAGACTCTTGGGATAGTGGGCCAGGCCGCAGAGAAAAATGCCGTCCGTGGGCGTCTCCACCGGCCGCAGCTTCTGGTGGGCTTCCAGGAAGAAGCCCTCCAGGGTCAAAGGGACCCCCAACTGCTGGGACAGGCGCACGTTGTCCGCCGGCGGCTCGATACCCGCGCTCAAGACCACCAAATCCGCGGCCAGGGCTATTTCCTCCTGCAATAGTTCATCCCACACCCACACGGATAAGGGGCGCCGCTTGGCCGTGGTCAGTTTAGGTGGCCTGGCCCCGGGGTAGGGGAGGAACTTCACTCCCTTCTCTTTGGCTTCCCGGTAATAATCCTCCCGAAAGCCATAGGCCCGGATATCCCGGTAAAGGATGGTAATATCCATCAAGGGGTAGCGTCTTTTCAGCACCAGGCTGTTTTTGATGGCCTCGCTGCAGCAGAGACGGCTGCAATAGGGATGCTCCGGCTCCCGGGAACCCACGCACTGGATCATCACCAGCCGCCGGACCTCCCCTAAGGATGGGGCCTGGTCGTGGAGCCGGTCCTCCAGTTCCATCTGGGTCAGCACCCGGGCATCCTGGCCGTAAAGATAGCGCCCTTCAGGGCGAAATTCCCGGCCGCCCACGGCCACCACCACCACGCCGTGCGTAAGTAAGCGCTCTTTCGGGCGGCCTCCGGTTTTTCTCTTAACCCGGCTGCGGAACCGGCCCACGGAACCTTCGCAACTTACCAGGTCTGTGGAAGTGAGAACCTCGATATTCGGATGGCCGTAGACTCTGGCCTCCAGTTCCTGGAGGAAACGCCCGGGAGCCAGTCCCTCCAGGGTAAAATGCAGGTTCCGGGCCACGCCTCCCAGGCGGTGGGCGCGCTCGATTAAATAGGTGTGAAAGCCCTGATCCGCCAGGCAGACCGCGGCGCTCATGCCGGCCACGCCGCCCCCCAGCACCAGGGCCTTAGGCGTCACCGGCAGGGTGTGGGCCGTGAGCGGCGGCAGCACCCGGGCCCGTTGCACCGCCATGGTCACCAACTCCCGGGCCTTCTTTTGGGCCAGCTCCGGCTCCTCCTGGTGGACCCAGGCGCACTGTTCCCGGATATTGGCCATGGTGAAGTAACCGGGGTTCAGGCCCGCGGCGGCCACCACCTCCCGGAAAATCGGCTCATGGGTCCGGGGGGTGCAGGCGGCCACCACCACCCGGTTCAGTCGCAAAGTGCGGATGGTCGCTGCCAGGCGTTGGGTGGCTTCCACCGCGCAGGTGAACATCTCGTCCTCCACGTGGGCCACCCCGGGGAGCTTCCGGACCTCTTTTGCCAGTTGCGGCAGATCGATGGTTTTGGCGATGTTGGTGCCGCAATGGCAGAGGAAGACGCCGATCCTCAGGTCCGTGTCCGGCTGGGCTGCCGGCAGCTTTGGCCGGGGCGCGAAGGTGCGGCGGCTGACGGCCAGTAGCTGCGCCGCGGCCTGGGCCGCAGCCCCCGCGTTAGTGACGGACTGGGTGATATCCATGGGCTCCTGGGCTGAGCCGCAGGTGAAGACCCCCGGCCGTGGCGTGACCACCTGGTTCCCGGAGCCGGTCCGGATAAAGCCGTGGGCATTGAGACCGAGGCCCAATGTCCCGCATCCCTGGGCCAGATCGGCGGGAGGTTTGAGGCCCACCGCCAGCACCGCCAGATCAAAGGGGGCCGCGGCCGGGCGGCCCGCGGCGTCCGTATAACGGACCAGGACCCCGCCGCCGGGCCGGGGTTCCACCCCGGTCACCCGGGAGCGCACCAGGTTGATGCCCTTTTCCTCCGCCTGCCCCACATAGGCTTCGTAACCCTTGCCCTGGGCCCGGAGGTCCATGTAGAAAATCACGGTCTCGGTCCGGCCATGGCTCAACTCCCGGGCCACCAGGGCCTGCTTCAGGCTGGCCAGACAACAAAGAGAGGAGCAATACGCCGCGCCCCGGCTTAAATCCCGGGAGCCGGCGCACTGGATGAAGGCGAGGCGTCCGGGTTCGGTCGCGTCCGAGGGCCGGAGTAACCGCCCCTGGA
Source organism: Thermodesulfobacteriota bacterium (assembly GCA_049322315.1). GTDB lineage: Bacteria > Desulfobacterota > Desulfobaccia > Desulfobaccales > 0-14-0-80-60-11 > SURF-52. Next base: position 75,466 of record JBMORF010000047.1, on the reverse strand, counting down.
ATGGCCCCCCGGCGCTCAAGAGGCGCTCGAACTGGAAGCTGGTGACCACGTCCGGCTCTCCGGCCCCGGGAAAATCCACCTCCAGATTCGCCCGGGCGCCGGTGGCCATGATCAGAGCGCCCACGTGCAAAATCCGGTTTTGGACTTTCTGCTTGAAATCAATGGCCCCCGGGGGGCAGACCTTAACGCAGGCCTCGCATTTTTTGCCCCTAAATAAGCGGCAGGCCTCTGGCGAGATGACCGCAGCCTGGGGAATGGCCTGGGGAAAGGGCACATGTATCGCCTTGGTCTGGGTGAGGCCCAGGTTATAAGGGTCCGGGATCTTCACCGGGCAGACCCGGGCGCACTCCCCGCAGCCGGTGCACTTGGCGTTCACATAGCGGGGCCGTGAGCTCAGCATCACCCGGAAATCCCCGGGTTCCCCCTGGAGGTGCGCCAGCCGGGTGAGGGTGAGAATCTCGATCTGGGGATTCCGGGAAATCTCCAGCATTCTAGGCGAGAGGATACACATGGCGCAGTCGTTGGTGGGAAAAGTCTTGTCCAACTGGGCCATGACCCCGCCGATGGAAGGCCCGGCCTCCACCAGGGTCACCGGCAAGCCCAGCGCGGCCGCGTCCAGGGCCGCCTGCTGCCCGGCCACGCCGCCCCCCACCACCAGCACCCGGGCACAGGCCACCCGCTCCAGAGGCCGCACCAAAGCCTGGTGGTCTTCTGGGTCCATCTGCCTATTAAGGGTGTTGATCGCGGTCGATTCAGCCATGATGAGGGCCATTATTATCTCGTTCCCAAGCTGTGCTTGGGAACGCACTTTCCCGCCGAGCTAGGCTTGGCAACTATTTTTGTTCCCAAGTATAACTTGGGAACGAGTGTTAAAAAGATTCTGGGAAAATCCGGTTACCCCCAGCTAACTATCTCTCCAGCGAAATATTTGCAAAAGATATTCCATTCCTTTGAAGGGGAAAAGAAAGCTAACTCCGAAACGATAACGCATTAACTCTTCCGGATTGGCATAAGTCTTTTGCACCCATACTATCCGGGCGGTAACATCCTCCAGTTGCGCCTGTCCGCCGGGGTCGTTCATCATGGGCAGGCCGATGGAGATTTCATCCCCTATGACCACGAGAAAATTTCCCGCAATCTGCGCCCCGTTGCGGGTGATATCCACCAGGTAGGTTTCGCTTACCGGCCTCCCGTTGATGGTCTTCACATCCAAAAAACAGGAATGCCTCTGCTCCCGCCGCCTTTCCAAGGTGCTGCCCATTTTCGTTGCTCCTCTAAATATGGAGGCCGCCAGGGCGCCCCCCTGGCAGGGTCAGGCCGCCTCCTTTATCGCTGAACCCGGGTCATAGGTTGGCCTGTATTACCTTCTTCTATTATTATTTTTTCTTGTTCCCAAGCTTAACTTCCCTCCTCGTTCCCAAGCTGTGCTTGGGAACGCAATTTTCGTTCCGAAGTACAACTTAGGAATGAGTGAATAATGACGTTATCCTTAACTATTAACTTTTTTCTATTTCCCTTAATAAGGATGACAGTATTTTCTGTAGATCAGCATTTTCATCATTCTCGGAAAGAACCCGGTCTATCATCCGGGCGCGCAGTTCCTGGATCAAGCCTTCCCCTTTTGCCAGCAGTTCCGCCTTGGCGGCGCTGATCAGGCCTTCCCGGAGGGCGATGGCGCGCAGGCCCTGGATGATGTCCAGGAAGCGCACGTCCTGGGGGCACTGGAAAGAGCAGCGGGCGCAGCGGGCGCAGTGCCACAGGGCCGGAGAGGACAGGAGTTTAGCCCGTTGGCCGTAGAGAATCTGCCGGATAATCAGGCTGGGGGAAAACTCCGGGGTGATTTCGCTCACCGGGCAGGTGGCGGTGCAGGCCCCGCAGCTAAAGCAGCGCAGGAGGTGTCCGCAGCCCGGCTCCCGGGCCACTTCCTCTTTGAACAGGAGATCGAGGTCTGGCAGGCGAAGTTTGTCATCCATAAGACGGCAAATCCTTGGCTAGCGCGGCGGTTCAGAATTAAAGTGACACCGGCAACGCGCCTCTTTTCCCCCCTTTCCTAAAGGGGGGCAGGGGGGATTTTATCAGCGCTCAAAAATCCCCCTAAATCCCCCTTTATAAAGGGGGACTTAAAATACCGGGCATTTAAGAGTCAAGCTACATTTTTGCGTCTTTCTTTGCGCCTTTGCGCCTTGGCGAGAAACCTTACTTGGCCCACATATCCCCGGCCTCAGGTTAAGGTAATGGCCCCGGTGGGGCAATGATCCCCGCATTTGTTGCACTTTTCCGCGGCCTGAATCAGCCGGGTGCACAGCTCCTGGTGGAGCACCACCACCTGGCCGTTGACCACCTTAAAGACCACCAGATCGCCGGGGCGGGGCCCCCGGCCCAAACGGGCCTCGGCGCAGTTGCCCAGGTGGTATTCGCACATGGTGACGCAAATGCCGCAGCCGGTGCATTTTTCAGCGTCGATGCTCATGCCCGGGGCCGCGGCCGCCGGCCCCAGGAGTTCTTCCAGGGCCTCGATGAAACCGGCAAAATCCGGCTCATGCAGCACCGGACAATCCCCGGGGTTAAGTTCCCTTCGGACCAGAAATTCGGCAAACTCCCGGCAGGTCATGCCGCACTGGCCGCAATCAGTGCCGGGTAAAAATTCCAGGAGTTCTTCCACCGTCGCCATGCTTGGGCCTCTGGCCCATCTGTGAGTTTCGTTTTTCGTTTTGGGTTTTTCGTTTTTCGTTAAAAGAAAAATGTCATTATGATTGCGGTACGCCTGCGCACCTTACATCTTGCGTCTTTTTTTTTGCGCCTTTGCGTCTTGGCGTGAGGCTTGCCTTTTAATCCAGCCCCACCCAGGCCCCACCCAGTTCCTCCGGCACCCAGAGGTTCTCGGGCCGGATACTGCGATACTGGCAAATTTCGGAAAGCAGCGGCCCCTCATCGGCCCCGGTCCGCCGGTAATAGGTGGCCTTAGAAACCTCCGGGGCCACCAGTTCATAATTTTCCAGCACCACTTCCCCGGCCTTGAGCAGGGTGTGGCACCGGCTCAGACCCTTGATCCAGTTATGCGGGGGCGCGTCCGGGTTCAGATCAAAAATCGCCACGTCGGCCCGGGCCCCGGGCGCAAGATGCCCCCGGTCCGCCAGGCCCAGAATTTTGGCGGGCAGGGTGCGGGTGGCCCACACCCATTCTGAGAGAGAAAATTCCCGTTTCGCTAACCGCTCCGTGCCCGCCGGAGGACGGGCCTTCCGGTCCCAGAGCCAGGCAAAATACGGGGGAAATTCCTCCAGGGGATTTCGCAATGGTCCGCCCAGGGAAAAAGCCAGCCCCGGTCCCTGATAGGCCAGGGCCAGGCGCAAGGCGGCAAGTGCGTCCCCGCCTGGGGGGTTAAGATTCAAGGGAGAATAGCCGCCCAGGTCGATTTTTACCGGCTTGCCGTCTATTTTGCCCGCCGCGCCAGGTGGTTCGAACCCCAAATCCGCGGTGACTCCTTCTTCTAACCGGGCCAGGGCCAGCTCCAGGAGGCGGTCATCGGCCACCGCCCGGCCCAGGGCCGCCAGATGAAAGGCCCGGGGTTCGGGCCAAGGCAGCTCCAGGAGCTCGGGATCGGCCTCCAGGGTAAAGCGCAGATCGCCATCCAAAGCCAGCCCGGTCAACGTTTCCATGGTTTTTACCGGGTCCAGGGTCCGGTGGGAATAAAAAGATTGGCGGTAGCGGACAAAGGGTTCCAACAGCCGCAGGTCCAGGGAGCGGGTCTTTTCCTGCAAAGATTTGATGGTTTGCCCCACGTCCTCCAGATGGTCGAGAGATTTCAGGTAATTATCCAGGTCCCTTAAATTCAGGACCAGGGAGGCGGAGGTGTCCACCAGGGGGATGGCGGCCAACTGGCGATGGACGTAACCCGCGGTATACAACGTCAAGAAAGGTTCATGGACATGGGTGTAACCTTGGGCGGCATAAAGCCGGCCCAGTTCCTGAAGGGAGGGAAAACCGTGCCACAAACGCAGAAAATTGAGACCGTAGGTGGCCACCTGGCCCCGGAGATCGATGCCCCCCGGCGCCACCACCCGGCCCGGAGCCGAAATCACCCGGTCGGTTTTCTCGAGGCTGGAGACGATCCGGTCTCCTTGGATAAAGAGATCCTGTTGGTTCCCGTCCAGCCCCTGGGCCGGATCGTAGAGGCGGCCTCCGGTTATTTTGATCTGCATCTAAATCGCCTGTATCAGGTCCAGAAGAATGTCTTGGTCGCCAGGCAGGGCCGTGGGCAGTAATTTCTTCAGGACCAGGGGCAGCCCGTCCATGCGGTAAGCGACTTCCATGGTCTCCAGCCCCGCCAGAGCCGTGGGCAAGACCACCTGGGAGCAACTGGTGGTGCGGTTGGCAAAAGGACTTAAAGAGACCACCGGCACCTGGCGTTTTTGCAAGGCCAGAGCTTGATCTTCCGGGAGAAACCAAAAGAGGTCGGCCCCCAGGACCAAGATGGCGTCAAATTCCTCAAAATCCACGGGCGTCGCCGATGTCAGCAGGCCATTTTCATGGCCGAAATCCGGAGCCTCCGGAACGCCCACCTCGTTGAGCAGCAGATGATAGAGGCCCTGGGAGTTGAAATCACCGGTTAGGGGAAACAGCGCCCAGGTTTGCCTCTCTCCCAGCCGGGCCGCCAGACCGCCCAAGGCGTCGAGCACGTCGAAGCCCTGGTTATAGGTGGCCCCCCGGCCGAAGAAGATGACCCCGAATTCAGCCTGGGAGAGAAACTTAGCCAGTTTCCTGGCCCCCTTGACCGCGGACCTGGCCCCGGAGCCTCCCGGCAAATGTTCCCCAATTCCTTTTAAGAGATCCAGCCCCTGGCCGGGCTCGATCTGCACCAACAGGTGGCAGAACTTGGCCAGCTCCGTCTGGTAGAGGTCCACGGCCGCCACCTGCCGGTCTTCCACCCCCCGTTCCGTGAACCGCCCCCGGGCAAAGACGCTGTAGCGCACCAGGTGGCGGGGGCAGGAGTGCAGGGGGTTGGCCCCCCAGAAGAGCACCGTGTCCGCCTCATCCCGGATCACTTCCAGGGGCGCCCAATAAAGGCCGTGCTTTTTCAAGCTCTGATAGTAGGGGGCCTTAAAGGCCAGGTCGGCGGGTTCCAGCCGGGCCTTGATTTTGCGGGCCAGTTGCAGGGCCGCCTGCTGGGCCCAGGAACCGGTATTGGTCAGGCCGTAAATCAGCGGCCGCCGGGCCTGGCCGAGAATCTCCGCGGCCTGCTCTAGGGCCGTGGTATATGACACTTCCTGGAGATGGCCGTTGACCCTGGACAGGGGTTCCGAGAGGCGATGGCGCTCTTTTTGGGGATGTAGTCTTTTAATGGGGAAGAAACGGCTCAGGCCCCAGAGGCAGACATTGGCCACCTCCAGAAGCTGACCCTGGTCCAGCGTCGCATCCAGGTCGTCACAGAGGCAACCGCACCCGGTGCAGATGATGGATTGCTGATGAACTTGCACCTTTGCTTGCACCCAAAATGGTATAGACAATTACATACTAACACCCGAGGCGGCTGATCCCCAAATGAAAAGGGGCGTGAGGCGATTCTTTTAAAACTTTTGCGGCCATTAAGGGGCCTGGGGCCAAGCCGTAAATTATGAAAGGTTCCAGTAGGCCCTAGTCCTGATCTTGAACTTTTCAAGGTAAAAGTTGCGCCCTGGCGGCCGGGGTCCCAAAGATCACGCGGCCTCTTCCAAGCCCTGCAGGTGTTCCAGAAATTGCGCCAAGGTTTCTAAAAAATCGTGGGGGGCATTGGCGGCCAGGGATTTAAAGAGGAGACGGCCGGGGTCGATACCGGTTTCCGCCAGCAAGTCCCGGGCCAATTCCGTCCTCCAGACCGCGCACAGGTTGCCATGGGAAGAGCGGCAATTGTCGGGGGGACAGGCCAGGACCAGGACACCGTCGACGCCATGGGTAAAGGCCCGGAGAAGGTAATTCACGTCTACCCTGCCGGCGCAAGGCATCTTGACGGGGGTAAAGCCCAGAGGCAGGCTGGCGTGATGGTGTTTCAGGGCGGTTTGATAGGCGTCCCAGGCGGAGTTCTGGCACATAAAGGCCATGATCCGGGGAGTCAGTTGCGGGTTAAAGGCCCACATGAGGGCGGCCATCTGGTCGTCCGTGTAATTGCGGATCTGGATGGCCCCGTTGGGGCATTGGCTGGCGCAGATGCCGCAGCCCTGGCAGGCCAACTCATTGATGATGGCCCGGTTGTCCCAGGTGATGGCCCCGTGGGGGCAGAGGCGGTGGCAGGTGAGGCAGAGGACGCACCGGCCCCGGTCCACCACGGCCCGGCCCTGGAGAGTGAGGGCCGTGCCCTGGCCTAAAAGGTTTTGGACCTCTAAAACCGCGGCAGCCACCTCGGCGTCGGCCTCCGCCGGGCCCGTGACGCCCCGGCCCGGACCCACGGCATAAATGCCCCGGCGGGGAGTCTTCGCCGGCTCATGATGAACATTGCCGGTCTGGAAAAACCCCAGGGAATTAAGGGGCACGCCCAGTATGGCGGCCACCCTGCCGTTATCCGGCGCCGCCAGGTACTGTTCGTCGTAGGCCACCAGATCCACCGGCAGGCTGAGTTCCCGGCGCAGGGTGGGTTCGAAAAAGTTGACTACCGGCTGCTCGCCCTGGAAGTTCACCGTGGGCCGCTCCCTGAGCTTGACGAGAAGCATGCCGGCCTCCTGGTTGGCCCGCAGCGCCTGCCCCAACCCCGGGCCTGCCACCTTGGCGTTGCCCACCAGGAGGAAAACCCGGCGCCCCGCAGCCAGCAGGCGGGTCCCTGCCTCCAAAGCCCGGCCCAGGGCCAGGGGATCGCTTTCCCCGGCCAGGCCCACCAGCAGGGCCACGGCGTTTATCTTTTTTTCCAGACCCCCGGCGGCCAGCACCTCTTCCAGTCGAAGTAGGGACATTACCGCCGGGTGATCCGGCAAACCGTAACGGGCCGAGTCCGCCACCATCCGCAACTCGGGAGCCAGGACCACCGCTCCCACCGACTCCGTGAAACGCCCCCCGGAGGTCTCCAAGCTTATGGCAAAGTTACCGGTCACCCCGCCACAAGCCGTAATCGCTGCCCTGTCCATCGCCCCAATGAGGTCATGGTCTTGCACCTGCCGGACTAACTTGGCCAAACGTTGTGGTGAATCTGCATCCTGGAAAGTCCCAAAGGCCAGGGGCCGGAGGGCCGCGCCGGGGCTGGCCAGCAGCACCGGATAGCCTAATTCGGCCAGTTCCCATGCAGCCTTGAGGCCCGCAGCGGAATCTCCCCACACCAGCACCTGTTGGCTCACCGGAAGATCCCGGCGGCTGATGGGCCAGGCCCGGGTGATTTGGGCCGCGGCCAGGCGGATCAATTCCAGGCCTTTGGTGGTCCGGGAGCGTCTCTCCGGGTGTTCCAGGGCCGCGGTCAGGTCCACCAGCACCAGAAATTCCGGGTTCAAACCCAGCTCGTCCAATAAGAGGCGCACCACGCCGGCCCCCCGATGCTCCGGATCTTTCGCCACCAGAATAACCGGATTCAATTCCTTTTCGTGGCTGAGGAAGGAACGCACCCGGTCCTCCTGCTCCTTCAAGGGCAAAGCCGGATCTACCAGCAGTACCCGGCAGCTCGGCAGACCCGCCACCACCAGGGCAAAGTCCCAGGGGTCGAGTCCGGCGATGGTCAATTCCGGACCGTGCATGATGATCACATGCATGGGTTTCAGGGGACAAGTGAGGCTCATGCCTTTTCCTCTAAATATTGCCGCACCTGCCGGGCCGCCTGGGTGGCCTCGGCGATGCATTCCAGGATGCTTTTGGGGCCGGTTGCGGTCCCGGCCAAAAAAATGCCCGGCGCTTCAGTCAGGGTGAGGGCCTCCCGGGATTTGACAAAACCCTCCGGGGTCAGCTCCAGGTCGAGCATGGCGGCCAGAGCCGGATTATCCGCCCCGGGGCCGATGCCCACCGCCAGCGCCAGCAGGTCCACCTCCTGGACCTGGGCCTGGCCGCTCCCCTCTTCCAGATAGCGCAGGCGCAGGCTCCCGTCCGTCATGACCGTCGCGTCTCCGGGCAGAACCCGGATCAAATTGATCTCTTGGCTACAGGACTCTAAGAAACCATCCGGGTCCGGGCTGATATTCTGGAAATCCATGTAAAAGGTGGTCACTTCACACTCCGGCCAGCGATGCCGGATGAGCCGGGCCAACCTCAAGCCGTAGCCGCAGCAGACCCGGGAGCAGTAAGGCCGGTCTTGATCCCGGCTGCCGACGCACTGGATGAAGCCCAGGCGCCGCACCGGCCGGCCGTCGCCGGGTCTGACCAGGGGCCTCCCCTGGTGGAGCAGCTTCTCCAGTTCCAGGCCGGTGATAATTTGGGGCCGGCCGCCATGGGCATATACTGCCCGGGGGTTGGGTTTGGCGGGTTGATAGCCGGTGGCCAGGACCAGGGCTGCGGCTTCCAGTTGGACCGTGGTCTCGGAATGCCCCAGGTCAATGGCCCGGGCGAAGCAGACGTCCTGGCAGATGCGGCAGGAACCGTCCCGAAAATAAAGACAGGCAGCCGGGTTGACGGCAAAGAGGGGATGGTTGGCGGCCGAGGCCGCGGTGAGAATGGCCCCCTGGGCCGCCACCGGACATTCATCCAAGCAGATGCCGCAGTCGATGCACCGGTGGGGGTCGATGATCTGCGGCTGGGATTTCAGGGTAAGCTGGAGGTGGCCGTTAGTCCGGCTGCTGGCCACCAACTCGGTCTGGGGATAAAGGGTTAGTCCCGGCGCGGTAAAGAGCTCTCTTAAGGCCAGTTCGACCCGGCAGGCGCCGCATTTCTGGCAGACCTCGGTGGCCTTGCAGGAGAAATTGGCGGCCAGCCCTCCGAAAAAGGGGCTTTTTTCCACCAGGGACACCTGGAGGCCGGCCCGGTTTAACTCCAGGGCCGCGGTGATGCCGGCGATGCCGCCCCCTAAGACCACCACCGGATATTTTTCTGGGGTTGCCATATTCCCTTACCGTTTCAACATCTATTAAAGAGTCGGTGCCGGCGGCGAATCTAAAGTTGCTTCCGGGTGCGACTCACCCTAACCTGCCGCGCTCTCCAAGACCCGGGCCAGCAGATCGCTCCGCCCCCGGGCCTGCACGTAGGCGCCATCGGCCAGGCCTTCGGCCCTTATTTGTTTGAGTAATTTCCCGGCCCTGGCTGCGCCCTGCTGCAACATTTCTTCGGGGTCTTTTCCCGTTAGTGCCTGGAGCACAGCCCCGGGCAAGGAATACACCCTCCGGTGTTGCCCCTTATCGGCCTGAGCCACTTCTTCGGGACCCGCCACCTTGACGCAGGCCAGGATCTTCACCGGCTGGTTCCCCAGGGACTCCCGGAAACTGCGGAACTTCTCCACCTCAAAAATAGGCGCGGTGATGAAGAACTGCGCGCCTGCAGCCACTTTTTTGCGAATCTTGAGCAGTTGGGGACCCAAAGGGTCGGCCTCCGGGATGAAGACCGCACCCAGATAGAAATTGGGGGTTCCTTCCAGAGGGAGGCCGGCGCTGTCGTAACCCGCCATCAGTCCCTGGGCGATTTGCAGGAGTTGCACGGAATCGGCGTCATACACCGCCTTGGCCTGGGGATGGTCCCCCAGGGTGACGTAGTCGCCGCTCACCGCCAGGATATTTTCCAGGCCCAGGACCCCGGCTCCCAGGAGATCGCTTTCCAGGGCCAGACGGTTGCGGTCCCGGCAACTCAAGTGCAGCAGGGGCTCGCCACCGGCCTCCTTGACCAGGACCGCCGCGGCCAGGGCCGACAGGCCCATACGGGCTTCGGCGTTATCCGGCACCCCGAAGGCGGTAACTTTGCCTGCCAGGGCCCTTACCGGATCGAGCCACCCCTCCCGGGCCACCCCCTTGGGGGGCTCGATGGCCGCCACCAGGGGAAATGCTCCGGCTTCCAGGGCTTCTCGGAGCTTACTCATGGCCGTCGTATCTCCTTCTATAAGCCGGGTGGATCACTGTGCCCGGAGTGGTGCTCCCCGCATGGGGATGGAGGGGCAGGATCTCCTCGATTTGCGCCAGGCGTCCTTCCTTCTCCAGCCGGGCATAGATTTCACACCAGGCGCAGGCTCTGGCCGGGTCCACCTCGCATTGCCCCTGAACGTTGCCGCCGCAGGGGCCGTTGAGCAAACCCTTGGGGCACATGGTCACCGGGCAGATGCCGCCGGTCACCCCCAGGTAGCAATGATGGCAGGCCCGGCAGCGCTCCGTGTAGTAGCCCACTGCGTCGTTGACGCCGATGAAGGCGGTGTTCAACCCGGGAAAGATGGGTTGCCGTTGGCACAACTCCTTGAGAAACTGCACCCCGGCGCCGCAGGCCAGGGAGATGATGGCCTCATAATCGGCGATGAAATCACATAAGGGCCGGATGAATTCCAGGTCGCACTGGCGCTCCACCGTGATTTCCCCGATTTCCAGGCGCCGGTCTTCCAATCCCAGGGCCAGCTTCAACTGGGAGGCCAGGAGCCCCACTTCTTTTTCGCCCCCCGCCAGGCAGACGGCCACGCAGGTGCCGCAGCCGACGATGAGGATTTTTTGATATGGGGCCACCATGGCCTTGATTTCGGCAAAGGGTTTGCGTTCGGCAATGATCATGCTTCCCCCGTCTTCTCCAGGTGCTCCAGGGCGTCGGCCTGGAAATGCTGGCCCCGGCGTAAGGGACTCGGTCCTAAAGCTTCCACCCGTTGGGTCATCTCCTGGACCGCGGCCACCCATTTGGGGGCATCGGAGGCCGCCACCTCGAACATCTCCAGACGCCCTGCCAGACCCACTTCCGCCAATAACTTTTGGGCATACTCCACCCGCTCCCGGGCCCGAAGATTCCCTTCCAGGAAATGGCAGCTCCCGGCCTCGCAGCCGCTGACCATGACGGCGTCGGCCCCGGCTTCGAAACCCTTCAGGATGTGCAGGATGTCGATGCGCCCGGTGCACAGGTATTTAACGATGCGCACCGTGGCCGGATACTGCATCCGGGCCGAACCGGCCATATCCGCGGCGGTGTAAGTGCAGTAGGTGCACACCAGGGCCAGAATTTTAGGAGTGAATGCCACTAATTATCCTTTAAGTTCAAGGTTCAAGGTTTAAGGTTCAAAGTTAGAAACCTAAGCTCTAAACTGACTACTGATCACCGATTACTGATTACTGGTCACTGGCTACTGAAAGCTGACAGCTAACCCGCCGCCTGCTCTTCCCCCTCCGCCGCCCCTGCCAGGGCGCTGATCTTGGCCACAAACTGCCGGTCCCGATGGTGCCTTACTTCGATGGCCTTCCGGGGGCAGGCGCTGGCGCAACTGCCGCAGCCCTGGCAGGCCGCGGGGTCGATGACCACCACGCCTTCCACCGAATCCACCCGGGGCATCCCAAAGGGGCAGGTGCGCATACAGGTGAGGCAGATAATGCATTTTTGGGGATCGACCACGGCCACCGCGCCGCCCACGTACATTACTTTCTGGGCCAGGACTCCCAGAGCCCGGGCTGCGGCCCCCTGGGCCTGGGCGATGGACTCCTCGATAAACTTGGGGCTATGGGCCAGGCCGCAGAGAAAGATGCCGTTAGTGGCGAAATCCAGGGGCCTGAGCTTCAGATGCGCTTCCATGAAAAAGCCGTCCGCATCCAGGGGCAGCTTCATGAGTTGGGCGATCTCCCGGGACACCGGATGGGGCCGGATGGCCGCGGAAAGCGCCAGATAATCAGCTTTCAGGTTGATGGCCGCCTTCAGATTCTGATCAAAGACCTCAACCAGCAGGCCGTCACCCCCGGGGGTCACCTCTGGGGGCCGTTCCGGTTCAAAGCGGAGGAACTGCACCCCCAAATCCCGGGCCTTTTTATAGTAGAGTTCCTTTAAGCCGTAAGTGCGCATGTCCCGATAGAGGATGAAAACCCTGGCTTGAGGGCGGATTTCCTTAATTTTCAGGGCGTTTTTCATGGCCTCGCCGCAGCATACCCGGCTGCAATAAGGATGCTCGGGCTCCCGGGAACCCACGCATTGAATCATGACCACCGTGGGGGCCTCGGGCAAATCTCCCGGAGAATCCGCCAACAGGTCCTCCAACTCGATTTGGGTCAATACCCGGTTATGCTCGCCGTAAAGATAACCCTGGGGTGAGTATTCCTGGCCGCCGGTGGCCACCACCACCGCGCCGAAGTGCACGGACCACTTGCCCCGGGGAGACTCCAATTCGCACCGGAAATTTCCCAGGTGTCCGGAGAAACCGGTGATCCGGGCATTATCCCACCAGCGGATATTAGGATGCATTTCCACCCGGGTCACCTGTTCGTGGAAAAATGGTTGAATGGCATGGCCTTCCAAGGTATGGCGCATGTGATGGGCCAGGCTCCCCCCGAAACGCTCCTGCAGGTCAGGAAGATAGACCCGATAACCCGCGTCGGCGATGGTCAGGGCCGCGGTCAAGCCCGCCAGGCCGCCGCCCACCACCAGGGCCCATTGATTGACCGGAACCGGTATTTCGGTTAGGGGCTCCAGCGCTGCGGCCCGGGCCACCGCCATTCTCACCAGTTCCTTGGCCTTCGCAGTGGCCAGAGTGGGGTTGTTCTGGTGCACCCAGGAGTCCTGGTCCCGTATGTTGGCCATCTCGAAGAGGTACTTGTTGAGACCGGCCTGGCGCAGGTTGTCCTGGAACAGGGCCTCGTGCGTCCGGGGACTGCAGGAAGCCACCACCACCCGGTTGAGCCGTTTCTCCTCGATCACCTGGCGCATGGCCTCTAAAGAGTCGGTGGAGCAGGTGAAGGTGTAGTGATCGGCGTAGACCACATTAGGGAGAGTGCGGGAGTAGTCGCTGACCTGGGCCACGTCCACCACCCCGGCGATGTTGATGCCGCAATGGCAGACAAAAACCCCGATGCGTGGTTCTTCGGAGGCAATTTCCCGTTCCACGGGATATTCCACTTTGGACAACATCGTGCCCCGGGCCTGGCTTAAAAGCGTGGCCGCCGCGCCCGCGGCCGCGGAGGCCTGGCTTACGGTCTCGGGGATATCCTTGGGGGATTGAAAGACGCCGCAAGTGTAGATTCCTTTACGGCTGGTCTCCACCAGCTTAAACGGCGGGCTCTCCACGAACCCCCATTTATCGGTGGCAATGCCGCACACCTGGGCCAGTTGCCGGGTGGCCGGGTGAGGACTCAGGCCCACCGAGAGCACCACCAGGTCGAATTCTTCCGTCTGGATGCGGTCGTCGGCGTCAAGGTAATTCAGTTCCAGGTTATGGGTCCGGGGGTTTTGGGCCACCCGGGAAATCAGGCAGCGGTTGAAACGCACCCCGTGTTCGCTCCGGGCCCGCTCGTAGTAGCGGTCAAAACCCTTGCCCTGGGCCCGGAAGTCGTTGAAAAAGATGGTGGGCTCGATCTGGGGGGCGTGTTCCCGGGCGATGATGGACTGCTTGGCGGCGTACATGCAGCAGACGTAGGAGCAGTATTCCCGGCCCCGGGACGCATCCCGGGAGCCCACACACTGGATCCAGGCGATCTTCTTCGGCTCCTGGCCGTCGCTGGGCCGCTTAACGTGGCCGTCGCAGGGACCGGTGGCGGAGAGGATGCGCTCAAACTCCAGGGAGGTGACGACGTTGGGATAGCGGCCGTAGCCATACTCGGGCGCCAAGTTGGCGTCGAAGGGCCTAAACCCCGGAGCCAGGATCAGCGCCCCCACTTCCAGGGTCTCGGTCCGGGGCTTCTGTTGGTGGTCGATGGCCCCGGCCTGGCAGGCTTCCACGCATTGCAGACATTCGGAGCACCCCCCGCAATTAAGGCAGCGGCTCGCTTCGGCCAGGGCTTGGTCCTCGGTATAGCCCAGATTGTTTTTTTTTGAGCCCTCCAGACTCTCTGGCCCCGACAGTTGGGCCATGACCACCCGGGGCTTCCCAAACTCCTTTTCCGGGATGGGGTTCCACTTCCCTTCCCGGGTAAGGCGCTGGGGCAATTCCCGGTCCTCCTTCAGGTCAACACCCCGGAGATAGCGGTCGATGGACTCCGCGGCTTCGATGCCGCCAGCCACTGCCTCGATGGCGATCCGGGGGCCGGTTTGCACGTCTCCCCCGGCAAAGACCCCGGGCCGGGAGGTTTGGTAGGTGGTTTCATCCACACTGATGGTGTCTTTCTTACTGACGGCGATGCCCCCGTCAGCCAGGGCCCCCAATGCTGCTTCCTGGCCGATGGTGGGCGCCTTCTTTGAGGGGCGCAGCCGGCCCAGCCCCAGAAACACCGCCTGAAAGCCCTGGTCGAAGAGTTCGTCCAGGGTGAAATCCTTGCCCAACGTAATGTTGGTCTTCAGGGTGACGCCCAGGCGCAGAATGTTGTCTATCTCCCGGTCCAGGACATCCTCGGGGAGGCGGTTGTCCTGGATGCCCACCCGGAGCCTGCCGCCGGGCCTGTCCGCAGATTCAAAGATGGTGGGCCGGTAACCTCGCCGAGCCAGGTGGTAGGCGCAGGTCAAACCCGCGGGGCCAGAGCCGATGATGGCGATTTTCTCTCTCCTGACTGCCGCTGGACGCGGGGTGATGGCGCTTAAATCCACCTGGTCCGCGACAAACTGTTTGAGTCCGCGGATGGCCACCGCCTCATCCAGTTTTTTCCGCTGGCATTTACCCTCGCACGGGTGCGGGCAGAGGCGCCCAAAAACCCCGGGCAGGGGCAGGCGCTCCATGATGAGCTGCACCGCTTCCCGGTATTTCCCCATCTTGATGAGCTGCACGTAACCCTGCACGTTGATGGCCGCGGGACAGGTGAGGCTGCAGGGGGCCCGGTCGTATTTCTTGATGGCAAAGGTGGAGGGCACCGCCTGGGGGAAATGGCGGTAGGCCGCGGGGCGCTTTCCCAGGCCCTCGTCGAAGGTAGAAGGCAAGAGCACCGGGCAGGCCTCGGAGCAGGCGCCGCAGGCGTTGCACTTGGCCGCGTCGATATAGCGGGGTTCCCGCTTCAGGGTCACCGTAAAATGCCCCGCTTCCCCTTCCAGTTTCTCCAGTTGTGCTTGGGTCAAGATCTGGATGTCCGGGTGTTGGGCCACCTCGATGAGCTTGGGGGAAATGAGGCAGGTGGAACAATCATTGGTGGGGAAGGTCTTGTCCAGTTGCGCCATGACCCCGCCGATGGAAATATCCTGCTCCACCAGGTAGACTTTGAAGCCCGCCGCGGCCGCGTCCAGGCTGGCCTGCATCCCGGCAATGCCGCCTCCCACCACCATAATTGCGCCGATTTTATCTGTAGCCATGATTTATCAGGTCTTTGGGGATGAAGAGGCTGTCAGGCCGCTTTCCGGCCAATCCGGTGTCGCCACTAGGTCGTCCAGGCAAAGTTAAACAAAACACCGCGGTTTTGCAAAAAATTTGCCGCCATGGCCCTCTTGCTTTCGGGTGTGCAGAAGTTATGCCAGGTGCAAATTCTTCCTGGGTTCGTGATCCTGCGACCTGAAAGATCCATGGCCCTTGCTGCCCTCTCCGGTAAGGCCGACTGCCCCGGTAATATGCCCCACGACTAAAAAAGTCCGCTTGTAGCTTTTAATGCCGATTTGCCTTGCAATTGCTCTCCCGGCCGTGACCGCAGACTGGCCCTTGCCCCAATTTTGGGGGCATTTTGCTCCCACGCCCTTGCCTCGCCCGGGGGGATGACCACCGGAGATAAGACTGGCAAATAAATTATGGATAAAGTTATGTAAGAATAAACTTAACCCAAGGGTATGGTAAGTAAATCAGACTTTTTTTGAATTTACTGTCAGAGAATATCTTACAAGCGGTTCTGCGGGCTTGAGGCGAGATGGAGATTATGCGGTACTTTACTAAACTATTGCAAGATTGATGCTTCGTTTAGTTTTGCCCATCTTTAACTCGAAAACAATCCTCTTCCCAGGACTGCTTTGGAGTCCTTGGAATTGTTGATCTATCCTTCTTATATCAAATAGTTAAGTTGATTTCCATCTGCTCCTCCGGTATAATCCAGGCGAAAAACCGGTGGAAGGCCGCGAGGTTACTGTTTCATGAGCAGCAGCAATTTCCCTAAAATAGCTTTAAAATCCATACTTATCCTGATCTTTCCTATTCTTTTCCAGATCCTGGGGGGGCCTGCGGCCGCGTTTTCCGGTAAAGACCTGCTCATCGGGGAAATCAATCCTCTTTCCGGCCATTTGGCCCAGCATGGCCTGGAGATTCATCAGGGCATCCTTTACGCGGTGGCGGAGATCAACTCCCAGGGGGGGCTGGCGGGGCGCCGGGTCAGGCTCATCAGCCGGGATGACCAAAGCCGGCCGGAAGTGGCCATCAACCAGGCGCAAGACCTCATCTTCCGGGAACACGTGATCGGCTTGGTGGGCGGTTATGTCGATTCCCTGGTGGGTCCGGTCAGTGAATTGGCTGCCAGATACCGGGTGCCCTTCGTGGCCTCGGCCAGTTTGCAAAGCGGCCTGACGGCCCAGAAAAATCCCTATTTTTTCCGGGTTTCCTGCCTTATGGGCATAGTCCAGCCTTTATGCCGGTTCCTGAGCCAAACCTTCAAAGGCAAGAAGGCGGCGGTGCTGCATGTGGCCACTCCCGGGGCCACCGAATTCACCGCCAGCCTCAAATCCTGCCTGGAGAAAGCCGGGGATCAGATGGCCGTTCAGGAGAAATTCCGGCCCGGCTGGCCCGATTTCTCCGTCCTGCTCCTCAAAGTCAAACAGGCCGGGATAGACGTCTTGGTATCCGGGGGTTTTTATGCCGATAACCTGATCCTGGTGCGGCAGATAAAGGAGCGCCCCCTGGGGCTGCAAGCCTTTATCGCCCCCTGGGGTTTGGCTTACTCCAGCTTCATCCGGCAGGTGGGCCAGGGAGCGGAAGGGCTGTTCGGCGCCTGCGCCTGGAACCCCGGCATCACCCAACCGGGGACAGAGAAGATGTCCCAGGAGTTCGTGATCGGATTCCGGCAGCAGTTCGGGGAGGAGCCCAATACCACCGCCATGCACGGCTATACTTCGGCCCGGGCTATGCTGGCCGCCATCGGGGCGGTGCTCCAAAGCGGGGCCGCGCCTACGGGGGAGGCCATCAGTAAGGCCCTGGCCGCCCTGGACCTGAAGCTGCCCATGGAGCGGCTGGTCTTTGACGCCCACGGCGATCCCAAGTACTATCAACACGTGGTGGTGCAGATTCAGCAACAAAAGATGGTGGTGGTCTACCCCCCGGACCGGGCCACCGGCAAGGTGGACTTTTCTTTGGCCCGGCGCTGAGTTAAACTAGTGATCCAGATCGGACGACTTTTCTTTAATCAAGATTAACGCCCATGTCCTTCCACGCCCTGCCCTGGCCCCAAATCATCGTCTCCGGCTTCGCCCTGGGCTCTTTTTACGCCCTGGTGGCCCTGGGTTTTTCTCTCATCTTCGGCATCACCCGGGCCTTCAATCTGGCCCATGGGGAAATGATCGTGCTGGCCGGCTATCTAGCCTTTGTCTTGTGGAAATTCTGCCAGGTGCCGTTCTTCTTGACCTTGCCGGTGTGCCTGCTGGCCCTGGCCCTGCTCACCCTGCCCCTTTACCTTTTGCTGCGGCGGCTCAAAGAGCCCTACGGCTTGAACACCCTGGTGGTCACCTTCGGGTTGGCTTTGCTGCTGCAAAACCTCATGCTGGTCCTGTTCTCCGCCGACTACCGTTTGCTGAACTCCGGCCTCCCGACTTTCACCATCCCCGGCCTGGGCCTCACCTTGTCCTGGAACCAGGTCGTCCTTTTGCTCCTGTCCTTGCTGGCCACCGCCGGGGTCCATCTGGTGTTGCACCGCACCTTCCTGGGCAAGGCCCTCCGGGCCACCATCCAGGATCGGGAAGCCGCCCAAATATCAGGGATCAACGTCAGAACCATGTCATTCATGGCTTTCGGCCTGGGGGGCATGCTCATCGGCCTGGCCGGGCCGCTCTATGGCGAGAACATGTATCTTTATCCCCTGGCTGGGGCCGAGGCCACCTTGATCGCCATTATTCTTACCATCTTTGCCGGGGTGGGCCGCATCCGCGCCCTCCTGCTGGGCGGCTGGCTTCTGGGTTTAATGGAGTCCGCGGCTATTCTCACCGTGGGCAGCAAGTGGCGGGAATTGGTGAGCGCCGCGGTCCTGCTCATTCTCCTCTACTTCCGGCCCCAAGGGATTTCTTTCCGGAAACCGGGATAACCCCTGTCAGGTAACTCCTTGAAATTGAACCCCTTCCATTCCTCCATCCTGGTATTGGCCGCGGCCCTGGGTCTGATGGTCTGGCCCCTTCTTTTTCCGGACGCCTTCCTCTACTTTCAGGTGTTGGGCATGGCTTGCCTTTATGGGACCCTGGCTTTGGCCTGGAGCATCTATGCCCTGTCCGGCGCCATTTCCCTGGGGCACGCGGCCTTTTTCGGTTTGGGGGCCTACGGCTCGGCCTTGCTCAACCATTACTGGCACTGGTCACCCTTTGTCACCATCCTGGTGGGTTCCTTGGCCAGCGTGGTCTTTGGCCTTCTCTGGAGCCTGTTCTTCCGCCGCCTCCGGGGGGTTTACCTGGGTCTGGCTTCCCTGGCCGCGGTGGAAATTCCCCGGGTGATCATCGACAATTGGGACGCGCTGACTTCCGGCTCCATGGGCATGACGGGATTGGGCCGGCTGCCCACGTTAAACTTGGGCGGCTGGCATTTGGCCTTCGGTATGGACCTTAAGGCCCAATACTACCTCCTCCTGGTGCTGGTTATCGGGGTCACCCTCCTTTATCATCTGATCATCGATTCCAGGTGGGGCTGGGCCTTGCGGGCGGTGCGGGAAAACGAAACCGCGGCCACCATGATGGGAATCAGGGTCAACCGGGAAAGAACCAAGGCCCTGCTGTGCAGCTCTTACCTCACCGGGATCTGCGGCGGTCTTTACGCCCACATTTTGGGGCTGATCGAGCCTTCCCTGGTATTTAGCCTGCATGTCTCGGCGCTGCCCCTGATTTTTACCATCTTCGGCGGCCGCACCCTCTTCTTCGGCCCCGTCCTGGGGGCCCTGCTCCTTTACCCCCTGGAACAACTGGTCTTTCAGCCCCTATTGCCCAAGGGCCACGCCGCGCTTTACGGGCTGGTGATCATTCTCACCATCCTTTTCTTTCCTAAAGGCATCGCCGCATGGATAAGCAGACGCGTATCTGCCTAGAAGTCAAGGGACTGCGTAAGCGTTACGGGGGCCACCAGGTCCTCCGGGAGGTATCTTTTTCTCTTCAAGAAGGAGAAATTGTGGGAATTGTCGGTCCCAACGGCGCCGGTAAGACCACCTTGTTCAATATCATCAGCGGCTGGGTTCCCCCTTCCGGGGGCGAAGTGTTTTTTTTCGGGGAAAAGACCACTGACTGGACGCCGGACCGTCTCTGCCGGGGGGGGATGGCCCGGACTTTCCAGATGCCCCAGGTCTTTCCGGAGATGAGCGTCTTGGAAAACGTCATGACCGGGGCCTGGTTCGGCCAGCCATCCCCGCCCTCCCAGGCCCAGGCCCGGGAGCAGTCCCGGGAACTCCTGGAACTGGTGGCTATGAACGCCAGTGAGGCCGCCCCGGCCCGGGAACTAAGCCTGATGCAGCAGCGGCTGCTGGAGTTGGCCCGGGCCCTGGCTACCCGCCCCAAGTTGCTGCTCCTGGACGAAATTGCCGCGGGACTCAGCCTGAAGGCGGTGAAATGTTTGACTAACTTGATTCTCCGGTTGCGCACCCAGGGCCTGACCCTGTTGCTCACCGACCATCTCCTCAATCTTATCATGCCCGTATCCGACCGGCTCCTGGCCCTGGACCAGGGAGAGATCATCGCCTCCGGCCCCCCCCAGGAAGTGATCCATGACCCCGAAGTGGAATCCGCATATCTGGGGGTGCGGGACGCAGCCGGAGAGGAGGGTTGAAGCTGAGTTGCAATAATACGGTAATACCCCGTAGCGAACCTTGTGTTCGCCCAACGCTCCAGGGCGAACACAAGCTTCGCCCCAACGAAAAAATTTGCTTATGATAATGAATTAATATGAAGCATATGGAACCTTCTGACTCTCCCCGGCCCCTGCTGGAGATCCGGCATCTGTCCTTTTCGTCCCCGGAGACCACGGTGCTCAAGGACGTCGAACTCACGGTCTGGGGCCATCAAATTACCGCCATCGCCGGGGCCGACGGCGCCGGCAAGACCACCCTGCTTAAGGCCATCAGTGGTTTGCTCCCAAAAGTCTCCGGGCAGATTATCTTTGAGGGAGAGGCCCTGGAGGGCCTGCCCCCCTGGGAGGTGGTCAAAAGGGGGATCATCTATGTCCCGGAAGGGATGCGGGTCTTTCCCCAAATGAGTGTGCTGGAAAATCTGGAGGTGGGAGCTTATCTGAAGCGGCAGGGCCTGGCCGCGCGCCTGGAGCGGGTTTTCCAGGTCTTCCCGGAACTAAAAGATAAAATCCCTTCTCCGGCCGGGAGCTTGAGCGGCGGCCAGCAACGCATGGTCACCCTGGCCCGGGGCCTCATGTCCGAGCCCCGCTTATTGCTCCTGGATGAACCCTTCATGGGCTTAAGCCCCAAGCTGGTTACCAGGTTTTGTAATTCCTTCCGGAATCTCAGGCGCTCGGGCATCACCCTGCTGATCTCGGGCCAGCATATCCGCCGGGTCTTGGCCATCGCCGAAAGCGCCCATTTTTTGAAAGGCGGGATGATCGTCTGTTCCGGGGTGGGAGCGGACCTTTTGAAGAATCGCCTGCTCCGGGATATTCTCTTCGCCGGTTGAAGGAAGTAACCACGGCCTAGTGTTGACTGCGCACCCGGCGTGTGGGCCGGACTCCCTCCGGTGCCAGGGGGCACCAAGGCCGGACCGATTCTGAGGCAGACCCGTATAAAACCGTCCCGGGCCTGCCCGGTAATGGTCAGAAAATCACCGCCAAGACTTACTTGAGGCAGCTCGCAGCCAGGACCATGAACCCTTAATGATATTCGTGGGTTCCTAAAATCACCGGGATGCCGGTCTTTCCCTGAATGAGCTGGGAAATCTCTTCGGCGGAGCTATAAGGGCACGCCGGTTTGGCGTTGGCCAGACAGGAACTCAGGTAAATCGCCTCCGGCTGCATCTCGGCCAGCTTCATGGCCATACCCACGTTGGAGACCAGACTGCGTCCCGGACAATGACACTTCACAAAAGACATAACCTGTACGGGTTCGGTAAATTTCCCCTCTCCCACTGTAGCCGCCTTTAAACAACGCCATTCTCCCGGACAGCCGTAACCGCTGTCCATGTAAGCGCCACAACCCACCAGCATCACTTTTTTCATGGGCAGATCTCCTTTTTCACGATAGTTGCTGAGATTACGCTTAGTTGCCAATCTTTCGACCAGCTCCCCGAGGCCACTAACCCGGGGCTCTCAGATCGGCCTCGACCAGCATCCCGGCCGGTAGATCGCCTGCACCAGGGCTCCCCGCCAAGGAGGGGGACTTCCTGCTCTTTGCCTTAGGCAGGCGCCGACCGGGGCAGAGTAAAATAAAAGGTGGTTCCCCGGCCTAATTGGCTTTCCACCCAGAGGCGGCCGCCATGGGCCTCGACGATGCGTTTGACGATGGCCAGACCCAGCCCCAAACCGCTCTCCCGGTTGCCGCTGTTTCCCCGATAAAGCAATTCAAAAAGGTGCGGCTGGTCTTCGGGAGGAATACCGGGACCCTGGTCTTGCACCGAAAACTGCACCTCGTCTCCCAGATCTTTTACTTCCAGGGTCACCCGGGTCGAAGGCGGAGAATACTTGACGGCGTTTTCCAGGAGGTTGGTTAAAGCCCGCTGCAACAGCAGGGGATCGGCCTGGAGTACCAGGAGATTTTTGGGGAACTCCGCCTGCAGGGCAACTCCCTTAGACTCCGCCAGTAACTGGAGCTCGGCCAGAACTTCCTGGGATTCCTTCTCCACTTGGATAGCGCTGGGCAAGGGAGTAATAATATGCAGGTCCAGGCGGGCATAATCCAGGAAGTTGTTGATGAGTCTTTCCAATCTGGTAATTTCCCGGGTGATGATGTCTACATATTCTGCCTGGGTCTCCGTCAGTTCCCCCACTTTTCCCTGTTGCAGGCGTTTGAGCAGACCCGCTACGGCCACCACGGGCGTTTTCAAATCATGGGCGAACATGCCCACCAGTTGCCGCCGCTCCCTTTCCAAGCGCTTAAAGGGGCCGATATCCCGGAAGCATTCCACTCCTCCCAAAAGTTTCCCCTGCTCATCCCGCAAGGCCGCCGCGGCCAGCATAATTTCCACCTTCTCACCCCGGCGATTTTCCAAAAAAGCTTCCCGGGAGACAATCTCATCGCTGCCCATGGCCATTCTTAAGGGGCAGTCCCGGGAACACAAGCTGCCCCGGAGTATTTCCCCGCAGAAACGCCCCAGGGCTTCTTCCCGGGTAAAGCCGGTGAGTTCTTCCGCCGCCCGGTTAAGATCGGTGATGTGCATTTGCCCATCCACCGTGATAATGCTGGACGGCACGCTCTGAATAATAAAATGCGGCCAATCCGGCAATTTTGGGGATAATGCTTTCTTTTTTGGGGAAGAACTCATTTTTTTAGTCGCTGGGCTGTGGTTGTCGTTCAGTCTGCTGATTCCTGGTATCCGACTTTCCGGGAGGCTCTGCCCGCCAGTAACCTAGCCCTCCGGCAATTACCCCTCCATTCCCAGGATTCTCCTCAATTTCTGCAATAAGTCTGCGGCCTCCCCGGCGCCGGGCTCCATAGGCAATCGGTAAAGAATCCCCAAACCCTCGCTCACTTCGTGAAACTCCGGTTCGGTTAGGGGACTGACCACCGCGGTGTTCACCAGGGCATTGACCATCAGCAATTTCTGCACCAGGTCCAAAGACGGGAAGTCCGGGAGATCGGTATCAATGATCACCAGTTGGGGGGTAGAGGTGCTCACTGCTAACAGGGCCGCGGCTCCGGAGTCTACCTGCTCCAGGCGCACCTCCGGGTTTGACGCCAGGGCGGCGGCGAAAGCCTGGAGGGCTTCCGGGCGAATGGTGGCGAGAATGAGATGCAGCATGGATTCACCTTTGGGCAAAAAGAATCGCGGAACTCTGAACCAGACGCCGCTTGCCGCGTTTTCCGTGGGTCCAATGGCTTGTGGTTAACCCGGGCAAGAAGCCTGGCGATAGTAATCGGCAATAGCTTCCCCCAGGGTATTGACCGCCAGACGGGCGCAGTGCAGGTGGTCTTCCGGCAGGCCTCCCAACGCCTTCACCACGTCGTGGGGCTCCAACTCCAGGGCCTGATCCAGATTCCGTCCCTTGGCCAGCTCGCTCATGGCGCTGGCGCAGACCAGGGTATAGATGCACCCCCGGGGAATCACTTTTATGTCGGCAATGGTCCCCGTTTCGATGCGCAGGGAGACTTCTATGGAATCCCCGCATTGTCCCACCTGGATGCTCTTGCCACTGGGATTATCAATCAAGCCGATGTTTTTGGGATAGCGGGCCAGGCAAAGAAATTGTTCCCCGACTTTGCCGACCCCGGGAAAATCGCCTTCGGACACGTGTTTCTCCTCCTTGGGCGATTAGAATCTGTTCAGCAGCGGAGACGGAGCCATGCCGCCGCCGCAAGTGAATTCGGTGGTGAACCGTTGCAGCTTTCCTTGTAAGAGGGCCTCCACCGCCTCGGCTACGGTTTGGACGCCGCCGCCGTAAAGGACGTCGATACCCACCTGATTGAATCCCATCAGCGGCCGCAGGCCCATACCGCCGGCAATGAGGACCTGCACGCCGTTTTGGGCCAGGTGATTGACCGGGGCCATGCAGCCGCCTTGCTCGTGGGGCACGTTGGGCAAAATGATCACCTCTTCCACCTTGCCTTGGGCGATCTTCACCAGGGTGTAAAGGTCACAGTGGCCGAAATGAGCCCCCAGGGGGGCCTCAAGGCCGCCGGGATGTGATGAGGGAATGGCAACAATGGTGATGCTGTTCATGGTAATCTCCTTAGCCTGTTTTATCTTGTGATCCGTTCGGATTTTTTTCCGCCAGCAATGGGGGCTACTAATCCTTCTCAAAGAGTTGCATATAAAAATACGGACCCACTTCCACTAACTTTTTCGGGGATAACTTAATGGCTTCTCTCAGTTCTTGGGGAGAAAACCTGAGATCCAGGGGAGGCCCGAATGGAGTGGGTTCTTTGTTAATTTCAATTATTGCCAAAATCCCCTTAGGTTTGAGCAGGCGCTGGACTTCTTCCTGAAAACCTTCTACCTGGCTTTTGCTAAATCCATGCAAGACCGTGGAAAGATAGATTAAATCCACCGATAATTCTTCCAGTTCTGTTTGCTTGGTAATATCACCTAATATGGGAGTGATATTAGTGTTTTTTGTTTCTTCTAATAGAACGTCGATGGCTTTCTTATCAGGATCAAGGGCATATATCTGGCCGGTGTTATTTAAGATTCGGGAAAACTCCTTCGACATATAGCCGTTGCCACAACCGGCGTCAAGTATGACTTGCCCCGGGAAGAAAGTTAATTCCTTCAGGATAAGCTCTTTGTTTAAAAGGCTTTCAGAAGACTTCCCGGCGTGCTGGTGATGGTGGCCTTTATCATGCTGGTGCATTTTCTTATCCTTTTATCCCCTCTGCGGTGTCTTGACTAGCCCCCAGCGGCTGCGTTTCCCTGACAGCCGAAGTCCGCCAGTTCCTTGATCCGGCTCCAGGCGCGCTTGAGCCCCAGACTAAAGGCCGTGTCGGGCAACTCGGTGACCACCAAACCCTGGACCATGGCCCCGGTAACCGACAGATCGTGGGGCAGCCTTCCTGCCACCGGGTAGCCTCTTTCCCGGCAAAACGCGGCAATGCGGGTGGTCTCTTCCGGATTGAGGTCATACTTGTTAATGATGACTGCCAGGGTGGTTTGAAAGTGGCGGCACAGATCAGCCACCCTCTCCAGGTCGTGCCGTCCTGAGGGCGTGGGCTCGGTGACGGCCACGGCCAGGTGCGCCCCCGACAGGGAGCTGATCACCGGACAGCCGATGCCCGGCGCGCCGTCGCAGAGAATGAGATCAGCGCCCCTGGCTTCGGCCAGTTCCCGGGCCTGTTGCTTCAGCACCGTCACCAGCCGGCCCGAATTCTCCTCCCCCGGAAAGAGCTGGGCATGGACCAGGGGGCCGAAGCGAGTGGCGGAAACGTACCACTGGCCGCAGTGTTTCTCCGGGAAGTCGATGGCCTCCGCCGGGCAGAAGGCCACACAGACCTTGCAGCCCTCACACCTTAAGGGGTCAACGGCAAACCCCGCCCCATTCTCCCGAATCGCCCCGAACTGGCACAGGGAAGCGCAGACGCCGCAGCCGTCGCATTTGGCGCCATCGATTTTGGCCTCATGCCCCGAGTAAAACTCCTCCTGCCGCTCCCGGACCGGCTGCAGAAGCAGGTGCAGGTCCGGGGCGTCCACGTCCAGATCGCAGATGATCTTGTTGGTGGCCAGATGGGCGAAGACCCCGGTCAGCGAGGTCTTTCCCGTGCCGCCCTTGCCGCTGATGATGATGATTTCACGCATGGACGGCCTTTCTGGGGGGGCATTGCTTGGCCAGGTCCCGTATTTTGCCCCGCAAGGAGATAAAATTATCCCGCAGCCCGGGGGAGATTTCGGCGATGATCCGGCCCCGGGCATAGGCCTCGGCAATGCTCCGGTCGTAAGGGATCTCGGCCAGAATGGGCAGCCCCTTCTCCCGGCAGAACCGGTAGACCGCGTCATGGCCCAGCCCAGCCCGATTGACCACCGCACCTATGGGTTTGCCCAAGGGTGCGAAGGCCTCCCAGGCGAGCTGGAAGTCATAGAAGCCAAAGGGGGTGGGCTCGGTGACCAGGAGAATCACATCGCTGTCGAGGACCGCGTTCACCGCCGGGCAGCTCACCCCCGGGGGCGCGTCGATGATGGCGTCTCCCCCGCTAACCGCGAGCATTTGCTCCAGCCTGGACTTCACCAGACGCATCAGGGGCGGACTCATGGCCTCGCCGATACGCAGCCGGCCCATCAGGAAATTGTTGCCGCCGGCCTCGCCCCAACTGATTGCTCCCAGCTCCCGCCGGCCCGGAGAAAGCGCCTTTTCGGGGCATACGGCCAGGCAGCCGCCGCAGCCATGACACATCTCCGGAAAGGTCAACAGGACCCGGCCCATGACGCTAATGGCCTTAAACTGGCAAAGATCGGAGCAGGCGCCGCAGTAAGTGCATCTCGCCTCATCCACCATGGGCACTGTCAAATAGGCCGTTTCCCCTCCTTTGAGGACCGGCTGGAGAAAGAGATGCAAATTGGGCTCCTCCACGTCCAGGTCCACGGCTACGATCGGTCCGTCCCAGACCGCAGCCAGGGAAGCGGTTACCGTGGTTTTGCCTGTACCGCCCTTGCCGCTCGCCACCGCGACGATCATCTTATTGCCCTGTTGGCTCCTTGGGCCGACTCGACACTGCCGCTTTTAAACCTCTCCACTGCCTGGCGCACGGTCAGCCCCTCCAGGTTTTGTCCTACCTTAATGCCGGCGGCGGTCAGGGCCTGGAAGGCCTTGGGACCGACGTAGCCGGTGAGCACCCAGTCCACGCCCGCCCGGGCCACCAATTCCGCGGCCTGGATGCCTGCCCCCTGAGCCATCACCTGGGACTGGCCATTGCTGATGTACCGGGTATCCAGGGTTTCCAAGTCCACCACCAGGAAACCGGCAGCCCTGCCGAAGCGGGAATCCACCTTATCGTCCAGTGAGGGACCTTCACTCGTCACCGCAATCATGCTCATGCTTCACACCTTTTTCCTTGTTTCCAGCCAGCGTTTGCCGCCTCCGGCCGGCAAATCGCCTCTGCCGGCACCCGGGCGACCATTTCCCTTTGAGCAAACTCCATGCCATATGCCAGAGAAGACAGGAAAACGGACCAAGCCATACCTGCAGGTGCAGCCAGGCTTAGTTAAACTGAGCCTCTCTTACTTGCGTGCCCCGGTTAATCCTCAGGGCCTTATATTGAGTACCCTTTTTTCCTCTCTCTGGGAGAGAGGCTTTTGGGGGATGCGTGGATTTTTCGCTCCGCTGACTATCTTCCGGCAAGATTGGAGTTCGGACGCCGCTGAGGGAATATTTTGCTCCCTTCAGATCGTAAAATGGGGGTAAAATGCGCCCAACCCCATGTCACCTGGGTGACCGGAAGCCGGTTGTCCCCCAAATTGATGGATTGCTGCCGGGGTGGGGCTGGGGAGATAGTCGGCCGGCCTTGATTAATAACCTAAGTATATTAAAAATTGACAAAGATGCCCCCGGCGCCTGAGGCGCCCCCCTGATAGAAAAACTTCCTGCCCCGGCCGCAAGAGCCGGGGCAGGGTCGGGAGTTGCGGATCAAGAACCCTCCATTTCGGCCAGGCGCCGCTTGATGGCTTCCAATTCGCCTTCCAAGTAGGCCGCTTCCTCGCGCAACGCCGCGGCTTCATCCTCAGGAGAGGCGTAACCGGTTCTCTTACCGGAGAGAGAGATGCCGAACCCCCAGGGACCGTAGCCCCAGCGGGGAGGGCCTCCAAGGCTTAAAATCGGCGGATGCCACCAACCGCGGCCGCGAACACCCTGGCCCCGGTTGCGGCCAGACATTCTCCGCCAGCCGCCGCCGCAGGGTCCCCGGCCCCAACCGCTGCCCGGTCCCTGGCCCCTTGGTCCTGTCCTGTCGAAACCTGGCATGATCATTTTCCTCCTTATTCTAAAAATCTACCATATTCGGGACGTTTGTCCCTAGCGATAATTATCTTTCCCTGGTCATCACGGCCCCGCATCCGGGACACTTGACTTCGAAGCAGGGAACACCCTGTTGGTGTGGCACTTTTTGACCGCAGGCCAAGCAGACGCAGAACCCGCCGGGACCTGGACGGAAACCGCCGCCGCGGCCTCCTCCCTGGCCGCGGCCTTGACCGCCGCGGCCCGCGCCGCCGCCCGCGCCGCCGCCTGCCCCTCCACCTGGACCTTGACCTCTGGCAAAACCTGGCATATGCACATCTCCTTTCCGGGATTAGCCAACCCTTGGCCAGCGCCTCCCGGGCCTTATCAGGCATCTGGTTTTTTCAGGTGCGCCCCCAGACATCCCTGGCCTTTGGCGATTCTGAAAATCTTCCTTACGGCGAAATCAGCACCGGCCAGGCCTTGGGACTGATGGCGTTCTCCCCCCGGCAGCCGGTGTGCCCGGAAACCGCCGGTTTAGGCCCATGGCCCGGTATGCTTTCCCTTACGCCTCCAGTTGCCGGCACCGTCTTTACCGCAACCGTACCGGCCGGGAATCAAGATGAGCGCCCCACCGGTCTCACCAAGGGCCTAATCATTCTTATTGCATTGACCGTGCCTGAAGCAGTCAAGGGCTATCTGCCCGGCAAATTTAGGCCCCAGCTTCACCCCGATCCGTATCCTGGCCGCGGTTTGCCTCTGCGGGCGCCCTCTCTAGAGACTTTCTTATCTCCCTGAGGTTGCGCTCCTCGGTTTGCCGCATCTCCACTTGATTATCCGCAAAGACATAGTGGGGCCCCTTATGGGTAAAACTTTTAGCCATAACCACTTCGTCAACCCCCAGGCCCACCAGCCATTCGCTCACCTGGATGCCTTTGCCCTTTTCCACTCCCAGAAAGGGGTTGGCCCGCCAGGATTCAGCCACCAGCCTGCCATTGCCGCTGGTTAAGGTGAGCAGAAGGAAATAAGGCGCTTCCCCGAAATGCTCCGACAGGTGCAGGCGATCCTCCGTCACCGGCAGGGCCACGACCCGGGTATCCTTTTGCATGGGTTCATAGTGAATGAGAATGTGATCCACGTTAGACACCCGGGATTTGATGCGCTGTTCGATCTGTTTGGCCACAAAATGGGCTTTCTCCAGTTCCCGCACCTTGAGGGCCAGGTCAGCTTCAATAAATTTGAATTTACCGGAATTTCTTCCCGTCAGGTGGTTAATTTTACTGACTTGGGGGGTTTCCAGGATGAGGTCCCGGATAGTGTTCAAGGTATTAAAATCCAGAGAGGCGTCCAGCAGGACCCGGATGGCGTCCACCGCGATTTTCAGTCCCACCCAGACTACCAACACCACGATTATCAGGGCCGCTGCCTGGTCCAGAGGAAATTTCACCTTAAAGTAGGTGCCCGCCAGCCCCACCAGGATGATGCAGGAAGAAAACAGGTCGGCGCCCAGGTGCTGGGAGTCGGCCTCCAGGCTGGGGGAACTGAGTTTTCTGGCCTGCCTCAGTTCGTAACGGGAGAAAGCCCAAAGGATGAGGATAATGGCCAGCACTCCGCCCATGGCCAGGGGCAGGCGCGCGGCCTGGACTAGTTCACCGGCCCCCAAAACGGTGCGTCCGATTTCATAGCCTGCCAGGAGAATGAGGGCCGAGGTGATCAATGCCACCAGGTTTTCCACTTTATAGAGGCCATAGGGAAACCGTTTGGTTTTCCGGCGGGAAATTCTGATTCCGGCCCAGATGGAAGCGGACGAGACCACATCGGCGCTGGAGTGCACCGCGTCGGCCAGGAGGGCCAGGGAGCCGGAAAACACCCCCAGGAAATACTTGAGCCCGGTCACCAACACGTTAATGCCCAGTGAAGAGAGGGCCAGGCGTTCCGCATCATCCATTTTCATCGGCAAGGTTCAGGTTTCTTAGGTTCTTTGAGGTTTTCATCAAGAATTATGCAATAATTTACAAGCCTATATTTTTAAGGCACCCTTGACAAGAGGGCGGCCAGCGGCCGGAAAAGGTGCAAGCCCGCCCCGTTCCCAATCCTCCGGCCGGTGACCGGGCTTCCTGGCTTGCCGGTTGCAAGAGAGCAAATATTTCCACCGGCCCCCGAAAATAATCGATAAAATTAAGATAAGCCGGCTGCCGGGAGAGGGTAACAAAGTCAAGTTTCCGGATATTCCCGTAAGAATAATTGCCGACCTGATAAACTTTGTCCAAGTAGTGACGCCTGAAAGAACCAGCCACGGGCAGCCCCAAATAAACACAGGGCGCCACCTCCCCGGACACGGTCACGAAGGCGTTAAGCAGGGGATTGGCATCGCAGACCCGCAGGTCCAAGGTGGGGGAGAGGCTGAAGTTCCGCAAGGGTATACTTACGGCCATGGCCGCCTCTTCCGCTTCCCGCTGCCGGGCCGCCATTTCCGGGTCCGGCGGACCGGAGGGCCAGAGACTCAAAGGCTCCATTTCCGGAACCGGAATAAAATCCAGGTTGGGAGCATTGACCCGGTCAACCCCCAGGGAGGCGGCCAATTTCACCAACTCGGGCAGTTCCGCCAGGTTCGGCCGCATCTTTAGAAACCGCAGCACCACCTCCGGCTTCTTCAACCCCAGGGACCGCTTCCGGGAGCAAAGGGCGGCAATATTGGCGGTGAGGCGGTGAAAGTCGCCTCCGGGACGCAGTGTCTCATAAGTTTCGGCCCGGGCCCCGTCCAGGGAGATGGCCACCATCTCCAGATGCTCTAAGGCTTGCCTCTGGGCTTCTTCACTCAACCCCAGGCCATTGGTGGTCAGAGAGACTTTTAACCCCTGGGCCTTTAGGAGACGCGCCATCTCCCACAGCCGGGGATGCAGCAGCGGCTCGCCCCAGCCGCTTAAATGGACGTGGGAGAAGAACCTGGCGGAGGCAATGAGGGCCTCAAAGGTGTCCCAGGATAAATCCCGGGCCTGCCATCTGTCCGGCCAGGCGGTGCGGGGACACATGACACAGCCCGGCAGGTTGCAGCGCGTGGTCACCTCCACCTGAAGATAATGCCAGCGTGGAGCTTCTAATCCCCACACTTTTTGACAATAATATAAGAAAGATTTGATCTGGGCCCACATTGCCGAAGTAACTTTTGACTGAACTCATGTCCCCTTGACAAATGGTTCCCCTCCCCTAAAGGGGAACCATTTCTTGGCTCACTGCCCCGGCGCCTCTTTCCCCAGTTCGGCCAGGCGCTTTTGAATGGCCTCTAATTCACCACGAAGAGCCTCTTCCTGCTCCTTGAGATCTGCCATTTCCTCTCGGGGAGAGGCATATGGCGGCTCTTCCCCATAGAGCCCGCCTCCGTATGGACCAACCATCCAGGGGGGCGGCCCCCAACCTCCCCCGCCCCGGCACCAGGGTCGCTGCGGCCACCGGCACCAGCCCCGGCCGCAACCTCCCCCGGAACCGAAACCCCGGCCCCAGCCAGACCCCGGTCCGTAGCCGTACCGTCGTAGCCCATAATATCCAGGCATGTTTTCGCCTCCTTTGATCGTGCTCTTACCTTGAACCCTTGAAGTTGTCCTGCTTCCAGGGCTCCCTACTTAAACTCAGGGTTACGACCACTCAATCCGAGGAGCTGAGACCCTTAATGCGGATGCTTGTGGGTCTCCGCCTCGTGGGCCGGATGCTCATGCTCATGGCTGCCATGTTCTCCGGTATGCTCATGAGCATGAACATGCGGGTCTTTCTCATGGGTATGCTCGTGGGAATGCTCGTGGAGATGCTCATGCATATGCGTGTGCGCATGCTCATGCGCATGGGTGACATCCTCATGTTGGTGCTCATGGCTGTGCTCATGGGTATGCTCATGAGAATGCAGATGTTTATGTTCGTGCTTGCCTTTCATGGCTGCTCTCCTCTCCCAAGCCATTGATCCAGAAAGTACTTTTGTGCCACTAGCCGCCCGGGGCCGTTTCTGCGTTACTCACAGGCTCCCCGGGCAAGCCTAAGCCGGCTTCCAGACCTGGTAGACCTTGCCCACCAGTTCGGGACCGGGCTTCAAAGTGGGCTGCCCCGGCTGCCAGCCCGAAGGGCAGACCTCGCCGGTGGCCGTGACATGCTGGAAGGCCTGGATCTGACGGACCAACTCGGCAGGATTGCGACCCACCGGCGGAGTCAAAATTTCCACGGCCACTATGACCCCGTCCGGATCAATGATAAAGCGGCCCCGCAGGTCCACCCCCGCCTCGTCGTCGAAGACCCCATAAACCTGGCCGATACTCCCCATGGGATCCGACAACATGGGAAACGGTACGCCGCCAGGGACCATTTTGGCAAGTTCCTCTTCCTGCCAAATTTTATGAGAGAACCGGCTATCAGTGCTGATAGCCAGGAACTCTGCGCCCAGGGCCTGGAATTCCGCATATTGTGCGGCAACTGCCGCCAGTTCAGTGGGTCAGACAAAGGTAAAATCACCGGGATAAAAACACATTACTACCCACTTCCCTTTAAAATCTGAGAGCTTAATATTCTTAAAACCACCATTGGCAAAGGCCGCGGCCTCGAAGTCCGGGGCCGGTTTGCCGACTTTTACGCCCATCTTGTGCTCCTCCTTGGCAGGTGTAATACTAAGAGGTGGGCTTTCTCCGGTATCCGGAGTCCGAAGGGGCCCCTTTGCCGGGGTCACGCAATTGTCCATGGGTTGTTCTGTCACTTATCCTCCTTTTGGGGCGAGCCAATTTCCTGCGCTAAGAGTGATAAATTCGGGGAATCGGCCTCCCGGTGGCGGCGGCCGGCACTCCCGGCCCAGGGTTAGCCAAATTCCAGCACCTTGCCGGCGCCACCGCTTACCGTGGTTTCCGGGTAGCGCGCCATGATTTCCGCCTGGTGTTGGGTGCAATGGCAGGGGCAGATCAGCTCTAGGTCTGCCAGAACCTCATATTCCTTAAACCCATGCAGACCGCCCACCAAGGCTTTGACCGTGCCCAGACCGGAGGCGGTCTTAAGGATGGCGCCCACTCCGGGGTGGGAACAGCCGCAAATCACTACCAGGCCGTTATTCGTCTTGACTACCAGGGATTGTTCTTGACCATTAAGTTCCCCGGTGGAAAAAATCTTCTCGGAAATTTCCCGGGGACCCTGGACGCTGATCACCTCCCGGGCCTCTTCAGGCCTGGCGCAAGACCGGGGAAGGTAAACCCGGACCTCAGGGTTAAGCCGCAATAAATCCGCCAGTCCCCCCAGATGATCCCAGTGATCGTGGGAGATGAAGACTTCGGCAAAACTCCGGGGGTCCAGGTTGAGGGCTGCCAGATTCCGGAGCAAGATTTCTCCCTTGCCTCCGGTGTCAAACAGCAGCCGCCGGCCGTTGGCTTCCACCAGGCACGAAAACCCCCAGGCGGCTTCCAGGCCGGGTTTCCAGGTCTCGTTATCGTAAATGATGGTGATCTTCATCCAGTGCCTCTAAAAACCATGGTCTAGAGCTGGGGGTCAATCCCTCCGGGCCCCCCGCATTCCGGCGTATAGCAGGTGATGTTAAGAAAATCGCAATGCTGGTGGCAGCTGGGACATTCTTCCGGTGGCCGGGCTGCGGTGATAGTATACTTGCAATTGCTACACCGCCAATAAGTCATATTGCACCGTGGGCAGATATCCCCCTCAAACTTTCCTGAGGACGTATAGCCGCACAGGGCACATTCCCTGGACATTTCCTTTTCTGGGGGCGCCATTTCTTTCACCTCCCTTACAGGTGATAGCGTCGGCAAGGACTCTATCTGTTTTGGATACTTTAATTACAAGATTAAGATTTTCTCGATCAGATTGACGATTGCGCCCACCGGGGAAATCCCCCCAGTCAGGGAGGAACGCCCGCGGACAGTGTACCCTGAGCCTCTAAAGTTTTCCCTCCCTGCCCACGCCCGGCAGTTTACCCCCTTGGCGCTCCCCTATCCCCGGTTACCGGAATTGCCCTTGGTAGATGGGCACATTGGGTTCCGAAGACTCCTCCAATTCGCCCCGGCGCAGCTTGCTCAAGGCGTAGCGCACCGTGCCCCCGGCATTCAGGAAGACCTTGACTCCTGCTCCCTGCAACTCCTTAAAGGCTTTGGGCCCACAGCTTCCCGTGAGCACGGTTTCCACCATTCCGCTTTTAGTCAATTTTTGGGCCGTCAGAACCCCCACATTCTGTAGGGAAGAGAGATTGGTCAGGTTGTCGAGCAACTCCCACTCCTGGGTGGCGGGGTCCACCAGGATAAAAAAGCGCGTCCTGCCGAAGCGCGGTTCGACACAGGAGTCGAGGTCCTTGCCACAAGCGCTGATGGCTACGGTTTTCATAAGCCCTCCTCTTGGGTAACCGCAAATTGAGAGGTCAATGGCCCCTCACCCCTGTTAAGGGATGCTGTGGGCGCCGCCTGCTCAACCTGCCCTGCTATCGAGGAGATCCTGGCTCTACCGGAGTCCTAACGGATGATAGCTATCACCTGTACTCGCATCGACCACCGCCGCTGGAGTCAAACCCGAAAGCCTGGCCGTCTCAGGTTGAGCAGGCCGCTGCTTTCTGTCTCGCTCACCCTTCCTCCTTTCCGGAGGGGAAAAATCCCCCGTCCTCACGGGGTCATCCGGAACACCTCAACGGACCCCCTCGGGTTTGCATTTACCTTTCCTCCCGGCGGGAGGGAAGAGGAAGAGGGAGGTTATCCATGCCGAGTAATTGGATAGAACCTCGACCCTGCCGCCCAGGAGGAAAGTTGGTGTCAGGATGGTTCGCCGCCATCCCTTTGGAGACGATTCATTAATGGTCGCAGACGTTGGGTCCGCTGACCAGGGTTCCGGCAAGGTAGCCCTGGACCAGGGCCTCCGGCTCCTGGCTGGGGCTGCCGGTGATCACCTTAATGCCTTTCTCCGCCAAGAGGCTCAAGGCTCGTTGGCCCATGCCTCCGGCGATGACCAGATTCACTCCCAGATCATCCAGCCAACGGGGTAAAACCCCGGGATCGTGTGGGGGTGGAGTAATGAGTTCCTTATCGCCCATCAAGCCTTTCCGGACCTGGATCACCGCGAATTCTTCACAATGGCCGAAGTGGCTGGACAACCTGCCCTCGGCCAGCGGAATGGCCACTTTCAGGTCGTTAGGGTCAGGCGCCGCCACCGTTGCCAGGCTTTCCGCATCTGGTTTAAGGGAGCCCGCTTTTGTTCTCAGGCGCTCTTCTACCGCCTCCAATAAGTGTTCCAAGGCTTGTATAAAGGGACTGTCATCCGGTTTCTCCAGCAGGGGCTTGCCGCAATCGCCGCTTTCCACCACTCGGAGATCAAAGGGGAGGTTGGCTAAGAGGGGCACCTTGGTCAAGGCCGAAGTCCTTTGGCCGCCACCCTGGTTGAAAAGGCGAATTTCTCCGCCACAGTGAGGGCAGACAAAGCTGCTCATATTTTCCACCAACCCCAGGATAGGCATGTCCACTTTCCGGCAGAAATTAATGGCCTTGCGCACGTCGGCCAAAGAAATTTCCTGGGGCGTTGTGACGATTACGGCCTGAACCCCGGTAATGGTCTGGGCCACGCTTAAGGGTTCATCCCCGGTGCCGGGAGGGGAATCGATGACCAGGAAGTCCAACTCCCCCCAATTTACCTGGGAGATGCTCTGATGGATGTAATTGTGTTTGAGGGGACCCCGCCAGATCACCGCCTCGTCCCGGTCATGCAGCAGACACTCGATGGAGACCACCTGGAGATGGTCGTTGTAGTGGTGGGGAAGGAGATGTCCCTCGGCGTCACTCTCAAACCTGCCGCTGATCCCCAGCATGCGGGGAACGTCCGGACCATGCAGGTCCACGTCCAGCAATCCCACCCGATAGCCTCTCTTGGCCAGGCCCAGAGCCAGGTAGACGGCGATGCTGGTTTTGCCCACCCCGCCCTTGCCGCTCATGACCAGGAGTTTGTACCGGATGTGCCGGAGTTGTTCCTGCAAACGGGGATCTTTTTCTCCTGCCGGGTGATGATGTTTGGCGTCACCCTGCCCCCTTTGACAGGTGCTCATGTCGAACCACTCCTTGGAAAAAACTTTTTCCTTTTTAGTGATCAAATACTGTGCCAACTACAAATAAGGTAGGGATAGAGGCTTTTTGCAAGATGGGGCTGATGAGGGAAGCAAAATGCTCCCTAATAAACTAGACAAAAGAAGCAAAATGCTCCCTAAGTTGAGCCGTTGTCAGCAGCAGGTTTTCCCCCTGCCCCCCGCATAATTTGGTAGAACCTAGTGCCCTGGTTCTGCACGGGTTTTACTACCCCTTGGGCGGCCAGAGCCTCGATCCGTCTGGCGGCTTCGCCGGCGGCCAGGCCGAGACCGGCGGCCACCCCCTGGACCGTGCAGGGACGCCGGCTTAATAGGGCCAGGATGTCGGCCTCCGTGGCTTCGTTCATAATTGGAGCCGGGGATTTATCGTATTCACCGGCGGGGATGACTTCCACCTGGCGGTCAAATAATTTGGCGAACTCCTGTATCTGCTGCCGGGAAACCGGACAGGCAAACTCTTCGGCCCCAGGACGCGAGACCGTATTAAGCTGCACCTTCTCCGGTCGGATCTGCCGGGCGAGGGCCGCAATCTTCTCCACTTCCGATAAAATATTAGTTACTCCCGCCAGCAGAAAGACTTCCAGCCATACCGGCCGGGGAAAGCGCGCCGTGAACTCGGCCAGTCCTTGAACCATCTGGTCGAAACCGATTTCCCGATGGGGGCGATTCACGTATCGGAACAGGAAATCATCACCGGCATCCAGGGAAGGCAGGACCAGGTCGGCTGCCAGCAGCTCATCCTGGACCTCGGGCCGCCACAACAGGGAACCATTGGTGAGCACGGCCACGGGAATGCTGGTCAGCTTCTTGATCTCCCCTAGTAACTCGCCGAGGCGCGCATTAAGGGTCGGCTCCCCCGAGCCGGCCAGAGTGACATAATCCGGCACCGGCCCGTCGGCCAATTTCTGCTCCAACTCCGGGAGAATGTCGGCGAGCGGCACGTACTCCTGCCGAGTGATTGTTTTATGGGTGGTGCGTCCCAACTGGCAGTAAATGCAGTCGTAGGTGCAAGTCTTAAAAGGCGCCAGGTCCACTCCCAGGGACAGACCCAGACGCGGGGAAGGCACCGGGCCGTAGATATAGCGGAAGCCGGAGGCCGTCACTTAATCGTCTCCGCATGAGGGCCGGCCGCAGCGCTCCTCCCGGCCGCAGCAGGTGACGCCGCTCTGTTCCCAGGAACATGTTTGGCCCTGGCGCCCGGGCTGGCCCACTTCTTTTCCTTTGAGGATAAAACCGGTCCCGCCGCTGATGAGGCGCTGCACCGTTCCCTGACACTTCGGACATTCCTTCAGAACCGCCTCCGTCATACCCTGCCGCGCTTCGAACCTGTAACCGCACGCTTGACACTCATATTCATAAGTTGGCATGATCCACCTCTCGGCCCCTAAGGCAGATTAGTTAGCGTAGGGGCGGACCCGGGTCTCCGCCCTGGAGTGGACGCACACCAGGGTAGGCCCCGACAAATGGCCCCTAAGGTTTTTTAACGGCAACCTGGTATTTAGATAAAGACGCTGTGGATTAAATTATCAAATAGCATGCCAGGGTGAGGGGGCAGGGAAGGGAAGTGTGGCCAGGGGCGGATGGCGGCGTAATTCGAGGGGAAAAAGCCGGGCGCAGGAGACCGGGTTATTTTAATCCCTCCCGGTCTTTTCCGGGGGGTTGAGCCCGTAGTGCTTGATTTTGCGGCGCAGGGTGCTCTTGTCAATGCCCAGTTCCCGGGCGGTGGCCATGCGCCGCCACTGGTGGCGTTCCAGCGCTTCCCCTAGGGCCCTTTTTTCGATTTCGTCCAGGGTCAGACCGGTTAAGAGCAGGCCCGACTGATGATCCGGCTGCAAGTGCTCCGGCAGATGCTGCGGTTGGATGAAGCCCGAGGAGCAGAGAATAAAGGCGTGTTCGATGGCGTTTTCCAATTCCCGGATGTTGCCCGGCCAGTTGTGGTGCATGAAGAGGGCCAGCACCTCGTGGCTTAACCCCAGGATTTTTTTATCTTTAAGCTTGTTGAACCGCTCGATGAAGTGTTGAGCCAACAAGGGGATGTCTTCTTTGCGTTCAGCCAGCCTGGGCAAAGTCAGCTTCACCACATTGATGCGGTAGTAGAGATCCATGCGAAAAGCGCCTTCTTCCACCAGCTTGGCCAGATCTTTATTGGTGGCGGTGACAATGCGCAGGTCGGCTTTGACGCTTTTGGAAGAGCCCAGAGGCATATAGGTACGCTCTTCCAGGACCCGGAGCAGCCGGATCTGGAGGGCCGGAGAAATATCGCCGATTTCATCTAAAAACAGGGTCCCTTTTTCCGCCAGGGCAAAGCGGCCCAGCCGGTCCTTCCGGGCATCGGTGAAGGCCCCGGCGGTGTGGCCGAAGAGTTCCGACTCCAGCAGGGTATCGGGGAGCGCCCCGCAATTAACGGCCACAAAGGGAGCTTTGGCGCGTTGACTCAGGTTATGGAGGGCCCGGGCCACCAGTTCCTTGCCGGTGCCGCTTTCCCCCTGGATGAGCACCGTACTGTCGGAGCGGGCGATTTCCGGCAATAGCGCGAAGATCTTTTGCATCAGGGGGGACTTGGACAGGATGTCTTCCAGGCGATATTGCCGGTGGATTTCCCGGCGCAGTTCCTCCACCAGGCTTAAATCCCGGAAGGTCTCCACCCCGCCCGCGACTTGTCCCCGGTCATCTTTGAGGAGGGCGGTGCTGACGCTGATGGGTATTTCCTTGCCGTCGGCCCGGAGGATGGCCACGGCCTGGTTCACTACCGGTTTGCCCGTCTCCAGGGTATGCCTGAGGACGCAGGCGGATTCGCAGATATTGGCCCGGAAGACCTCGCAGCACGGCTGGCCCAAGGCTTCGGCCGCCGGGATGCCGGTGATCACCTCGGCCGCCTGGTTGAAAAAAGTTACCCGCCAGTCCAGGTCCACCGTGAAAACGCCGTCGGCTATGCTGTTGAGGATGATTTCGGTCTGGGTGGGGAGATGGGACGCAGGTCTGGGATCGGCCCGCTCCCGGTCTGAGTCGCTCCGGGTTGGTCCTCCATTAGCTGCCGTCCGGGGATTTGCTTTTCTAACCGTTCCCAGACCTCCTGGAGAAGTGCTTGTAATTTCATATTATTATATTCCATTATCATCTTACCTTCAACCCGGTTGGGGATGAATTCAAGCTCGGGCCCCCGATGCCCCGCAAACGCCCGGCCTGGTTCCCTGCGGCTTAGGGCGATCTTCTCCCTTCCTTTTTCTCACTCCCCCGCCATCGGCCTCAAGGCCCCAAATCGTTGGGGCTAAAAGCCCACTTCCCCTTGATTTTCCAAATAAGAGAGTTCCTTTCTCAGCCACTCGTTTTCTTTCTCCAGTTCCTCCACCCGTTTCACCAGCCAGGCCGCGTCTTCCCGGCTCAAGCCGCTCAGTCCTTGAGCCAGCTTATCCTTGATCTCGGAAATTCTGGTGCCCGTCATCGACTGCCTCCTGAGTGTTTATGGGGTTCCTGCCCGTCACTGGGAGTGACTACCTCGATTAGTCCAGGGCCACTGGCGGATTGTCAGACCCGCTCCAGACGCTGATCACAATGGGGACACACTACCTGCACACAGGGAATGCCCTGCTCGTGGGGAACCTGGTAGCCGCAGGCCGGACAGCGGCAAAATCCCCCCGGTCCGCACCCCGCTTCCAGGGGGGAGATGCCGCCTGCCCTCTTTTGGCCCCTGCTTCTGAGATTGGACCCGCTCTCACAGGGTAGTTTCTTGCCGCCACGCCAGCCCCGGCCGTAGCGCCGGGGACCCCGGCACCCCGGCAGCCAGAACCGCGGGTGATCCAGGGTATTTTGCCAGTAGGATTGCACCACTTCCCGCACTTCGCCGGCCACCCCGCTGACGACGGTGAGGCCGAGCTCTTGGGCATGGAGCAGGAGTTCGGCGCTCAAAGCGCCGCAGATCAAGGTGTTGACCCCCTTTTCCCGCAACACTTGCAGCCGCTGGGGGGCCTCCAGTTGAGGCAGATTCAGTTCCTGGCCCCCATCCACCTGGGAGGGGTCTTCCGGAAAAATCTGAATCCGGGAGCACCAGTTCAGCACCGGTGCCACCCGACAACGCAATACAGGGATAGCCAGCATGCCGATATCTATGGAGAAATAATTGTGGTCCTCTCCTCTAAAGGCTGGGCCTCGGGGCCAACCAGGAGTTTGCCTGTTTTTAATGTTCCCCAAGCATGGAGTATGCCAAAAATTTATTGATTTAGGATGATTTGGCCAAATGACTTAATTTTCGAGAAAGATACAGGGGCAAAATGCCCCCTAAAGGCAGGGGTAAGAAGGGGTGGGAAAATAGGAGGAGGCCTGTTAGTGTTGGTTTAGATGCGGATTAACCTGGTGGAAACAGCCAAAGTCTATTATTCGAGGGGTTCATTTTAAGCTGATATTTTATTTATATCTTAATTATAATACCAATTATTGTTAAATTATACCCATTTTATGGGATGTCCGGTTCCGTGGCAAGGTGGTCAAACAGATTCGGAAGCTGCCGGAATCCTTACTGAGTGCCGGTCAAAGCGGTATTAAATCGGGCGAACCT
Source organism: Thermodesulfobacteriota bacterium (assembly GCA_049322315.1). Classification (GTDB taxonomy): domain Bacteria; phylum Desulfobacterota; class Desulfobaccia; order Desulfobaccales; family 0-14-0-80-60-11; genus SURF-52. The sequence goes on along the minus strand of JBMORF010000047.1, from coordinate 35,221 downwards.
TGTGTTCGCCCTGGAGCCACCGGGCGAACACAAGGTTCGCTACGAAAAGCATACCTTTGATGACCAATTGTTAATATGTCGAGGTGTGGCAGGTCATTGATAAAGATTTGCAGTTGATCGAGGTGAAATATGTCGGAACGCATGAAGGTGCAGACTACCGGAGACTTTGCTGATATTTCCATCCGGGTCCCCGCGGCCCAGGCTCCCCAAGTGTGTGCGGTGATCGAAAACCTGCTGGCCCTCCTGCCCGGCCAGGAAGGGGGGGCGGATGCAGACCAGCTTTATACCGTGGAGGAGGTTTTCCCCGATATGCAACCTGGGGACATCCTGCGGGGGGCCAGGTACCGGGAAGGTCTGACCCAGGCGCAACTGGCGGCCATGATCGGCGTCAAGCCCAGCCACATCTCGGAAATGGAAAAGGGCAAGCGCCCCATCGGCAAAGACATGGCCAAACGCCTGGCCAGGGTCTTGAAAGCGTCGTATAAGGTATTTTTATAATTAGGTTATTAGCAGATCTAAGATATTTAAGTTGCTGATATCAGGGTGGGCTACTAGCCCGCCTTTAGTTTCTGGTCGTTCCTGCACCAATTACTGCACCGACACTTCCACTGTATCCCCCAGGCCGTCAGGCCCCAGGGCGGTGAGGCGGTGGCGGCCCCGGGGGAGGGGCGCCTGGATTTGGTAGGGCGGCCCCACGGCGCCTACTTCCCGGCCGTTGACGAACCAGCTCACCTGGCGCACCGCCGCCCGGCACCTGGCTTTCAAGGTGATCTCCACTTCTTCCCTTTGGGGGGCCAGCAGGAAGCGGTCCCCGGGGAGGGGGTAAAGGATGCTCACCCTGCCCCCTTCTCTTAAGGCCGCAGAGCCGGGATAACTACCCCCCCCGCCTCTGGAGGCAGGGGGGAACGATGCCCCTGCCAGGCCCCTTCCCAAGGTCCGGTCCAGGTTGGGGTCGAAGCCCGCCAGGCGGTATCTGCCCGCCGCGCCATGCTCATGCCGCTCCTGGAGCCAGCCCGCATAGGCGGTATCCAGTCGGTGCCAGGGGGAACGCTCCTGGTGGTAGGTGCATTCTTTAACCGGCTCGGTGCCGGCCACAAAATATTCCTCCACCGTAAAGTGGCAGCCCGGACCGGGGCGCATGCCGGAAAAAGAGCAGACCCGAGCCCGGGTCACCCCCTCCGGGGGGAGAAAGGGCTCCGGGGGCGCGGCCGCGAAGAGGGCCCCGGCTATCTCCGCCAGGATGGGGGCCGCGGCCGTGGCCCCGCTCTGAGTGGCCGTGGGCCGGCCGTCAAAATTTCCCACCCAGACGGCCAGGGTGTAACGGGGGGAGTAGGCCACCGCCCAGCAGTCCCGGTAGCGGGTGCTGGTGCCGGTCTTGAGGGCCAGGCGGTAGGGCGGGTTCATGGCCTGGGAGCCGCCGAAGGCTCGGGACCGGGCCAGGGGATCGGCCAGGATATCGCTGACGATAAACGCGGCCTGCTCGGAGAAGATGGAGACCTCCTCTGCCAACGGTTGATCAAGTAGCAGCCGGGGGGAGCGGTACATCCCCTGGTTGGCCAGGCAGGCGTAAGCCGCGGCCAACTCCAGGAGGCTCACCTCGGGGTTGCCCACCACCAATCCCAGGCCATAGAATTCCGGCCCCTTATCGGGGCGGTTGATGAGGCCCAGGCGGCTCAAGGTCTCATAATACTGCTCCGGCCCCACCAGATTGAGGAGCCGCACCGCCGCCAGGTTCAAAGAGTTACCTAAGGCTTCCCGAAAGGAGATGGGGCCGTGGGCCACCCGGTCGAAATTGGCCGGGTGGAATTCGCCCCCGGGGAGGCGGTAGCGCCGTTCCACGTCTTCCAGGACGGAGGCGGCGGTGAAGCCCCGGTCCAGGGCCAGGGCGTAAAGGAAGGGTTTTAACGCCGAACCCGGGGAGCGCCAGGCCGTAGCGCCGTTGTTGTAGCCGCCGTCTTGGGGGCCATAATGGAGCGAGCCTGCCAGGGCCAGGACCTCCGGCCCCCGATTGTCCAGGATCACCGCCGCGGCCTGCCGCGCGCCCCCCGCCTTCAGGCGTCCGGCGTGGGAGCGGAGGATCTGCTCCAACTGCCGCTGCCAGGTAAGATTCAAGGTGGTGCGCACCATCCCCGTCTCCTGGCCTTTAGCAGCCAGAATCAGGTTCACCAGGTGCTGGGCCTTAAAAGGGAACCTGCCCTGGTTGCCGGCCACCCCCGCCAGAAACAGGGGTTCCTGCCGGGACCTTTGCCTTTCCGGCTCGCTGATGAACCCCAGCTTTGCCATGCGGCCCAGGACCCAGTTCCGCCGGGTTAGAAGCCGGCGGCGGTTGGGACCCAGGGGATTGAGCCTCCCCGGGGCCTTGGCCAGGGACGCCAACAGCGCGGCTTCGCCAGAAGTCAGCTTAGCCGCGGGTTTGCCGAAGTAGGCCAGGGCCGCGGTCTGAACCCCCGTGAGGTTATTGCCCTGGGGCACCCGGTTCAGATAGCGGCGGAGAATCTCGTCTTTGCTTAAGGCCGCCTCCATGCGCAGGCTCCGCCCCATCTCCGCTAACTTCCGGGACCAGGTCCGGGATCCGGGAAAGGTGAGCCGGGCCAGTTGTTGGGTGATGGTGGAGGCGCCGGACACCACCCGGCCCGCTTTTAGATTGCTGAACGCGGCCCGGATTACCGCCAGGGGATCAACCCCGGGATGGGACCGGAACCGCTGGTCCTCCGCGGCGATGAAGGCCGCGGCCACCAGCTTGGGCAAGGGACCCGGCGGCAGCTTCACCAGGCGGCTGCCCCCGGGAGCGGTCCCCAGATAAAGGACCCGGCCCTGGCGATCCAGGATCAGGGGCCCAGGCCGCAGGTCCAGGGCGTCGGGGTCCATCCGGGTCAGGCGCTCCAGGTAGAGGCCCCCAGTAATTATGAGTCCCACCAGAGCGGCAATTAACAAAAACCGGCAGGTTTTGAGCCACTTAATCATGCATGGACTCTCACACCAATTTAATCATCAAAGGCAATTTTTCCGTGGGGGCGAACCTGGTGTTCGCCCTGAGCCACCGGGCGAACACCAGTTTCGCTACTTTTCAAGGCCGCCCCATAATGGTTATCTCCCCCTTGGGAGTACAGCCGTACGTCAGGGGCGCGTACATGGCCGAGACCTTGGTGGCCGGGACCACAAAGGTCCCCTGGCACACCGCCCGGGCATAATACTCGAAGACCTGGGGCCCGGAAAAGACCCAGTTCCGGAAGGCCAGAACCCGGTCTTCCCGCATCTCCAGGTGGCTGGGCCGAAACCGCATCAGCCCCTCGGGAGAGAAGTACTCGAAGCGGTCTTCGGCAGCCGGGGTGGGCTCTTCCGTCTGAAATACCGGGTTTACCGCCACCAGGCCCGCGGGCAGGGGATCGTCGATCACCACGTAGCGGGTGGCGCCGGCCGTGGGTTCCACCTGCACCGTCACCTTTACCAGGTCACCCACCCGAATTTCCTTGGAGCCGTCGGTATTGGCGATGGTGCGGGTCACCTTGAAGCCATGGGCCGCGCCGCCGGGCGCCAGGTCCAGGCGCGGGAAGGTGAGGGCCAACTGATAGACCCAGGAGCGGCCCGATGGTCCCTCCAGGTTCACTTTGGGGTTCTTAAGCAGGGCGGCCGCGTCCAGGGTCAGGGTCTGGGGCCGCTTGGGGTCCAGGGTAAGTTCGTAAGTGGGACCTTGGGGCTGGCTCACCTTCACCTGCCCGGGATCGCCTTTGAACTTGGCCTTCTGGAAGTGTTGGCCCAGGGCCAGGAGGGCCCAACCCGTGTCGCTGGTGGAGGTCCAGATGCCTTGCTGGCCCAGCCCTCCCAAAAGGGCCGCGGCCGTCTGGGCGGTTAAGGGGTCCTGGGGCATGACGGCCTGGGCCGCGAGCAAGGCCAGGGCCGGAGTCCGGTAGTGGGCCAGGAACTCGTCTGCGGGTCCGGCCTCTTCGGGCTTCCCTGCCAGCAACGGCTTCAACGCCGGGACCAGGTCTTTGGCCGACTTGAACCCTGCCTGCCTGGCGGCCAGGATGGTCAACAGCCTCCCTTCCTTGGGAAGGCGCTGGTAGTCCCGGCTCACTAGATTGAAAGTGGATCGGTCCAGGCTTTTGTTGAGGGAAAGTAGATAAATCACGAAAGGACCGAAAGAGGGAGAGCCCACCTGCTTTCTGATGGTGGTTCGCAGGTAACTGGAGGCCTCGTTCAGGACCTCCTTGGGAACCGGGAAGCCCTGGGCCTGGGCCTGCAAGAGCGCGGCGGTGGCGTAAACGCTGCCCCAGGGGTGCGCTTGCTGCTGGCCCGGCCAATAGGGGAAGCCTCCGTTGCCCAGTTGCAGGTGCAGGAGGCGGGCCACGCCTTTTTTCAGATATTTATCCACCTCCTCCAGGGAGACTCCGGACACCTGGCCTGCTTGCACCAGTCCCCGCAGGCTCGCCAGGGCCAGCACCCCGGAACTGGTCTGCTCCACGCAGCCGTAAGGGTAGTGGAGCAGGTACTGGATGGCCCGGGACATCTTGACGAAGGGCGATCCGGCTAGGGTCAGATAGGCCTTGACCTCCTGGAGGCCCACCTTTTTGCCGCCATCTGCGGTCAAATAGGCGGGCAAGGGGACCTTGAGCGTTTTTCTGCCGCTGAAGGACCCCACGGCCACCATCGTCTCCCGGAGGTAACCGGAGTTGATTTTTACCGGCAGTTCCACCCCGTCGGTTTTTTGCTGGAACTCCCCGGTGAACTTGGCGGTGGCGGGGCCGGGAGTCTTGGCCTCCCCGGCCACCGGCAGCTTGAGGCTGTCTTGGGCCGGCAGGTTGACCCCAGGCCCCACGGCCTTCAGGGAGAGCCCCCCGGTGGCGCTGGCGCTGAACTTCACCGGCCCGGTGCTGGCGGTCTGGTTGAAGGCCGCCACCTGGAACTGGAAGCGGTCCCCTTTGGTGAAGAAACCGGGCATGCCGGGCTCCAGATAAAAATCCTTGGTGGCCAACAGGGGCCGCTCCGGGCTGGCGAAGCGGCTGCCTTTATTCTGGGCCACCACGTAGACCCGGTAAGTGGTCATATTGTCCGGCAGGGTGAAGGAGACTTTGGCTTTGCCCCCCGCGTCGGTGTGCACCGCGGGGTTAAAATAGGCCACCGCCTCGAAACGCTTCCGGAGTTGGGCCAGGGCCGACTCACTCATGCCCCCGCCTCCGGTCAAGGACTCGCTCCGGGCCAGGTAAAAGGGGGTCTGGTGCACCAGCAAGGCCCGCAGCTCCCCGGTATAGACTCCCAGGGGCTGGTCGAAGCGCACCAACTGGTTGAGGGTGGGGGTCTTGAAGCCGGTGAGGGCCAGGACCGCTTCGTCCACCACCGCCACCGCCAGTTCCGCTTCCACTCCTTTGCCGTCCGGGGTCTGGGCCAGGAAATTAAGCTCCACCTTGGCTCCCGGTTCGAATTTGAGGTCCTTTTTCCCGGGGCTGATCTTCACCACCAGGGGCTCCACCTCCAGGCGCACGGGCAGATTGAGGTTTCCCCAGAAAAAGGCCGGGGCTTCGGAGTCATAGCGGCCGGGCAGGATCGGGAAGTCCCCCCGAGGGGTGAGGCCCAGCACCGACACGTAGACGTTGGGGGCGTACTTCGCCTGGATGGGCAGTTTCAGCACCTGGAGGCCCTGTTGGGAGGAGAGCACCCGGTGCTGCAAGACGCCGTTTTGCTCCAAAGTCATCAGGTAACGGGCCACGGGCCGGGGGGGACTGATGGTCAGCCGCGCGGTCTGGCCCGGCTTGTAGGCCTTCTGGTCCGCAGCCAGGGCCAGGGTTTGGAAGGGCTTTTCCTTCCGGGATTCCGCGTCCCAATAAATATCGCCCGAGACCTCATAGAAGGTGGAAGAGGTGAAACGCCGCCCCTTCTCGTCCCGGTAGGAGAAGGCCAGACGGTAGCGGCCCCCCTGGCTGAAGTCGAAGCGGTAGGAAGCTTCCCCTTTCTTCAGCTTCAGGTCGGCGCGGCCGCTGTGGCGCCAGACCTCCTGGTCCTGCCAGAAGACGTCGCCCCGCTCATTCAGTTTGGCTACGTAGCCCCAGCGCTGGGCCAGAATCTCCACCTGGATGGCCCCCTCTTGGAGGAGCTTGCCGTCGGGTTTGGCCAGCCGGAGGCGCAGCACCTGGTTCAGGTGGGCCTTGACCCGTTCCTGGTGGACGCTGATGCCCACCAGGTAATCGGGCTCCACTTGCATGGTCTTGGTGGCGGTGGCCGCCCGGCCGTCGAAGTCCACCACCGTGGCCAGGACCAGCAAACCGTTGACACCGCTCAACACCTGGCGGTCCAGGGGGAACTCCAGGGTTAGGCTGCCTTTTTCGTCCAGGACGGCCTGGCCCCCTTCCAGCATCTCCCCCTTCTCTTCCCCCACGCAGCCGAAGGTAAAGTCGTTCTGGCCGGGGACCCGGAAGCTGGTTTGGGTGTGGTAAATCTTCCAGCGCGCCTGGCCGTTCTTCACCGGTCCGCCCGCGTAGTAGGAGCCGCTGATCTTGATGCGCACGAACTCCCGGGGCGCCTCTTTTTGGTTCTGATCCTTGACGCTTTTAGTGAAGCGCTGGCAGGCAACCTCGGCGTAGTGCCGGGGCGGTTTGAATTCCTGTACCTGGAAGGCGCACTCCGTGGTGTTGCGTTGCTGTTGGGCGGCCTGGAGGTCCTCGTCAACCTCGGTGTCCGGTTCCGCCTCTTTAGCCTCTAATTTTACGGACTTGCCGCCGAACTTGAGGGTCAGGGTATAGGTGCCCAGGGGCCATTGAGGATCCACTTTAATGACTCCCGCGGCGGTGCCGAACTCCGACAGCTTGAGGCTCCGGGAGTAGACTTGCTCTCCCTTGGGATTCCGCACCTCGAAAGACACCGGGTTGCCTGCGGGCGGCGTGATCTTGCCCCCGGCATATTCCCGGATGGCGCCTTTATAAAAAACCTGTTCCCCGGGGCGGTAGACGCCCCGTTCGGTGAACACCTGGCCGGTGAGGGTCCGGGACTGCTCTTTGCCGGTGGCCTGCCAGACGCCCACGGGTTTCAGATCGCCCTGGGGCCTAAGTTCGATGTAGGAGACGTCGCCCTTGGCGGCCACCAGGAGAAACTTGAGGCTTTCCCGGGCCACCCGCCTTTTGACCGGGCCGAACTCGCCCAATTGTTTGAGGGAAACCCCCTCTAGATCACGGTCCTGCCAGATGAGGATGCCGTCCTTATCCGTGGCGCCCAAGGGGAAAAACTCCAGGTCCCGGCTGATGGCCGCCACCTGGGCCTCGGCAACCGGCGCGCAGGTCTTAAGAGACGTAACCCACAAGAGCAGGCTGCCCTGCCCCAATTTATAGGTCAGGCCCAAATCGGTGACCCGAAAGACCCGGGGGCCGGTGCCGATTTTGGGGTCCTGGGGGTTTATCACCCGGATAAGGGAAAAAAGCCCTTGCTTGGGGTCCTGCCGGAAGGTGAGGGGCAAAGACACGGCCTGGACTTTATTTTTCTCCGCGGGGGCGGCGAAGAGTTGTTTTTGCTCCCGCAACTGGCCCCAGAAAGGGGCCAGCTTGGACTGGCTTTGCACCAGTTTTTCGGCCTGGCCCGCGGCCTTTCTCAACACTTCCAGTTCCGGAGCCCAGGATTCCGGGTCTTTTTTGGCGGCCAGGGCCAGGGGCAGCAGCACCGGGGGCAGTTTCAACTCCTCCAGCAGCAGGCTGCCCACGTTCTGGGTGCGCACGTGCAGGAGTTGGCGGCTGTCCAGCTCGATGACGCTCTTTGACCCCACGAACTCCACCTTGGGGGGCCGGTCGGGCATCTTGAAAGAACTGATGGTGGGCAGGTAAGTCCGCTTCTGGATTTTCTGATCTCCGGGCAGGGCGACGGCGTAAGTGGTGCCATAGACAAAATTGCCCTTGAGGGTGAGGACCCCTTTGTCGGTGAGGGTGGAACGGTTCCAGTCCACCTTGCTCCGGGGCAGGAGACGCAGGTGCTGGCGCAGGAACCCCAAAGGCAGGGGCTGGCTGAAGAAGACCCGGATCTCCTCTTTAGCGGCGTCAGGTTCGATTTTTTCGATGGTGAAGTGCTGGGCGGGATCAAACGCGGCCTTCGAGGCAGCTTGTCCTTTGCTCCAGGACTCGCCAATCCCGGCTCCGGCCAGGAGCAAGAGGACTATCACGGCCCAGAAGACCGTCCAGCCCCGGTGTCCGCCGTTAGAGGCTTGCGCTCCCTTACTGCTCCCGCCGCTTACTCGCTTACCCGACTCCATGACCGGCCTCCTTCTTTTCGTGGCTCAGCTAAGGTCCCAGCCTGCCCATACTATAAGACCCTTTAAGCAGTATCTCCAAAGATTAAAGGGGTAAGGCGCATTTTTATCCCAGGCTTATTAAGTTATTGGAAAGGATATTTCTCCGGTATGTTAGCGCAATTTTAAGAATTTGCAGTCATCTGCGGGAAGGGGGAAAATAATTTAGTCCCAGGCTTCAGCCAAAGCCTGCCTAAGCCGCCAAGGCGGCTGCCTTAAAAAGAAAAGCATCGGGGTCGGGAGAGACTTCTTTATTAGCCGGCAATGTGCCGGAGACTACCCGGACCCCACGGTAAATTAGTCAGCAAACGTTGTCTTAGCCCCGTATTCAAAGGCAGGGGCAGGGCATGATTCAGGTTTCGCCGTGAAAAAGCTCAGCTTTAAGCCGACTCGTGGGTCTCTCTTTCAATGGCGTGGCAATCCATATCCACGGCCTGGCCGAGAATCTCCGGCTCACCTGGAGGCGGATTGGGGTCCACCACCACAAACGCGGCGCAAACTTCACAGACCGCCACCGCCGCCGGTCTTTCCTCGCCCTTGCCGCCCTCCGGGGTAATAACCGAGGCCTTAAACCGGCCCAGCACGTGGCCCCGCAAGGTCGCCGTCTCCCGGGCTTCCGCTTTTAAACGCTCCAGTTTGGTCATGGCCGCCTCCATCTCCTTGGGGTGGAGATAATTTAATACCGCTGCTTGCCTTGCGCAATCCTGTTATAAAAGTTCAAAGTTCAAAGTTAGGGGTCTCCCGATCGGTAACTTTTCATATTTTACGGGTGGGCCAATGGTCCCTGAAGGATTGCCCGGAGATTTGCCCCGCGAGATAAATTCATCAAGGAATCCGGTTTGCAGGGACCCAATGATTACCAAAGGCAGGGGAACTTGGTACAATTACCGAAATCTGCTACTATATTGCCCAAAAGCAAAAGATTGACTATCTGCGGCCTAGACCACAGTTCCTTAAGGGCCTTTGGCCCCTCCGCTTAATGTGCAAAGCTTTCGGGAGTCGCAGTCCTAACTTTGAACTTTTCTAAGCAATGCTTAGTTCTAATAAAAAAGCGCCCGGGAAATACCCATGAACTGGAAGGCTATAGTTCTCTGCTTGGCCTTGCTCTGCCTGCCGCTGCCTGCCCCGGCGGCCACTTTTGAGGTGGGACCGGGCCGGCCTTACGGTAACATCGGTGACGTTCCCTGGGAAAACATGCAGGCCGGGGATCAGGTGCTGATCCATTGGCGCTCGGAGCCCTATAAAGAGAAATGGGTCATTGCCGTCCAGGGGACGGAGCAACAGCCCTTCACCGTCACGGGGGTGGCCAACGCCGGCGGCGCCCTCCCCGTCATCGACGGCAACGGCGCCACCACCCGCAGCAGCCTTAACTTCTGGAACGAGAGCCGGGGGGTCATTAAAATCGGCGGGGCCAACACCCCGGCGGTGGAGACGCCTACCTGGATTGTGGTGGAAAACCTGGAGGTCCGCAGCGGCAGGACCCCCTATCAGTTCACTGGGCGCAGCGGAGTAACCAGTTACACTGACAATGCCGCCTCCATCTACGTGGAAAACGGCCAGAAGGTCACCATCAGCAACTGCATCATCCACGATTCGGGCAACGGCCTCTTTGTCTCCGCGGCTTCCCGGAACGTCCTCATCGAGGGCTGCTGGATCTACGATAACGGCATCGAAGGCAGCATCTATCACCACAACACTTATACCGCCGCCCTGGGGATGGTCTATCAAGATAACTACTTCGGCCCCTTAAGGTCCGGTTGCCTGGGCAACAACCTCAAGGATCGCTCCGCCGGTTTGGTGGTGCGCTACAACTGGATCGACAGCGGCAACCGGCAACTGGACCTGGTGGACGCCGAAGACAGCATGGACCTGGTCAACGCTCCCAGTTATCATCAGACCCTGGTTTACGGCAACATCTTGATCGAACCGGAGGAGCCGGGGAACAGCCAGATCGTCCACTATGGGGGGGACAGCGGCGACACCAGCATTTACCGCAAGGGCACCCTCTATTTCTACAACAATACCGTGGTCTCTACCCGGGAGGGCAACACCACCCTCCTGCGACTGTCCACCAACGACGAAACCTGCGACTGCCGGAACAACATTGTCTGGACCACCGCTACCGGGGACCATTTGGCGATGCTCAATGCCGCCGGGGTGCTGCACCTTAAAAATAATTGGCTGAAATCCGGCTGGGTCGCCAGCCACAGCGGCCTCACCGGGACCATCATTGATGACGGCGGCAATCTCCGGGGCGACAGCCCGGGATTTGTGGACGCACCCCAGCAGGATTTCCATCTGCGGCGCCAGTCCCCCGGTATCAACGCCGGGGCGGGGCTGCCGGCCGCAGCCGATCCGGTAAACCGCCAGTACGTCAAACATCGCCGCTCCCGGGTCCGGCCCGCAGATGGCAGGCTCGACCTGGGGGCCTTCGAGTTCACCGCAGGCTTGGGGGTAATCCCCTCACTCCAGCTTCTCCTGGAGTAGCGCGGTTATTAGGGCGGGGAGGAGCCGATCTTGAGATTCTCGTTACCTGGCCAGGGCTGGAAAACCTGAGCTGCTGTTAGAACTTTTCAGGACGGAACTATGGAAAGCCGGTATCGGCTCCGCTTAAAGTCGTTTTGGTCCCAGGTCTGGAGCCTGCTGAAAGATACTTATTATAAATGGAGCCAGGCCGACGCCCCGGTATTGGGAGCCGCCCTGGCGTTTTATACGATTTTTTCCCTGGCCCCGGTATTCATTATCGTCGTTGCCATTGTCGGGTTTATCGTCGGCAAAGAATCCGTGCAGATTTATATAGTCGGCCAACTGGCGGAATTTGTCGGCCAGCACAATGCCCAAAGTGTGATGCACGTGATCCAGAATAGTTATAAACTGGGCTCCGGCATCAAAGCCACCATCATTGCCTGCATTTTGATTCTGGTGGGTTCGACCACCGCTTTTGTCATGTTAAAAAATGCCTTGGATACCATTTGGGGAGTAAAAAACCATCATGGCGGAGTGGGAAATATAGTAAAAAGCCGCCTGGTATCCTTGTTGGTCGTGTTTTTTGTAGGTCTCGTTATCTTTTTATCTATGTTGCTATCTTCTATTGTTAGCGCTTTACATTTATTCTTAGACAATTATATTAAGATTCCTTACACTCTTATATACCTGACTAACGATGCTGTCTCCCTGGTTTTGCTCGTCTTCTTATTTGCGATGTTATTCAAAATCCTCCCCGATGTGAAGATTTCCTGGGGAGATGTCTGGATGGGGGGCGCCATCACTGCGCTGTTATTTGCCTTGGGGAAATATCTCCTGGGCTTATATTTGGCGCGCAGCACCATCACTTCGGCCTATGGGGCCGCCGGTTCCCTGGTGGTCTTTCTCATGTGGGTCTACTATTCCGCTCAAATCCTTTTTTTCGGCGCAGCCTTCACCCAGGTCTTTGCCAGCAAATATGGTTCGGAAATAATCCCCAAAGAGCCTCAACACTAGCCCCTATCGTCATTATTTGTTTTAAGAATATGATTAATTACTCTTCCCTATCTCGCGTCTGTTTCCTGGCGGCCTTCGTCCTGATGCTGCAGGTATCATGGAATACCTACGGGCGGGCCGCCGGGGCTCCGGCAGAAACCACTCTCTACTTAAAAAGCTTAAAATTTGTGGGGAATGACCTGGTTGCCACCAAAGACCTGAAAAACCAACTCACCATGACCTTGCCCTCTATCTGGCCCTGGAAGAAATTGCCTCCCTTTAAAGCAGGCGAATTGGAAAGGGATGTGGGGCGGCTCAAAGCCTACTACCGCCAGCAAGGTTTTTTTCATACCCGGATCAGACCGAGCCTTAAAAAATTGGCCCAGGAGCGGGTGGCGGTGGTAGTGCATATTAAAGAAGGTCCCTGGATTAAGGTGAGCCGCATCAATTTAGATGTGGCCCCCACGGAGCGGCCGGTGAATCTCCAGCAACTTGAGGAGAAGCGGCCGGTAAAAGTGGGGGATCGGCTCATCGCCAGCCATTATGAAGATCTGAAGCGCCTTTATTTGAATCATCTGTTAAACCACGGCTATCCCCACGCGGTGGTGGACGGCAAGGTCTATGTCAATGAAAAGCTGAATACCGCCAAAATCGACCTCCAGGTGAACCCCGGGGTCTTTTCCCATTTTGGGCCGGTAACCGTCAGCGGCAACCGGGAAACCCCCGATTACCTGATCTTGAGGCAGTTGACCTTCAAAAAAGGGGATGTCTTTAATTTCGAAGAAATTTATGCCAGTCAGAGGAACTTGTATAAGCTCGACCTGTTCAGCAGTGTGGCTTTGGTGCCGGAAAAGGTGTCTCCTAAAGAACGCATCATTCCCATTGCCATCAAGGCGCAGGAAAAAAAGAAGAGAGCCGTCAAATTCGGGGTGGGCTATGGGGATGAGGATAAGTTAAGGCTGCGGGGGGCCTTGCGCCTAAGGAACGTGGGGGGCGGCGGCCGCACCTTTGATCTCGAAGGCAAATATTCCAGCATCGATTCCCATTTCACCAGCACCTTCACCAATCCCCAGATCTGGGCCAGTTACTTCGACCTGATCGTTTCCGGGGGCGGCCTGTATCTGCAGTACCCCAATTTCAACGACACGGCCATCTTCGTCCAGGCTCGCCTGGAGCGGAAATTACCCTGGAAATTCCGGGGTTATGCCGGCTACCAACTCCAGCAGGACCGGCCCACGGACATCCCCGGTTCCACGGAGTTGGCTTTTTCAGAGCCCCAGGAACGCAGGTTCCGCACCGCCATGGCCTTTCTCGGCCTTAATCAAGATACCACCGATAACGAGCTGTATCCTTCCCGGGGGGGAACGCTCAGCGCCCGGGGAGAATCGTCCCTGCATAATCTGGGGGCCGACCTCCAGTTTCTCCGGACGATCCTGGAGGCCCGGCGTTATTTTAATCTCTATGAAAAAAAGCTGATCCTGGCCGCCCGGTTCAAGATCGGTATGATGGGCCCCATAGAAGATACCCGGGAAATCCCTTTGTTCCGGCGCTTCTTTTGCGGCGGCTATAATAGTGTCCGGGGTTACCGCCTCTACTATCTGGGGCCCCGGGATATCGCCGGGGACCCCATCGGGGGCGATGCCCTGATGGAGGGGAGCGGCGAGCTGCGCTTTCCCATTTATAAGGAATTGCGGGGCGTGGCCTTCCTGGATTTTGGCAATGTCTACCCGAAGATCCATAACCTGGATCCGGGCCAATTTAAATACGCGGCTGGCGCGGGACTGAGGTATCGCACGCCCATCGGCCCCGTGGGTATTGATCTGGCTTTCCCCCTGAACCCCATCGATCCCGGGAGTGATAAGTTCCAGATTCATTTCACCATCGGCCAGGCGTTTTAGAAAGAAGCTGTCCGCTATCAGCTCTCAGCTTTCAGCAAGAGACCAAAAAAGGCTCCCCGCATGGAAAGCGCCATGACAAAAGGCTCAGGTAGTTAAGCCCATGAGACTCCCCAGGTTACGCACCATCTTTTATGCTTTTCTGATTTTTTCGGTCCTTTTGTGGGGCGCGGTTTTTATCCTTTTGCAGTCCGATGGTTTCTGGCAATGGGCCGGGCCCCGGTTGGTGCAGATGGTCAACGGCCAGATCCAGGGTGCCTTAAAGGTGGGGACCATTACGGGCAACCCCTTTGCCGGCTATATTTTCCGCAACCTGGAACTGACCTCCCCGGAAGGTAAGATTTTTCAGGCCCAAGAGCTGGAACTACGCCTCTCCTTTCCCTCCCTGGTGGCCTTAAGGCCGTCGTTGCGCCTGGCCCTGGTCAACCCCAGCCTTAATTTAAAGCAGGACCAACAGGGCCGCTGGAACGTGGAAAAGCTCCTTCCCCCCCGCCAGGCCTCCGGGGGCGAAATCTGGCTGCCCATCTCCGCCCTCCATCTGGCCCCTTTGCTCATCCAGGGCGGCGAGGTCACCGTGAGCCAACTTGGGGGGAGCCAACGCTTCCACGATCTTAACCTGGATCTGGCCGTCACCCTGTCCGACCCCCTCACGGACCGCCAAAGCCTGGAGGTGAAAAAAGTGGCCTTGAGCGCGGCCACCCCTTGGGGACCCTATAATTTAGCCGGCAAATTTACGGTCAGTCATCACCGCGTCCACGTTGATTCGTTCAACCTGAAGTCCGGGGAGAGCCTTTTGCTGTCCCTCTCCGGCATCGTGCCTTTGACGGACAGGAAAAAGAAAATCCAGGTAACGGGCGAAGTGGGCCCCATCCCCGGGGAGATTGTCGCCCGCTTCTCCCCCAAGTGGCCCAAGGCCTGGGGCGCGGACGGCAAGCTGAAGATTACCGGCCCCTGGAGCAAAGTCCAGGTGCACCTCCAGGGTAAGGTGCACCAAGCCGCGTTCTCTCTTACGGGCCTATTCAGCCGGGTTAAAGAAGCCTGGAACTACGATCTGGGATTACAGCTTAAAGACGTGCCCCCGGCTATGCTGGCCGTCCTGGACGCTTCCCGGGCCGAAGAATTTGCCCAAGCCACGCCCTTAAACGCGCGCCTTTCTTTTAAAGGCTCCGGCCTGGGCTGTCCCCCCCGGGAATTTGCCGGAAACCTGCGCCTGGAGCCCTTGACCTACCGCCGCCTCAAACTGGCGGAAGGCCGGGTCACCCTGGCAGGGACGGATAAGCAGCAGAAACTGGAGGCCGCCCTTAAGGGTAATTTCGGCAGGGTGTCCCTCATGGCCCAGGGGTCTTTTCTCCAGGCGCCCCGGGGGGAAATCACTTTGGAGATGGAAGAGTTCCAGCCCGGTTTGTTCGACCCCGGCGTTCCCGAGGGAAGCCGCTTTACCGGCATATTTACCGGCAAAGTCGCGGTCCCGGACCTGGCCCAACCGGAGCGGGTGTCGGTGGCCGGAGAAGTCCGGATGGCAGGGCAGGTCGGTGGGCGCCCTTTAAGGGAATTGCGGGGGCGTTTCGCCTGGGCCCAACCCCGGCTCACCCTCCAGGAATTGCGGGTCCAGTTGGGGAACCTCCAGGCCGACTTGCAAGGCACTCTGGACGGGGAACGGGTGAACCTCACCTCCCGGGGCCGCTCCCTTCCCGGAGGTGCCTGGCCGGCGCCTGCGGGTCTGGGCGGCTCCCTCTCCTGGGAGGGCCGGGTCACCGGGAGCTTGCAGGAACCCGCCTACTCTCTCCGGCTCAGTGGCCGGAACCTTTCTTGGGGCAAATTTGACTTAAAAACCCTGACCCTGAAGGCCAACGGCCAGGGGCTGCCTCCCCGCGCCGGCACGGTGGACCTCAAGGCCCAAGGCGTCAAGACTCCGGCCGGGACCTTTGCTCAGGTGAATTTTACCGGCCGGGGCGGGAGCGCCCAGTGGCAATTCAGCTTGCACGCTGCCTCGCCTCCCAAGAAACGCCTGGTGGAGATCAAGGGGACCGCGGATTTCAGCTCCCGGCCCCTGGCGTTGCTGGTGCAGCATCTTCAGGTGCGGCTGCGGGGGATTAACGCCGCCAACCAGGGGCCGGTGCAGGTCAAGTTCCTGCCGGGCCTGGAACTGTCACCCTCCACTTTCCTGATCAATCGCGGCACGGTCGCCGCCCAGGCCAATCTTCAGGGAGGGCAGATATCCGCGCTCCTGTCCGTTAAGGATCTGCCCGTGGAACTCGCCCGGGTCCAGGGGCTCCACGGTCAGATCCAGGCCCGCCTGAGCCTGGAAGGTGCGGCCGCCGATCCCCAGATGGCCGGCCAGATGAGCCTGGTTAAGGGAAAATGGCGGGATTTTGCCTTTCAATCCTTTAAGACTACCTGGAGCTATAGCGACTCCAACCTCACGGTTGCCGGCGGTTTGCAGGAATCCGCCCAAGGCGGGCGCCTCTCTCTAAACGGTCGCCTGCCCCTCAAGTTTTCCCTGCAACCCTTTAAATTCGCCCTGCTGGATGAAGACCTGGATTTTAAACTGCGGGGTGAAGGAGCCAGCCTGGCCATACTGACCATCTTCACCCAGGAGGTGCAGAAGGCCGAGGCGCCGCTTAATCTCCAGGCGGAAGTCAAAGGCCGCCTGTCCCGGCCCCGGATTACCGGGGAACTTAGCTGGGGGGCGGGACAGATCACCCTGCGCCAGGCCGGTGCGGCTTATCATTTGCTGCCGGGCAGCATCCGCTGGCAAAACGACCGGGTCACCCTGCCCCAGCTTACCCTTAAAAGCAAAGGGAGCGCCACCTTGACCGCGGATATCGCCCTGGCCGGGTTTAAGCCCCAAAAAGTGGCGGCCCGGGCGACCCTCGACGATTTTAAGGCCCTGGACAAACTCGGTTCCGACGCCTATATCCAGGGGTCGGTCAACCTCACCGGCCCCTGGTCGGCCCTGGTCCTCCAAGGAAGTTTGACCATCCCCCGGGCTTCCCTCAACCCCGCGATACTGAAGCAGAACGGCACCGAACTCCCCGGGGATTACGTCCTGGTGGGCGTCCCGGGGAAGGCCAAAAAGACCGGGGAAGCCCCGCTGCCGGACCCCTACCAGAAGATGAAAATAGCCGTCACCCTGGAGGGGTCTAAAGACGTACGGGTCATGGACAAGATGGCCCAAATTGAGCTGGCCCTGGCCATCTGGATCAAGAAAAGGCCTACCGGTCCCCTGCTGGTGGGGGGAACCGTCCGGTCCCTGGAGGGGACCATAGATGTCTACGGCAAGGTGTTTACCCTGGAAAGGGGCCTGGTGACCCTCCCCGGAGTCCCCGGCCAGGAACCTTTTGTGCTGGCCCGGGCGGTCCATCAAATGACGGACGCCACCTTTATCGTCGATGTTTCCGGTCCGGTGAACAATCCCAAGATCGATCTGTCCAGTTCTCCGCCCATGCCTCCCAATGACCTGTTGTCTTATCTCATCTTCGACCGGCCCACCTCCGGTTTGAGTAAGCAGGAATTCAACGTCACCCAGCAAGCCGTGGGGGTGTTGGGAGGCATTACGGCCCGGAAGATTCAGGAGTTCCTGGGTAAGGATTTTCCCGTCCTGGGGGACGTCAGCATGAAGAGCGCTCCGGGGACCATCGGCATCACCAAACCCCTGACCAAGGGAGTGACCCTGTCGGTGGAACGCCAGTTGAATCCCGGCCAGGGGGATAACCCCGTGCAACTGCGCCTGCAATACCGCATCAACCGCCACTTCAGCCTGGAAGCGGAAGGGGGGCAGGGCCGCTCCGGGGCCGACGCCTTGTTCAACTATGAGTGGTAACCCCTCCAATGGTAGTCTCCGGCTGCTTCCCGCCCCTTCCGGCTCCGCGCAGGCCTCTAGACAATAAAATGGTGATAAAAAATAGTATCTACTTTCCCGGCGGAGAATTTGATACACTAAACGACATTCAAGGGACGGACCCTTGAGACTTTAAAGATTGCCTGTAATTACCGGCAATTTGGAAGCAAGGCGTAGCTTTCGCCATGGCTGATCCCATCAGGTTGGCCCCTGCCTCATTCCCCGGAGCCTTGGCCGCCGCCGGACCCTCTGCCGGGAAATTCGACCTGACTCCCCCAAACCTTGCCCGGGCCCGGAACGGCTCTCCCCTTGAGACTCCCCGAGCCCGGCTTCCTTACCCTTTCTGGGAAATCGATCATCTCACCTTTACCTTAAGCAGTTGGAAAGGAGGAGGTATGGTGCGTCTCTGGCCGATATTCTTAGGGTTGCTGCTCCTGCTGGGCCTTAGTTCCGGGGCCCTGGCCGCCAGTAAGAAGGCCGCGGACCTGCGGCAGGCTCAAGGGTTGATCCCCTTTTCCCCGCCGCCTAAGTTCCTGGCCGGTAATTTCATGGCCGAGGAGATGAATCCCGTCTTTATTTTCGGGACCGTGAAAGACTTTGTCGCAACCCGGAAGTGCGCCACCACCTGGCTCATCGAGAAAGACGCCAAAGATCGCACGGATAAAGACAGGGAATACGCCCTCTATCTGGAGGAGGATTGCCCGGATAAGGTGGTTTACTATGTCTTCATGGACCAGAGCAATCTGACTCCCCAGCAATGGATCGAGTGGCGGCGGCGCTTCCACAAGAGCAAGACGGACCCCGAGTATGGCGCGACCAAAGCCAAACTGGAGCAGGCTTTAAAGGACGGTTGGGGGATCGGCGGCGAGCTGCGGTTCCTGCAAAAAGACGGGGAGCTGATGAACAAATCTCCGGAAGAATACCTCCGGGCCGATTTACGGTTTACCCCTATCTATGATCTAAAGCAGCAGAAGAAAATTTCTAAATAATCTGGACGACGGCGGAAGATTTATGGCCCAGGCCAAAGCAAAAGTTGGACCCACCCAGAGGCTGATGGGCTATGGTATCCTGGCCTTGCTGGGGGTGATCTTGGTCGGCCTGCTGGTTAAACAGTCCCGCTTCAACCCCGCGGTGATCGTGGCCCAGCGCGCCCCCCTGCTCCAGGCCACCTCCGGCCAGGCCCTGAGCCCCACCGCCGGATTTTTGCCCGAAGTCCAGGGTTTCACTCCCCAGACCCCGGCCCAGAGTTACGGCAAAGAAACCCTCTCCGACAAGATCGACGGCAAGGCGGAGCTTTATCTCCAGGCGGGCTTTAAGGAGATGTCCTGCCGCAGCTTTACCCTGGCCGCGGCGGGCGGGGCCCATGTAGAGGTCTTTCTCTATGATATGGGCTCGCCGGCCCATGCCTTTGCCGTCTTCAGCGGCCAGCGCCGCCCCGGCTCTCCCAATCTTCCCTTAACCGCCCACGCCTATGCCACGGCCAATGCCCTCTTCTTCACTCAGGGCAAGTATTACGTGGAGATCGTGGCCGACCGGGCCGGGGAGTCCCTGCAAAAATCCCTGGAAGCCTACGCCGCCGCGCTGTTAGCCAAGCTGCCCGCCGCGGGCCAGGGGAAGGCAAAGGACCCGGTGGCGCTCTTTCCCAGGGAAGGCCTGGCCCGGGATACGGTTCGTCTTTGCACCACCGATTCCTTCGGCTGTCAGGGTTTAGAAAATATCCATACCGGGGAATATACCTTGAAAAGCGGCAAGGCCACGGCCTTTATCGCGGTCCGGGATAACCCGGCGCTGGCTCAAAAGGAGGCCAAGCGCTACCTGGACTTTTTAACCGCCAACGGCTATCAGAAAGTGCAGGCGCCGGGAGCTGGAAAAGACCTCACCATCCTTAGCCTGGATAACTCCTTTGAAATCATCATGATCCAGGGCGGGACCATGGCCGGAGCGCATGACGCCACTTCTTTGGAGGCCGCCCTGGAACTGGCCGCCCGCTTGCAGACCAAGCTTAAGGGGAAGCCGTGAGACACCCGAGGCAGGAAGAAAAGACAGAATAATTACTGATCAGAAGCAGCTTTTTTCACCCCCCTTTTATAAAGGGGGGGTGGGGGGATTTTGTCAGCGCCTGAAAATCCCCCTAAATCCCCCTTTAATAAGGGGGACTTAAATACTGGGGAAACAATCAAAGGCAGCAAATTGTCATCCAAGCTTAAAGAAGCCGAGCCCAACACCACCGAAATGACCCGCCGGGATTTCCTCTCCCGGTTGGGGTATGCCTCGGGCCTGGCCCTGGCCGCGGGTGGGCTGGGGCTGGCCCTCTACGACTCCCAAGGCCCCGCGCCTTCTGAAGGTCAGAAGGCCCTCAGCGGTTTGGGGGATTACGCCCTCAAGACTCCGGGGCCGGGAAAGATGGCCATCGTCCGGGGCACGGACCGCAAGGTGATGGTCGACAAGGGCGTCAAGGCCCTGGGCGGCATGGATGCCTTCATCAACAAAGGCGACCGGGTGCTCCTCAAGGTCAACGCCGCCTTCGCCACCCCTGCCACCCTGGGGGCCACCACCCACCCGGAGGTGCTGGCCACGGTGGCCGATCTGTGCTTAAAGGCCGGGGCCGCCCAGGTGCTGGTGACGGATAATCCCATCAACAATCCCGCTAGTTGTTACGAGATCAGCGGCCTGGCCGCCGCGGCCCGGCATTCCGGGGCCAGGCTCATCGCCCCCAGCGCTCATCTGTTTGCGCCCGTGAGCCTCCCCGGGGGGAAGCTCATCCGCAATTGGCCCACCCTGGCCGGAGTCTTCCCGGGAGTGACCAAGGTTATTGTTCTCTCTCCCGTGAAAGACCACAACCGGGCCGGGGCCTCCATGACTTTAAAGAATTATTACGGCTTCTTGGGGGGGCGGCGCAACGTCTTCCACCAGGACATCAACGGCATCATCACCGAGTTGTCGCTCCTGCTCAAACCCACTCTGTGCGTCCTGGACGGCGCCGTCACCATGATGACCAACGGCCCCACCGGGGGCTCCCTCTCCGATTTGAAAGAGACCGGCACCCTGGTGGTCTCCACCGACCCGGTGGCCGCGGACGCGGTGGGCGCGGAATTGCTGGGGCGCACCCTGGCCGACATTCCCTACATCCGGATGGCCGCCCAAGCAGGCGCGGGCCGGGCCGATTATCGCGGCCTTAACCCGGTGCTGCTCGATACCAGGACCTAAGCCACAGGCTGCCCCCCATGCGCATCGTCACCGTCCGCCGTATCAGCCAAGTCTTCTTTCTGGTGCTCTTCCTGTGGTTCTGCCTGGTGGCCACCCTGGGTGCGAATTGGTGGCAGTTGCGGGGCTGGCCCATCAACTGGATCCTGGAGCTGGACCCCCTTACTGCCCTCAGTACTGTCCTAGCCACCGGCACCCTTTACTCGGCCCTGGCCTGGGCCTTGGTCACCATCCTTATCACCTTGTTCGTGGGCCGGTTTTTCTGCGGCTTTGCCTGCCCCCTGGGGACCATCAACCAGTTCACCGGCTGGCTGGCCAGGAGGCGCCTGGGCCCCGCCGCCCGGGTGGAGGCCAACCGCCACCGCCACCCCCAGGCCTGGAAATACTATCTCTTAATCTTCCTGCTCTTTTTGGCCCTCACGGGCTCGGTGCAGACCGGGGTCTTTGACCCCTTGCCTTTGCTGCACCGCAGCGTCAACCTGGCCCTCCTCCCCTTGGTCGATAACCACCTGGGGGTGCTCAGCGACGCGCCCCGCTATTACGCCTCGGTCTGGATCATCGGCGTGGTGCTTCTGGGGGTGGTGGCTTTGAACCTCTTTTTCCCCCGGTTCTTCTGCCGTTTCGCCTGTCCCCTGGGCGCGCTTTTCGGGCTGCTGAGCCGTTTCACTCCCTGGCGCCTGGGCAAGACCACGGAGACTTGCGGCGACTGCTGTATCTGCGAGCAATACTGCGAGGGGGCCTGTCGCCCTTCCGGTAAAATCATTCCCAGCGAATGCGTCCTGTGTTTCAACTGCCTGGACCACTGTCCCGCAAACCGCATGACTTTTGCCGCCAAGGCCTCCGCGGCCGGGGAGCAGGGACTCCCCGATCTCTCCCGCCGGGGGGTGATTATCGCCGGGGGCGGCCTGCTCCTGGCCTCCATGTGGGGCGTGGGCGCGCTGGCCGGGACCAACCGCAACCCCTTGCTCCTCCGGCCCCCCGGGTCCCTGGACGAAGACCGGTTCTTGGAGCGCTGCATCCGGTGCGGCCAGTGCATGCGCGTCTGCCCGGCCAACATCATCCAACCCGCGCTCCTGGAGGCCGGCATCCATGGTCTGTGGACCCCGGCCATCAACTACCGTATCATCCGCAGCGGTTGCCTGCCCAATTGCATCGCCTGCGGCCAGGTCTGTCCCACCGCGGCCATCCGTCCCTTGAGCCTGGAAGAGAAGCAAGGTCTGGGGGAGTTCGCCTCCCAGGGGCCCATTCGCATGGGCACCGCTTTTGTGGACCGGAGCCGCTGTCTCCCCTGGGCTATATGGACCGGCCCTGCCTGGTCTGCCATGAATTGTGTCCCGTGAGTCCCAAGGCCATCTTCACCCGCACCGTCTTTGAGACCATTAGGGACGGCCAGGCTCTGCCCGCGAAATTGCAGAAAACCGGGGTGTCGCTGGATGAGGTCTTACCCACCTGGGTGAACCTGGCCAGCGGCGATTATTACGTGCGGGGCGTCGGCCAGCCCGAGTCCGCGCTGCGGCGCATTACCGCGGCAGGTGGCGTCAATCTCATCCTGGACCGGCCTTTGGCGAAGGAAGGACTCCCGGCGGAGGGCCTGCGGGTTGATATCGTGGTGCGCCTGGCCCGGCCTTACGTGGACCCGGCCAAGTGCATCGGTTGCGGCATGTGCGAACACGAGTGTCCGGTCTCGGGCCTGCGGGCCATCCGGGTCTATAGCGAAAACGAATCCCGCTCCCGCCGGGGGCGGATGCTGATTTAAAGAGTTCAAAGTTCAAAGTTCAAAGTTAGAGAACAATGACAAGAGAGATGGAAGCTATTACAAGACATTCAGCAGTCAGAGCAGCCGAAGAAGCTGTTGTCCTTTGGAGTCTCGTTAGTACGCAAAAAGAAAATAAGAAGCTTCCCTATTTATATCTAACTCGGAACTTAGAACATAAAACTTTGAACCTTGAACCTTGAACTTTGAACTTTGAACCTTGAACTATTCGTAGCATCACACGAGGAGGTAGCAATCATGAAACGGAATCCAAAGAATACCGGCCTCACCCGCCGGGATTTCGTGAAGACCTTGGGTCTGGCCGGTCTGGCCGCGGGAGCCGGGGCTACCGGGGCCCTGGCCGCAGGGGAGGCGCCCGCCCCGGCCGCTAAAGCCGTAACCGTCCCCAAACGTACCCTGGGCAAGACCGGGGTGGAGGTGTCCATCCTTAACCTGGGTGGCATGTTCGACACCATCAACAACCAACTCCTCCTCAGACAGGCCCGGAAATGGGGGGTCACCTATTGGGACACCGCCGAGTCCTATGGCAACGGCCTGAGCGAAGAGGGCATGGGCCGCTTTTTCGCCCGCAACCCCGGAGCCCGGGAGGAGATCTTCCTGGTCACCAAGCTGGTGCCCAAGAAGGGTAATCTCACCGCCCGCCTGGGACAGTGCCTGAAGAGACTGAAGACGGATCACGTAGATCTGTTCTTCATTCATGCTATCTGCGGCATCGACGAAATGACCCCGGCCATTAAGGAGTGGGCCGCGGCCATGAAGAAGGCGGGCAAGTTCAAGTTCTTTGGCTTTAGCACCCACACCGACATGGAAAACTGTCTCGCTGGCGCGGCCAAGCTGGATTGGATCGACGCGGTGATGATGACCTATAATTTTCGACTGATGCATACTCCTAAGATGCAGGCGGCGGTGGCTGCCTGCGTCAAGGCCGGGATCGGTCTGGTGGCCATGAAGACCCAGGGCGGCGGTCCGGTGACCTGCGACAGCGAAGCCGAGCTGAAGATGGCGGGGCGCTTCCTGGAGAAGGGCTTCACGGACAAACAGGCCCGGTTGAAGGCGGTCTGGGAAAACCCCCAGATCGCCAGCATCTGTTCCCAGATGCCCAACCTCACCATCCTGGGGGCCAACGTGGCTGCGGCCCGGGATCTGACCAAACTGACCCGGGGCGATTTCTACTCCTTGCAGGAATACGCCCAGGAGACCGCCTGCGGCTACTGCGCCGGCTGCAGCCATATCTGCCTGGCGGCCCTTAACGGCGCAGTGCCGGTGAACGAAGTCATGCGCTGCCTCATGTACCATCAGGATTACGGGGAGCCGGAACTGGCCCGGCAGACCTTCGCCGGCCTGCCTCCGACCATCCGGCATCGCTTGACCACGATGGACTTTACCCCGGCGGAGCAGGCCTGCCCCCAGGGCCTGCCCATCGCCCAACTTATGCGTCAGGCCACGGAAATGCTGGCCTAAACTGGTAAGGTAAGATAAAGTATCAGGCAGTTCCCCAAGCCTCTGCCCTGCCCGGGGCAGGGGCTTGGTTTGTGATAACCGCGAGAAAAAGCCGCCCGCACCATGGAGGCTGGCGCCGGATCGGTCTGCCATTTAAACTCAAGTTATAAATTGAGAGAGGAAAAATATGATGAAATATGAGGAAGTCCCCGAAACCATTGACGTCTTGTATAATAAACTTCAGAAGCGACATTTTCCTTATTTGGCCAATGCGAAAATATTATTTCTCGTTAGTAAAAAGAAGATGATGAGCAAGGGCAGGATAGTCCTGGGCAAAATTGTCAAGCCTTCGGCTTTGGTAAAATATTTAAGCAGAAACGAAGCTCCCGATGATGGTTATGATTACATTTTGTATTTAGATAGCAAATTGATCAACCATTGTGATGAAGCCGACATTGAACGGGTGCTCAGGCATGAGCTGAGGCATATATTCTATGATTCAGATAGTAAAAACCCCTATAAATTGATAGATCATGATTTTACCGATTTCTATGATGAGGTCGAACTTAATAAAGATGATCCTAATTGGGCTAATCGCGTGGCCAGAACAGTCTCTTTGATTTATGAGCAAGAGAAGGATCAAAGATGATTCATCGTCGCAACATCCTTCCATAACCGGCCTAAATGGGAGAGTTCCGGCCGATACGGCCGGCATTACAACATTCAATACCAATTCGCATTCAAAGGACGTTGAACTGTAGGGGCGAACCTTGTGTTCGCCCGTGGCTCCGGGGCGAACACAAGGTTCGCCCCTACGTATAGTATCTTTTTGACTGCAACTCGGTATAAAAAGGCCCCCGCCCGTCCCCGGGCGGAGGCCTTTGCTTTGAAATGGGTTGAATCCGGGTTTACCGGACTTTTACCTGGGTGATGGGGCCGCCTTGGGCGTCCACCGCGTGGATGGCGCAGGCTAGGCAGGGGTCGAAGGAGTGGATGGTGCGCACCACTTCCAGGGGTTTCTCCGGAATGGCCACCGGATTGCCCTTCAGGGAGGCCTCGTAGGGGCCCAGGGCATCATGCTGGTTGCGGGGCCCGGCGTTCCAGGTGGAGGGCACCACGCACTGGTAGTTCTTGATCTTGTCGCCGTCGATGACCACCCAGTGGGACAGCGTACCCCGAGGGGCCTCGTGGAAGCCGAAGCCCCGGATCTCTCCGGGCTTGAAGGTGAACTTGTTGAAGGTCTTGACGTCGCCCTTGGCGATATTGTCCACCAGGGCCTGCCACTGCTTGTGGAGTTCGTCATAGAGCACGGCGCAGCGCACGGCCCGGGCCGCATGGCGGCCGATGGTGGAGTGGAGCGCGCCAGGACCCACTTTGGCGCCGGCGATCTTGCTGACGGTGGCCAGGGCCTGATCCACGTACTTGATGGTGGGCTCGTGGCCGGCGGCGTACATGCAGAGGACGTTGGCCAAAGGCCCCACCTGGGCCGGCTGGTCGTAAAAAGAAGGGGACTTGACCCAGGAATACTTGCCTTTATCCGAGAAACCGGTGTACTTGGGCTCGGTCTTCTCATCCCAGGGATGTTTGGCCCAATCCCCCTCGTACCAGGAATGCTTGATACATTCTTTGACCCCTTCCTGGAAGTAGTCGTCATGGTAAGAAGTGATGGGCTTGAAGGACTGGAGGTCGCCGCCTTGGATATAGCCGCCGGGGAGGCTGAAGATGGTGCCCTTGGTGTCCATGGGCATATCGGGGACCGACAGGTAGTTGGTGACCCCGGCGCCGTATTTAGTCCAGTCGGCGTAGATGGCCCCCACGGCGCAGACGTCCGGGAGGTAGACGTTCTTCACGAAGCCCCCCACGTCGTCGATGAGGGTCTTGATGAAATAGAGGCGCTCCATATTGAGGGCCGAGGTGGTGTCCAGGTTGATGGGGTTGGCCACTCCCCCCACCACCAGGCTGGCCACGTGGGGGGTCTTGCTCCCCAAAATGGTGACGATCTGGTTGGCCTTGCGCTGATACTCCAGGGCCTGGAGATAATGGGCCACGGCCAGGAGATTGACCTCCGGGGGCAGCTTCATGGCGGGATGGCCCCAGTAGCCGTTGGCGAAAATCCCCAACTGACCGGAGTTGACGATGGCCTTGACCTTGTCCTGGACGGCCTGGAGCTGCTGGTAGCTGTTCAGGGGCCAGGAAGACAGGGTATCGGCCAGGGCGGCCGCCTTTTTGGGGTCGGCCTTGAGCGCGGAGGTGATGTCCACCCAGTCCAGGGCCGAGAGAATATAGAAGTGCACGATGTGATCGTGGAGCGCGTGCGCGGCCAGGATGAGGTTCCGGATATACTGGGCGTTTAAGGGCAGCTCCAGGTTAAGGGCGTTTTCCACGGCGCGGCAGGATGCCAGGGCGTGGACCGTGGTGCAGACCCCGCATAACCTCTGGGTAAAAGTGGGAGCATCCCGGGGGTCCCGCCCCTGCAAAATTATTTCGATACCCCGAAACATCTGTCCTGAGGACCAGGCATTAGTCACCTTGCCGCCGTCGATTTCGCAATCTATGCGCAAATGCCCTTCAATCCGGGTAATGGGGTCGATGGTGATTCTTTTGGCCATGTTCACCTCTCCTTAAGACAAATTAGACGTGCTCGGCCTTGGGCAGCACGGGGTATCTTTTGACAAAATAGAGGTAGCCCATGAGTTCCAGGGCCACGATGCTGAGGGTAATGAAAATCTCCGGCAGGGCCGGGAAATAGGTCCAGCCGGGGCCGGCGCTATAGCCCACCAGGAAGGCGTTGAAACGATAGAGGGAGCCCGCCAGGAGTAAAGAAGAAGAAGCCACGAAGAGAAAGCGGAGGTTGGCGCGATTGGTCGGGCTCGCCAGGAGTACGAGGGGCACTATGTAAAGCAGGTTTTCCAGAATGAACATAGAGCTCAGAAAACCGCTGCTGAAGACTGGCGCGCCCCGCAGAAGGAGATCAGCGAGACGGATAACCAGGTAGACGCCGATGAGCCAGACCATGACCCCGCCGACTTTGGCGATCATGGGGGTTTCAAAGGGCCGTTTGAAGGCCAGAGAGGAGAGGATGGACTCAAAAACGGTGACCGCGAAGCCCATGGTGATGGCCGAAAGGAGAAAGAGCAGCGGCAGTAGCGGCGTCTGCCACAAGGGGGAGAGCTTGTAGCCGGCGATGATCATCAGGGTGCCCAGGGAGGACTGGTGCATGGTGGGCAGCAGAATCCCCAAAGCGACGATGACGGGCAGCCACCTCTCCAGGCGCTCCCTGGCTCTCATGGCCTTGGGGGACTGTTGATGGCCTTCCAGGACGGTGGGGGCCAGTTCCAGCCACAAAATCCCCACGTAGGCGGCAATGCACAGGGCCACCTCCACCAGCACGGAGTTGAAGTTGACGTACCAGGGGAGGAAGAGATGATAGCCGTTCCAATAACGGCCGATATCCAGGAAGATGGCCACCCCCGCCAGGGTGTAGCCGAAGACGCTGGTCAACACCGCGGAGCGCACCAGGGGATGGTACTCCCAGCGATTGAAGATATAGACCAGCAGGGCCATGGCGTAGCCGCCGCAGCCCAGGGCCGTGCCCACCAGGACGTCGTAGGTGATCCAGAGGCCCCAGGGATAGCCGTCGCTGAGGTTGGTGACCGCGCCCAGGCCGTAAAGGTAGCGGTAGAGCATGAGGACGACCCCCACCGCGGCCAGGACGGCCAGGACTAGAAAAGGCTTGGTAACGATTTTTCCACCTAAAGGTTGGCTTTCTTCCACCATAATAGGCTCCATAAAATCAAGGTAAATCCTGCTTCGTGGTGTTTTTATAGACTAAGTAAAAGAGGCCGCCCAGGAGCACGTAGGGGGCAATCATGCCTTTGTAGAGACTATGCATCAGGGTTTCCGATTGACTGGCAGCCGATTCATCGCCCAGCGGCGGCAGCCCCAAATCTTGAAAGGGCACGTTGGCCAGCATCAACACCTGGGCGCCGCCTCCTTCCCGCTCCCCGAAGACATGCTTGATATATGGGGTGACGATGCGGTGGCGCACCTCCTGGGAATCCACCCGGTGCAGGGGGTAATGGGCCACCTCCCCCGGCTTCAAAGCCAGCCGCCGCCGCGCCTCTTTCCGGAGGTCCTGGACGTTGCCGAAAATGGAGGCGCCGTTGGGACAGAACTCGCAGCAGGCCGCATAGCTCCCCTGGTCCAGACGGTGACTACAAAGCTGGCACTTCATGATCTGGGGAAAGGCCTGGTCCCATTGGAACTTGGGGACGTTGTAAGGGCAGGCGATCTGACAGTAGCGGCAGCCGATGCAGGCGTCTTTGTTGTACTTGACGATGCCGGTGGCGGGGTCCTTGGCGAGGGCCGACACCGGGCAGGCGGAGACGCAGGAGGGATCTACGCAATGCATGCAGAAACGGCGGATAAAGGAATAACCATTGATGGCCTGGTCCTTGATCTGGCCCGTGCCGTTTTTATAGAGCTTGACGATATTGAAGGTCCGGGCCGACAGGTCCAGGGGATTATCCCAGAGGCTGTCGGGGGTGGAACGATCCGGGGGCAGATGGTTGTATTCCTTGCAGGCGGACATGCAGGCCTTGCAGCCGATGCAGACCGTGGCGTCATAGAGAATGCCCACCGCCTCGGGCAGCCGGGCTTTGGGCTCCCGGGCCAAAAGCGGCGCCGGGCTGAGGCTCGACGCGGCCACCAAACCACCGCCTGCGGCCACTTTCAAAAAGTCTCTTCTACTGAGTCCCATAGGCTATTCCTTCCCGGCCTTCTCATCCGACTCGGGTTCTTTCTTACCCAGCTTGATGGCGGTTACCGCGCCCGCGCCCAGGGCGACGCCGCCCAGTCCGGCCAGCAGGCCCACCGCGGCCGTGGAGGGACCATGACCCGCAGGGGGATCAATGGGAGGATAAGTCTGCGGCGGAGTTAACGAGAGCCTGCCGCCCCCCACCCGTGTCTCACCCTCTATAGGGGTACCCGTGGGGGTGAAATGGACCAGGCTGGCCTGGGAGGCAATGGGCGCGGTAAAGCCCACCCCCTTTTCGGAACACCCGAAACAGGGGCAGCCGGTGCCCACCGGCCAACTCCGGGCACCCACATTGCCGAAAAGAATCGCCGGGCAGTTATTGAAAGTTTCGGGCCCCTTACACCCCAATTTATAGAGGCACCAACCCCGGCGATGGCCTTCGTCGTCATATTCCAGGGCAAACCTGCCGGCGTCAAAGTGGGGGCGGCGTTCGCAACCCTCATGGATCAGGCGGCGGTAAGCGAACAGGGGTCTGCCTTGGTCGTCCAGATCGGGGAGCTTTTTAAAGGTGAGAATATATAAGACCGTGGACAGGAAATTATAGGGGTTGGGAGGACATCCCGGGATATTGATCACCTTGAACTTTCCACCCAGGGCCTCCGCGGCCCCTACGGCGCCGGTGGGATTGGGGCCGGAGGAGGGAATGCCGCCCCAGGAGGCGCAGGAGCCGATGGCCACCACCCCCATGGCCAGGGGCGTGGTCTCTTTGAGGATTTCCACCAGCGGCCGACCACCGATCTGGCAGTAGATGCCCCCGTCTTTCAGGGGGACGGCGCCTTCCACCACCAGGATGAACTTGCCCCGGTTTTCTTTAATGGACTTCGCTCTGGCTTCTTCCGCCAGGTGGCCCGCGGGGACGCACAGGGTTTCATGGTAATCCAAAGAAATGAGGTCCAGGATCAGGCTCTCCACCGTGGGGTGGGTGGAGCGCAGCAAGCCTTCGGTGCAACCGGTGCACTCCTGCCCCGAGAGCCAGATTACCGGCGGACGTTTCAGCGAGGCCACGGCTTCGGCGATTTTGGCGCCCATGCTCAGGGGCAGACCCATGCCGACGGCGGCTACGCCGCAAAACTTCAGGAAGTCCCGGCGGGAGACCAAACCGAAATGGCTGGGCAGAGTTTGTGAAGTTGTAACTTTGGGCATACGTCCTCCAGCAAAAAAAATAATGGGGGGTGAGATCGGACTGACGCTGGCGCCTGGGAAGCAATCAAATGCACCAGAGTTCTCAACTTCCAGGCATTTCCACTAAAGCACATCTATACAGAATAGAGCAATGGAAAAAGATATTTGTGAAAATTATCATTAAAAAATTACCTTTTTTTTCCGCGATATTGGTGATTTCTGAAATAATCATAGGTGCAAAAAGTGTTTATACAATGAATATTGCAGCAATTTGGCGGTGATCAGACCGGGCTCCGGTGTCTGTGACCCATTGGGGCCAGGCAAGCCCGTATTGAAAGACTCCCCTTGCCCGGATAATCACGATAATTTAAAAAACCGTAATGATTGAGGGCTAGCCAAGGGGGATTTATGCCCTTTGCCAGTTGGGAAGAACCGGGCTCCAGGTCTCCGAGGTGGGATTCGGAGCCATCCATATTATCCGCCTGCCCCTGGAGGAAGCGGTCCGGGTGCTGCACCGGTCTTCCGGTTACCCTTACCGGGAGCTGCTGGCCGGGCTGCTGCAAAACCTGCGGGCCAGCTCCGCAATATCTCGCTCTCGGCTGCTTTCGGCTTAAACCTTGACGATAGGTGCGCCCAGAATCAGCCTTGATATACCCTCAGGAAGGGGTATTGTCTGGAAATATCACTTCGAGGCTTCGTCCGCCTTCTCTCAGCCCAAATTGTTGACTTCTCCGCCTTAAAAAAACCGCCTGGGAAAGGGGCTGTCTCATACCTTCGTGAATGAAGCGGGCTAAACAGCACTTTTGTGGGAGGAAGGACGAGGGAGAGGGTCTTTTTTTCTTCGGGGACAAAAGATGACGGGGGCAGTCTGAGATTAGTAACTCGGAATTTCTAGGGACAGTCCACAGACACAAATTTCACGGGGGTTTTTTAGATAATTAAGCAATAACATCAATAAATTATTGGCGGAAGTGCATGGGAATCGAACCCATGCGCTACCACCCTTTTCTTGTGTAAAATCAATATGTTATCTTGGGGCCTGACCCCCTCACGGACAGTCTACGGACAGTCCCCGGACGGTCCCAGACGCCCTTCAAAGTTTCGGTCAAGAGGTGGGCATAACGTTCAGTTGACCGCGGGTCTTTGTATCCTAGAAATTTCCCGATGACTTCTTTGGGGCAACCGCTGTTTATCGCCTGGGACGCCAGGGAGTGGCGCGTCCCTTGGTAGCAATTCACTTCCACGCCCGCCCGGGTCGCGGCCCTCTTCCAGGTGCGCCATACCCGGTACTTTTTTATCGGCTCACCATTTATCGAAAACACAAACCCGCTCAGGCTTCCGGGGCAGAGTTTTCAGGGCCGCATGCACTTCCGGGTGCAGGGGCAAAGGGCGAACATCCCGCTCCTTGGTCCGGGGCCGGTAAACATCCTGGTCCATGGCGGCCTGGATGACAACGACGCCGTTCGCCAAATCAACTTCTTCCCAGCGAAGGGCCCTGGCTTCACCTGGCCGGCAGCCTTGCCGCATTAGGAAAAGGTAGAACACTTTCATAATGGGATTCCTGATCTCCGCCAGGACAAGTTGCTGTTCCTCTTCGGTAATCCACTTGGTTCTCGGGGCGTCCAGCTCCACCTTGGGAATGTATGGGATGCGGAGGATGTCCCGCCGCCGGTGCGCATCGTAAAAGAGCTTACGGAGGATTCCCAGGATGTTGAATATGGTTTTGGTGGACAAATGCTCCGGCATTTGGTCGACGAAATCCTCGATGTGCCCTTCCCGGAGATCCCTGATGCTCCGCTTCCGGAAAAACGGGATAAGGTAGTTGCGGCAATATGACCGGACGCTACGTTGGTATTCCCTGGACAATCGGCCCTTGTTGGCTTCTCTGTCTCTTTTCTCCAGCCATGCCTCCACGTAATTATCAAACTGGAGACTTTTGAGTTCTACCTTGACATATTCCTTGGGGTCGAACTTCCCCTGGTCGATCTCATGACGGATGGAAGTTAGGAGGCGGAACGCACGTTCATACGAATCGAGGGGATAGCTGTCTTGGTCGGAGTAAAGCTTGATCCGGCCCTGGCTCGGCCAGTAAATGTCAACAAAGAAACGCTTGGGTTCGGTGAAACATTTGGGACAATGCAAAGGCTCGCCCTGGAATTTACCGTCGCAAACAGGGCACTTCTCCAGCGTCCTGACTTGTCCTTTCATGCATAGCCCCCCAAGAGTTCTCTTAAGGGGTCTATTATACCCGCGGGCCTTGTGGATTGTCAAAAAATCACCAACTTGAGTTAGGGATTTTTAGGCATCAGGGCGGGATTTCCACCGATGCCGGACCGACCCGGATGCCGTCCCATGCGATAAGGATGAAGGGGGCAATTAGAGGTCCCGCAGAGGCGGACTCCCTTGGGGCTGCCGACACAGTCCAAACATTTTTGGCGAATGGCTTTAACGGGGGTGAAAAGATGAATGTCGCCTTCTTTGGTTCCGCAGCCCATTATTGCTTTTCTCCCCGAATCAGTTCGACCAGCCTGGGCCTTTCTGCAAGCCTTGAGACTGGGGCAATCTCCAGGAGGGAGGACATATAGCAGCCATCCAATTCCCAGTTGAGGTCTTATATAGGCCATTATGTCCTCTTTGTCAACCGGAAAAGAGACCATAGGTCCTCTCGCCAAGAAGGCCAGAATGAATTTTATTGTTGCCTTGGTTTACAAAATATATATAATTATTGGTAGTGTAAACCAAAGAAAGGAGGTGAGGGAATGTGTCGTCCATGGGAGAGCGGCTAAAAATGGCCAGGATTAAGGCAGGGTTAAGTCTGCGAGCATTGGCCGAGCTTGTCAAGGTCAGCCCCATGGCAATATCCAAGTATGAACGGGGCTTAATGGTCCCAGGCTCTGCCATGCTCATCAAATTAGCCAACGCTTTTGGCGTAAACCCGGATTACTTCTTTCGCTCCAACAGGATAACGTTAAGCTCCCCATCTTACCGGAGAAAAAAATCTTTCTCCGCTAAGGGCCAGAAGATGGTTATGGGAGCGGTTCAGGATTGGCTCGAACGGTATATGGAGGTGGAAAGCCTCTTTTTTGAGGAGCCGCCCAGTTTCCAGATGCCGGAAGGTTTTCCACGGAAAATTTCTTCTGTCCAGGAAGCAGAAGATGCTGCTAATGAACTGCGGCGAGTCTGGCGCTTAGGAGATGGTCCGATCGAAAACCTTTCGGAAGTATTGGAGGAGCATGACCTGAAAGTGGGTTTGGTCGAAGGTGGTGAGGGTTTTGATGCCCTTACCCTATGGGTTGATAACAAATCTCCGGTTATAGCGATCAGAAAGGGGTGGCCTGGCGATCGGCATCGTTTAAATCTGGCCCATGAATTGGGACATATCCTGATGGAGTGCGATGACTCCGTTGATCCAGAAAAGGCGGCCTTCCGTTTTGCCGGAGCGCTCCTGGTTCCGGCGAAGGCGGCGGCGTGGGAGTTGGTGCGTCACCGGCGCAACATCAATCTCATTGAGCTGCACTCTTTAAAGCATAAGTATGGCATAAGCATGGCGGCTTGGATCTATCGGGCGAAGGATTTGGGTATCATTACCGAACACGTGGCGGCCCGGCATTTCAAAAAGTTCAGCCAGAGAGGGTGGCGTACTCAAGAGCCGTGGGACCAGCTTGCATCGGAAGAACCTGGACGCATGAAGCGACTGGTAATGCAGGCTTTGGCTGAGGACCAAATTTCCCGATCACGGGCCGGAGAGCTTCTGGGGGAGCCTTTGGCTAAATTCTGGGAGGAAGAGGCGGATAAGCATGGCGGATCCCCCGAAGCCCCATATAATTGACGCCAGCGTCTTGATCGACCTGGAACACGGGAGGATGATAAGAGAATTATTTCTCCTTCATCATGGATGGACTGCGCCTGATGTGGTTATTGTGGAGGTGGGAGAGCTTGGACCTGTGTTAATTGGCCACGGTCTTACGGTATTTCAACTGCAACCGGAAGAAGTCTTGGAAGTTGGACGATTACGGCAAATCTATAAGGGGCTCTCTGTCACTGACCTGTCATGTCTGATCCTGGCAAAATCTCAAAATGGGACCTTGATTGCGGGAGATCAGGCACTACGCCGGGCGGCGGAAAAGGAGGGGCTTAAGGTCAGAGGGACCTTATGGATTCTCGATGAAATGGTGAATTATAAAATCTTTACCAGTGAACAGGCCGCCGAGGTTCTGCAAAGGATGATCAGAAACCGAGGCCGGTTTCCTCCGGAGGAGGTCACCAAGAGGATTAAACGCTGGACCGGAAAAACTTAAACGAAAAAAATCAGCCCTTCGGAATTGGCCTCCGAAGGGCTTGAGGCTCCCTAATCTTGGGGCTTAGGGCCGGGAGCACTTGATACTTGATCCTGCTTTCACAAAACCAGTTTCATTTAAAGTGATTCGGACCGGGTTGTCAAGGAAAAAGGCCCTCGCCAGGGGGGTGATTACCTTGAGCAGGAAGACGCATCACGTCGTCCCCGATGGGGATGGCGGGTGGAATGTCAAACGGGGTGGCAGCAGCCGTGCTTCGGCGAATTTCGACCGGAAGCAGGACGCCATCGACCGGGGCCGGGAGATCAGCCGCAACCAGGGTTCCGAGTTGGTCATCCACAACCGGGACGGTAAAATTTCCCAGTGCGACAGCCACGGGAACGACCCCTGTCCTCCCAAGGACAAGCATTAGTTAAGGGGCTCAGGCTAAAACCTTCAGACGGCGGCCAGGTCTTTGCGGGCCTGGTCGCCGATTTTGAAGAATGTTCATTAAAAATGAACAGTTAACCCACCACCGGACTCCGAATTCCGAGGATGCTATGTGTAGAAACATTAAGAGACTCTTTAACTTAGAGCCGCCGGTGACGGATGAAGAGATTCGCACTGCCTCGCTACAATTCGTGAGAAAAGTGAGCGGTTTCCACAAGCCATCGAAGGTAAACGCAGCTGCATTCCTGGCGGCCGTTGACGAAATAGCGGCAGTTTCCAGAAACTTCTTGAACTCGCTGGAGACAAAAGCGCCACCAAGGGACCGTACAGAAGAGGCTGCCAAGGCACAAACACGCGCCGTTCAGAGGCTCACCACGTGACAAGTTCTTGGTGAAATTGCTCCGGCTGTTGTGTTGGCGGGATTTTTAGCTTCCTGTGCAGGTGGGCCCTTTTCCCCGGCTAACCTGGTGGATGATCATATCGTTCCACGGTAATCACCTATGAATAAAAAACTTACTTCTGCTTATAGAGAATTTCTCGATAAATTGGACACTATATCGACAATGCCGTTGACTTAAGCCCAATTGTTGGCCCATTTACCATGGCGGCTCTTTGATTTGCGGGGGAATTTGCGGCCTGGACGGGGACGATATTTTCTCCAGGTGATCTCCGCCAGACAATACCTG
>JBMORF010000046.1:0-14299 GCA_049322315.1 Thermodesulfobacteriota bacterium | reverse complement strand
CCCAGCAGGCCGACTCCCTGCAAACCGGGGTAGGAGCCAGGATCGCCGCGCCCTTAAAGCGTAACGGCGTTACCGTCACCCCCCAGGCCTACGCCACCTACCAGCACGAATTCTCCAACACCAGCCGGGGCCTGGACGCCCGCCTGAGCCAGGGGGGCGGCCCTTTCGCCTTCCAGAGCGACAACCTGGGCCAGGACTTCGCCCTCCTGGGCGCCAGCGTTACCCTCATGAGCCCCAAGAATTTTTCCCTCTACCTCGACTACAACACCGAACTGGGCCGGGAAAACTACACCGCCCACAACCTCACCGCCGGCCTGCGCTTTGAATTTTGAGGGTTGGTGGAATTGCTGCTATCATTCCTCCCTTGGGTGTCTTCCCCAAATACTAGCATTAATTTATCCCTGGCGCAGCGGGTTATTTTTGGCCCAAATTGTCGGTTAAGCTAAAAATTATTTGCATTTACGCACATTTTCAGGCAACATAGGTACTTAGATAACTTCTGGGAGGGGGAGCCTATGACCGGAGCGCCTGCTCAGGATGGGACCCAGAAGGTTAAAAAAAATCGCCGGTTCCTCATAGGCGTCGCCGCCTTCGTGGGACTGGCGTTGGCCTTCCTGGTTGTCTTCAGCCACCAGGGTCTGTACCGGATTTATCGCTTGCGGCAGGAACGCCAGGCGGTGGAGCAGGAAAACGCCCGCCTGATGGCGGAAAACACCCGGTTGGCCCGCACCATCGACCGCTTG
The DNA here is from genome assembly GCA_049322315.1 of Thermodesulfobacteriota bacterium. Classification (GTDB taxonomy): domain Bacteria; phylum Desulfobacterota; class Desulfobaccia; order Desulfobaccales; family 0-14-0-80-60-11; genus SURF-52. The sequence goes on along the minus strand of JBMORF010000046.1, from coordinate 13,556 downwards.
CAGCATGATCCGGAGATGATCCAGGACCTCATCCGCCGGGAACTGAACTTCGTCAAGAAAAACGAGGTTATTTTCCAGTTTCCGCCGGAACCCGGGAATAATGCCGCCTCTGCCGCCCCCCATCTCCGGGCCGGTCCCCCCCATCACCAACCCGGAGCAGGAGATAAATATGACCGACCACGGGGTGTCGCTGGACCGCCTAAAAGAGTGCCTTGAACGGGACCCCTGCGTCGGGGCCATGTATCTGCTGGCCGAAGCCTATCACCAGCAGGGCCTCTATCCCCAGGCCGTGGAGGCCGCCCGGCGGGCTTTGTTACTCTACCCGGAGAATTCGGAACTCCGTCTCGTTCTGGGACAATCCCTGGTCTCCCTGGGGGAGTTGGCCGAGGCCGAAGAAATCCTGAAACCGGTGGTCCAGGAAATCGGCCGCCTGGGGGAGGTCTTTGACACCCTGCGCCAGCTTTATGAGGGCCAGGGCCGGATGGAGGCCTCTAACCGCGCCGCCGAACTTTACCGGCTCCTGAAAGGGTCCCTGGTCCTGCTCCTGGCAGGAGAAGAAGTCCCCGCCGCCGCCGCCGCCGCCGCTAGCGGGGGAGCCGGGAGTGACCGCCAACGCCTGCTGGCGGCCAGGACCCTGGAGGTCCTGGAAAAATGGCAGGAAGCGCTGCAAGCGCGTTGAAAACTTAACCACAGAGACACAGAGAACCCAGAGAATAATTCTTATGATTTGGCGCTGTGCGCCAAATCATAAATTTTTCCTCTGGGTTACTCTATGTCCTTAGTGTCTCTGTGGTGGAGATCTATATATTCTGCATTAAGAGAGGTTGAGTATCCATGTATAGCACTGCTGAATTTAAGAAAGGCCTAAAAATCGAAATTGACGGCACCCCCTTTATAATCAGCGATTTTCAACACGTCAAACCCGGGAAAGGCGGGGCCTTTGTGCGCACCAAGCTGAAAAATTTGCTCACCGGCCGGGTGATAGACCAGACCTTCCGCTCCGGGGAGAAGGTGAAGAAGCCGGATTTGGTGGAAAAGGAAATGCAGTACCTTTATAAGGATGGGGACAGCTACTGCCTGATGGACAACGAAACCTATGAGCAGATCATGCTCACCGAGGAACAGGTGGGCGACGCGGTTCTCTATTTAAAGGAGAATATGAACCTGCAAGTCCTGTTTTTCAACCAACAGGCGGTGGCCGTAGATCTCCCCAATTTCGTGGAACTGGCAGTGGCCCAGACGGAACCGGGAGTGCGCGGGGACACGGCCAGCGGCGGCACCAAACCCGCCACCCTGGAGTCCGGGGCGGTGATCCAGGTGCCCCTGTTTATCAACGAAGGAGACCGGTTGAAGGTGGACACCCGCACCGGCACTTATATCGAGCGCCTCAAATAAATCAGGTCATTTTCACCAGCACCACGTAGCGCCGCACCCCGAAACGCCGGGCCTTTTTGTAGGATTTCATGAAAATATCCACCTTCTGGCGCATACGTGGAGCCATGCGGTCCTGAAAATCAAATACCCCCAAACCGTGCAGCAATAAGCGATCGCCAAAATCCAGGTTCAGGTTCCTCTCTAAATCCTGGCTCACCGCGATCATCCCTTCGGCCACCCGCCGGCCTGAAGCGGTGTACCCCTTGGGGGAACCTTTGGCATAGACTCCCGGATGATAAGCCGTGACCGTAACCACGGACATAGTGACACTCATGGTCGGCTGCGGCCAACCTATCAGACTTACCAAAGCCAACAGACAAAAGATCGCTATCTTATTCATAATCTCCCCTCTCTCAAGAGGCACCTATGCGTGATTGATTAATCTTTAGGGAAAGAAACGGAAAAAGAAGTTGCGTCTGAACAGCTAAGGGTCAAGAGCCGGGGGATGGCTGTGCCGGTAAATTGCGCTTACCAGTCCTGGGGCCGTCCGTCCGCGAGGCCTAATCGCCGCCTCTTGGATTCCTGGCCAACTTCAGATTCCCTCCGTTTTCTACCAGGGCTGAAGCGTACCAGCTAGGTCATCCGCGCGGGCTCAGGTAATTTAATGTGCCATATAGCACAAGCTCAAAACCCCTGTCAAGAAATATTTTTTGCCATATAAGATAACTAACTTATTTCCTTAGTTAATTATAGTTAATTAGCTATTGTTTTCCCTACCATCAATTATAATTGGCGATTTATCCCAAATTTCTCCTAAAAAAAACCGATTAGTATTCTTATTTCAGCTATTTTTTCCGTCTTAGTGGGGGAAAATTATTTATGAAAGGAGGGATTCGGGAAATATGCTGAAAATAGCAATATATTTGAATTATATCAATTAGTTATACTAACATTAAATTATTGCCGGCGCACCACCAGTCTTTTGGCTCAAAACTTTAATTTTCGGAGATAAAAAACTTCTCCCCCTCCCTGCCCCGGCATGAGGCCCGGGGCCGGTCCTGCGCTGAAAAATTTTAAGGATTAAACGGAGGCAGCGAGGAAAATTAAGCAGTAATAATAGTTAGTTATCCCCTATCACTATTTAGCCGGAGGGAACCTGGGGTGGGTCCACCCTCCCGGAGAAAGACTCTAGGAAAGGGAGTTTGAGGGCTCCGGCCCCCATGACTCAAGTCCTGCTTTCCAAATCCACGGCCCGCGGATAAGCTCAGACCTTTCAGGAGCCGCCGAAGCCCAGGCTCACCTTGCCGGCCTCCACCAGCACCGGCACCCGGCGGCTTCCTTGGGACAGACGCAGCATCTCTTCCAAGGCTTGTGGGTCTGTCAGGACATCACGATAAATGACCTTCAACCCTTCTTTTGCTTTGGCCTCCCGGGCCCTGAGGGTAAAGGGTCAGCTCTTTTTGCCGAAAATAGTCACCTCTGTGGTCATGTTATGCCTCTTTAACCCTTACCGAGAAAAAAGACCTTGAGGTACAAGAAATCCACCATATTGAGAATCACCAGGGGATTTTCGGACAGGGTGTATTGCACCCCTTCAAAACGTTGATTGATCTTCTGGTTGACATATTTCATAAATTTCTGGGAGAGGTCGGGCTTTTGGGGACAGGACCGCTGCAGGAAGGTCTGAAAGACCTTGGCGTCCCTTAAAACTATAGCTTTGGTCTCCTTCCGCAATTGCACCCGCAGCGGCTTCAAGGCGTCATCAAAGAAATCACCGATATCCTCGAATTTAGTCCTGATCTTGCCGAAACTCCACTGTCGCAGGCTCCGGTATTTTTCCGCCGCCTCCCCTCCCAGTTTGTCGGTGGTCAGCACGAGGATGTTGATGCTGGGCATCAGCGGCGTATTGCCCGGGAGGTTGGCGATCTTCAGCGCCAATTCGGGATATCTCTGGTTGGTAATGACGAAGTCCCGGCTAAAGCGCTGGCCGGGGCGGTCATAAGTGTTGGAATCCGAAACCACCCAGCCTTCGCTTTCCAGTCCCTGAAGCAAAGCGGCGGCCTGGGGAATGAGACGCCGCAACTCGGCGAAACTCCCAGGCGCGGCCGGGGTCCCCCTTTCCTCTTTGTAACCGTAATCGTCGGCCTCAGCCGGGGGAGGTTCAGGCTCTCTGGCGGTCATGGTCCCCGGCTCCGGAGCCTCCGGGGAAGGCTCGGACCTCGCCTGCATGGAGCTGGGATCAGGCGTCAGACCCAAAATGAACAAGGACTGCCCCTGCGCGCCGGGGCGGCTCTGGCGCCAGAAATTATAAGGCTGATCCGGATAAAGTTCCAAAACAATCGTCACCCCGCCGCCAGGGGCGGACTGGGTGAAGACCTGCTCCACCAGCAAGTCGTCGCCGGCCAGGTGGGTGGGCAAGCGCCCGGCCTGGGCCTGGGGGAATTCCACCACCAGTTGGGGTCTCCCATTCGCAGTCCTGGTGGTAACCCGAGGGTTTACAGGCCGGTTCAGGATCACCGTGAGCATGGTGTTCTCCCCCAGCCGGCTCAGACCCAGGCGGCGCACTTCCACCGTGCCGCTGCGTCCCCAAGCCGCCGGGGCCGTCACCAGCAGTCCCAGACAAAGGCAAATAACCCCGGCCCACCGGCATCTTCCCGGCGCCACGCGGCTATTATCAGACATAAGGCGGATGCTCCAACCTCATTACGGGACCCGCCGAAAAGTTACACAAGAACTGGGTGGGCAACCGGGGTGCCAGTCGGCGGACATGTCCGCGGATAACATCTTGCCTCCATCACCAGGAGTGACAATGATGATGGCGCCGGTTTTGGTGTAGATCCAAATCCTGCCGCTATTCACCACCCAGGTGAATTCCACGGTCTTCCCCTCCAGGTTCCAGGTCCCTTTGCCGCTCTCCTTGAGGTCCAAGGTAAGGTAATTTTTACCCACATAGGGCTCCACGGATTTATAAGTCCCGGCAAAGGGGGAGTGGGACTCGCCACAGCCCGCCAGGGCCAGGCAAATCACCAGCAAACCAATAACCGCGGCTAATTTCACGAGATCTTTCTTCATATTTTTCTTTCCCGCAAAGTGAATCCTCCCCGATCCAGGACAAAAAACCGGTCGTAGAGGAAAATTTGAACGCACCATAGCAGCATGCCGGCGTTCTTGGCGACCTTCCACCAGTTCACCGGTTCCCCCACCTCACCCACACATCCGCAGTTAATGGGTAGATGGTGTAAAATGGCGTTCACCAAGCCCACAATGAAGATGAGATTCATTGCGGCAATAAGAGTGGCCGCGGCCCGGGTGCGGATGCCCAGGATGAGGAACAGCCCCACCACCAGTTCTGCCCAGGGCAGGGCCAGGGCCCAGAGGTTCACCCCGATGGACGGCATCAGCCCGTAGTCCACCACGTTCAAGGCAAAGACCGCGGGCCGCATGATCTTACTCAAGGCGAAGGAAATAAAGATGGCTCCCAGGAGGACCCGGCCCACCACCGACAGATAGGGGCTGCGCCGGATGGGAGGAATCAGGATCAGCAGAAAGATGCCCAGCGGCAGCCACTCCAGGAAGCCGGCAAACCCTAAAGGCAGGGCTGCGGGCGCCTCGACCACCTTGCCTTCCACGGGAAAGACGGAGGGCCAACCCCCGTAATCCGCAAATACCGCCACGTTCTTCATGCCCTTAAGCTGCAGCTGCCGGGCCAACTCCAGATCAAAGCGCCGGCTGAAGGTGCCGCCATAGGCAATAATGATCTTATCTTTCGCACCTTCCATCTGGGACACTGTGAAATTGAACAAGGGGTAAAACAGATCAAACAGGAGCACCGGCAAATTCGTAGAGCCCTTGATGTGTTCCTGGTTAAAAAAGGCGCTTTTCCGGGCGTCCACGAAGATGGCCTTATTATTTTTATAGTCTTCCAGGGCTTTTTGCAGGTTAATCTCGGGGACCTTGCCTTTGAGGCCCCAATCCTGGATCAGAGGTATGCCGTTGTCGTTGTAGATGTTGACCACCAGGGCCAGGATGATGCTTAGGCCGATCATCAGCAGGTAATCGAACCAGGAGATCTGGCGCAGCTTGACCTGGTGCACCGTTTCGCTTTCCAGGCGCCGGTCCCCGGTGATGAGCCACTGGGAGAGTTGGTTGATGATATGCCTGGCCAGTTGGGGGTTATGGTCCAGTAAATGATCGAATTCCGCCTTGGATACCTTGACCAGCTGTGAATCTTCCATGGTCTCCACCGACGCGGTGCGGGGCTGGCCGGTCACCAGGGCCACTTCTCCGAAATAGGCCCCGGCCCCCAACTCCGTCAGGTCGGTGCGGATGCCCTCCTCAGTCTCCCGGAAGACCTTGACCCTGCCGGTTTCGATGATAAAAAAATACTCCGGATCCTCCCCTTGAGTAACAAGTCGGGTACCGGCAGGAACTGACATCTCCTGCCCCAACTCATGCAAGATGAGGCCATCCACTTTCCTCCCCGGGGATTGGTCTTGCCCTTCCGTCATCGCCTCCTCCTCTGCTCCCAATCTCCCCCCCGGCACTGGGTCTGGAGATTGCCAACAACAAAGTATAACTCTTTTACCACAGGAACATTAATAAGGGAACAATCTGATGCCCGCTAAATCAACTTCCTGCCGCCCTCCCCCGCGGCTGGCTCCCTCTCGTCTCGCTCCCCTCCCCCCGAGCTTCATCCCCTTTTTATCATTTTGATAAAAAATTATCAGGAGTTGCAGGCATTCTCTCAAAGGGAGAATTTTTGGAGGTGGAAGAACAGAGTTATATTATTTGCAAAATATTTATCTAAGTATATCAACTACTTTATTACGTAGACTCCCTTCCCCGTGGTTGGCAAGGCCTTTGCAACTCCCTGGTGGACTACATTTTTCTCTTATTTACGAGGAACTAACCCCTATATGTCCACCTTCAGCGCTTCCCCCTGGCTCCAGGGGAAATGGCAAGCCAACCAGCAAGAGAAGCTGGAAGAACGTCTCCAGACCCTGGACCTGGTCTTGAAGATCCTGGTCCCCCTGGTTTTGCTCTCCTGCCTGGTAGTCGCCGTTAAGTTCGGCTCTTTCAATGGTTATCTCCAGCTCATGAGCCGCCAAAGCTTTGCCACGCCGCTCATGGCCCTGGGGGCCAGCTTCACCCTGGTTTACCTGGCCTTCCAGATCGTGCGCACCATCCTCTGGTGGCGTTATCAACCCTATGCCTTGCCCGATGGGCCCTTACCTAAGGTCACCGTCATCGTCCCGGCTTACAACGAAGGGGCCATGGTGGAAAAGGCCCTTTATTCCGCGGCCAACAGCGACTATCCCGCGGACCGCCTGGAAATTATCTGCATCGACGACGGCTCCAAAGACGACACCTGGACTTATATTAAGCGGGCCCGGCAACGTTATCCCGACTTGATCAAGGCCCTCCGCTTCCCCCGCAACCGGGGCAAAAAAGAAGGGCTCTATGCCGGATTTACCCGGGGCGCCGGCGATTTCTTCGTCACCCTGGACTCCGACAGCATCATTTCCCCGGATACCATCAAGCAGGTCATCGCCCCCATGCTCCAGGACCCCAAGATCGGCGCGGTGGCCGGCAACGTCAAGGTCTATAACCGGGCCCGCTGCCTGCTGGCCCGCATGCTGGCCGTGCGCTTCGTTTTGGCCTTCGATTTCCTCCGGGCCTCCCAATCCCTGTACGGCGCGGTCACCTGCACCCCCGGGGCGCTGTCCGCCTACCGCCGCGCCGCCCTGATGCCCATTCTGGAAAAATGGCGGGACCAGACCTTCCTGGGCGGCCCCGCCAACATCGGCGAAGACCGGGCCCTGACCAACTATGTCATGCGCCAGGGTTATTACATCACCTACCAGCGCACCGCCATCACCCATACCACCGTGCCGGAGACCTACCGGGGCCTCTGCCGCATGTACCTGCGCTGGGACCGGAGCAACTTCCGGGAATCCTGGGTCCAACTCTCCTTTATCTTTTCCAATTACCGGAAAAGAGACCGGCTGCTGCCCATCATCGACTTTTTCATCACCCAGATCGAGTTCCCCTTGACCTACCTCTTCCTGGGACTGCTCTTCGTCTCCTTCTTCATCTATCCTTTCGTCATGGTAAAATTCTTCGCCGGCCTGGGCGTCATCACCATGGTCTATATGTTCTACTATATCCACCAGGAACGGGACCTGGAATTCGTCTACGGCATCCTCTACTCCTACTTCGCCTTCTTCTTCCTCAACTGGGTCCAGCCCTACGCCTTCATCACCCTGAAGAACGACCGCTGGCTGACAAGATAGCACCCGCATAAGGGATTAATATTGACCATGGGGGTTCGGCAGGAATTGCCGGACCCCTTTATTTAGTTCCAAGTTCCTGGTTCCAGATTCCAAGTTAATGATTGTCGCTTTTTATACCAAGTTGCAGTCAAAAAGATACTATACGTAGGGGCTAACCTTGTGTTCGCCCCGGAGCCACGGGCGAACACAAGGTTCGCCCCTACAGTTCAACGTCCTTTGAATGCGAATTGGTATTACTACTACTGACCACTGACCACTGGCTACTAATTACTTATTACTTATTACTGACCCCTGGCCCCTATCCCCTAAAAAAGTCCCCCCAGCTTCCCCGCATAGCCGGTAAGTTCTGCGTACCCCAAGCCTCTCACTACCTTTTGCCCCCGCTGACCCTCCACCTGCACCTGCCCTTCCCAATAGGTGATGTCCCCGGCTTCCCCCGCCCGGATCTCCTGGTCCGCCAGGGTGGGGGTAAGTCTCAGGGAATAGCCCTCGACCGGGATTTCCAACTTCCAGGACCCGGGATAAGTAGCTTTACTGTGGGGGGATTTCCAGGCGCTTGTGGAAGTCATCTTAAAGTCAGCCAGTTGCAGATGCCGGGCCCGGCCCTGGGAATCGATGAGAGTGCCGGAAGAAGCCGGATCAATGCTGCCGTCTTTTCCCCGGAGCAGGTAGAGCATCACCTCCCGGCCGTCATCCAGTTGCAGGGCGAACCAGTCCCAGCCCTCCTGCTCGGCGGTGAGGGTATGGGTGAAAAACTCGTGGTCCATCCAGGAGGAGCCCGTCACTTCCAGTTCCCGCTTTCCCACCCGGATGCGGCCCCGGGTCTCCATCCGGGGGAAGGAATAATAGTAGCTGGCCGCCTGTCCTTGAGCCGCCTTGCGGCTGAAGCCGCTATCGCCATGGAGCACCGGCGGCGTGAGGGGCGTACAAACAAGGTCCAGCCCCAGGCCCTCATCCTGGGCCTTCAGGTGGTGGACCTTACCCTCCATGGCCGCGCTCCAGGAGTCCACCCATACCCGGAGGCGTCCTGGTGCCGCGCCCGCCAGCCCCAGCGCCCCCCGGTTCGCTTTTTCTCGAAAATAAAAAGTGCCGCTGGTTTTATCACTCAGGGCCAGGTGGGCCAAATAAATGGTATGCAAGGCCCAGGCGGAGCGGGCTTTAAGGTCGGGCTGCCTCAGCCCCGCCCGGAAAAAGGTGAGCTGATACCCGAAATTCTCCCCATCCCTGGAGAGCAGGTGCCCGGTGTAATACCACCACTCCGTTTTAAAGCGGGGATGGGCCCCATGATCTGAGGGGAACTGCCAGGCCCGCCCCGGTTGCGGCGCGGCAAACTCGCCGCCCCAGGCTACTGAACCTGGAGATATTATTATTAATAGAATTATTAGAAGGAATTCTATTAATGCGCGTCGCCGGTCAGCCCTTCCCCCTTTAATCGACATATCTCCCTTCATAAATATGGGCCCAAACCTCGCGTCCCTCTATCTGCACCCGAATCACCACCCGCTGATAGGCCGCCCCTTCAAAATCATCCAGAGCTGGAAACCTCTCCGCCAGGCCGGGAGAGATGAAGAGCCAGGCTGGGTGCTCCTCACCTGAGGGGTCAACCCGGAAGGACTTATAGCCCAGAAAACTTCCCATATGCCCCCGGATGACGCACTTCTCCCAGGTCCCCGGCAAATCCGCCAGCAAGACGTAGTTGTCCTCCCCCGGAGCCAGGGAGCCATAGACGATCAACTTATCGGCCGCGTCAGGAAAATCCGGATTCCCCATCGAACACCACACCAGCCGCCTGGTTTAACTTTGGCTAATATGTATAAAAATATTTACTTTTCTGTTAATGAATATTAACCTAGATGACGAGTTTAAGCTTTAAGATCATCTATTCTAAGGTGCGGACTTCTATGACACTTTTAGACAAGCCCCAACTCCGTCTTCTGGTTTGCTGTTTTTCTTTAGGTCTGGTCCTCTGCAGCTGCGGCGGCGCGCCCACGCCGGCTCCCAGCCCCCCCGCCCAAGCGGTGGAGACCTATTATTATTTAGGGACCATGGAATTACAGCTCAAGAGCCAACCCGATCCCTCCTCTGCCGATGTCGCTCTGGTCAAGTTAAACGAGCGGCTGCAGAGCCTCAAACGCCAGGGTAGCTGGTTCCTGGTGCGCACCGCCGCCGGCAAAGAAGGTTGGGCCAACGAGAGGTATCTTAAGCTCAACCCGATCAGCGACTTCTATGTGCGCCGCTGGGGCCTGCGCCTCCGGGAGGCCCCCCAAAGCCGGGCCAAGACCGTGGATAGGCTGCGCCTCAACGACCAGGTCAAGCTTTTGGAGCAAAATAACGAGGGTTGGGCCCGGATTACGAACTCTCGCAGCCAGAAGACCGGCTGGCTGGAAATGCAGTATCTCTCCACCGACAAGACCGTGGTCCGCCGTCGCTACCGGAAGCCTGGCAAGGCTGAGCCCGGCACGCCCGATGCCGGCGAGCCCCCGGAAGAGGCCGAGCCTGCGGCTCCGGCCCCGGGGGGCGTCTTATCCCCGGCTCCAGCCCAGGCCGCACCGCCGCCCAAGGCCCCGACGCACCGTAAACAACGGCCTGAATTGTTCGAACCCTTCTAACCCCTCCGGGGTCCTCTTCCGGGCCTGTTCTACCTGACGCGCTACTCCCTCCCCCGTTACGGGGGAGGGAGTTTTACTGGACTTTTTTTCTCGGCTATCCCGGACACCCGGCGCCCCTACTCGGAAGCGCCGTGGCTCTGTACTTCTTCCCGTTTTTCCAAGCGCTTCCGGGTAAATTCTTCCACCGAATTATAGCCATCCGGGGTCACCATGGCCTGGGCCTTGGACCAGAAATAAATCTTCACCGGTTTATTGACCAGGCGGGAGACCCTCTTCTCCATAATGGACGTCTCATTGGGGGAAATAACCCGGGACCCCACCACTTCCGCCCGCACCTGCCATTTATCATCCTTGGGAGCCGCGTCCACGTTGGTGACAAAGATGTTAGACAACCTCCGGAATTCATCCCGTACCGCTTGTTCGATCTGGTCCCGGAGTTTTTTCTGCTCCGGGGTGGGCAGTCCCAGATGGGACCAGCCATAGAGGATTCTCCCCCGGTCATCCACGTCCACAGTGGTGAGACATCGGACCATCAGTTGGATATTGGGGTCTTTGAGCCGCTCCTGGATGGCCTTTTCCAATTCCTTCACTTCCATGGGGATTAGGACTCGGGGGCCCTGGATGCTGGCCAAAATCACCCGGCCTGAAGGGAAATAGAGCAGGTCCACGTCCAGCAATTCCAACTCCGGCCGGTTAATCAGAATCTCCCGCAAGGCCTGTTCCGCGAATTGCGTCTTGAGGACGTCAGGGGCCAGGTCCTTGGTCAAAAAGGCGCCGTTGAGGTTCTCCGCGGTGACTTCGCTGGTGGTGCCGGTAGCCCCGATATCCTTGGCCAAAATTGAGCGAATCACCAGTTCCGTGGTCATTTCCACTTTCCGTTCCAGGGCCTCCTGGATGGTCCTGACCTTATTAGGGTTGATGACCCGGGGGGTGCGCACCGTGGCCAGGACATAGAGCTTGCCATCGCTGCGCTGGTGCACCATATTCACCATGGCCGTGGTAGGAAGTTGGGATAATTCTTTGGTAATCACGTTCTTGATGTTGTTGGTCAAATTCCGCTCCCGGACGATCTTCACCAGGGAATGGGTCATGAGAATAGCCACCAGCAGGAAGCCCATTGCGGGCACCCCGAAACGCTTGGCCAGGCCCCAGGTTTCGTCCCAGGGCACATTTTGGGCCAGACCCGCGGCAATAAAAGTGGCCGAGGCCACAATCAGGATGGAAACGAAGTTGGCCAGGAAGAGGAGAAAAGAGCCGTACGCGCCCTGATAAGCCCCCACCGCCAGACAGATGCCGCTGTTGGCCAAAGGCGGCACAATGGCGGTGGCGATGGCCACCCCGGGAAGGGCCGGACTGAGATGTTCGTCGATCATGGCGTAGCAGCCCGCAAAACCCGCCAGTACCGCCACCAGCAGGTCCAGCAGGTTGGGCTGGGTCCGGGACAGCATCTCCGGGGTCACTTCCACCGCCAGGGGCAGGGAGCCGAAAATCCAGGCAATGCCGATGGCGGCCATCATGCCCATGACTTCGGCCCGGATGGCCCGTCCCAGGAGGTTCGCGTCGCCTCGCACCAGGGCCAGGGCGATCCCGAAAATGGGGCTCATCAGCGGCGCCACCAGCATGGCGCCGATGATCACCGAGGTGCTGTTGGCCACCAGGCCCAACGCGGCAATGAGGGTGGAGGTGGCCACCAGGGCATAGAACCGGATCCCCGGCTCGGAGCCGATTTCGATGCCCTGCAACACCGCCTCCTGGCGGGCCGGGGTCATATTAAAAACTCCCGGTTTGATAGCCGTGGTCTGTCGTTTCCGCTCCCAATAACTTTTAAGATTGTCAAAAAATTTCATTTTCTTGATCCAGTCCCACTGATAAAAGAGAAAGTTCTGTTTAATTAATTAATTAAATGACTTATAACTCATTCAATAAGTTCCGGGTGGCCCCATACCTTTCTCACCAAGTTGCGCAGGGCCAGGATGAACAACGCCGCCTGGCCGGGGATGAGCAGGACATGCTCATTCCATATAACGTCTTAGGCCCTCTGTAAACGCCACCGCCTCCAGCCCAAAATCCTGATAAAAAGCTTCTGAGTCGCAGGTGCTCCCCTCCAGCAGCATGCGAATCTGCCCGGTGGTCAGGGGGAACCAGGGGAAGCGGCCGAAGAGGCCGGCTAAGAGGCGCATACTCCAGACCATGACGTGTACCTTTAGCACCTTGTGGCCCAGGACCGCCGCCAGAGTGTCGATGATGGCGTTAAAGGTCAGCGGCTCCGGGCCTCCCACCTCGTAGGTGCGGTTTTCCGTGTGCGGCAGTTCCAGGGCCAGGGCAAAAGCTTGAGCCACCGTCGCCACCGGGACGGGCTGCATCTGATATAAGCCGTCGCCGATCACCGGCACTACCCGCAGGGTCTTGATCTGTTTGGCAAAGAGATTAAGCGACTGGTCTTCCGGCCCATAGATCACCGAGGGCCGGAAAATGGTGTAAGGAATGCCGGACTGCTGCACCAACTCCTCGGCCCGGAAATTGGTGACATGATAAGGGTCCGCAGGCTCGGGTCTGGCTCCCAGGGCGCTCATGTGCAGAAACCGCTTAACTCCCGCGTCCCGGGCCGCGTTTTCCACATTCTCGGTGGCCTGGACGTGCACCTTCTCAAAGGTCACCCCCCGCCCCGGAAACTCCCGGATGATCCCCACCAGGTGCACCACGGCCTCGCACCCCTGGGCGGCCCGGGCCACTTCCCCGGCGTGCAGCGCGTCCCCGGTGAAGACCTCCACCCCCTCCCCGGCCTCCACCTTCCCGGCCGAGCCGGGCCGCGCCAGACACCGCACCTCATGCCCCCGGCCCAACAACTCCCGGACCACATAACGCCCCACAAAGCCGGTAGCTCCGGTAATCAGTACCCGCATATCAGCCTTAGGTATTTAAGTCCAAAAGTTCGCTAAAACCAAATGGAAGTCGTTTTATCCCCCCCCTTTTCTAAAGGGGGGGCAGGGGAGATTTTATAAGCATTTGAAAATCCCCCTAAATCCCCCTTTATAAAGGGGGACTTTAAGACCCTGGAGATTAGGTTTCCTTTCAATTGAGCCAATATCTAGAAATGAAATCAAAGCCGTACGGCGCCATCGTTCAGTCTGAGCGGGCGGGCGGGGACGCCCGCCCGTACGGCCCTTAGTTCCTCCCCCAGTCCCCCTCCCCCACGCCCTTAGATGTTTTTAGATCGCCGTGGTGCCATACTCATAAATTATGCGGGTTGGGGAGGGGGTGCGGGGGGAGGGGCAGGGAG
>JBMORF010000045.1:0-14539 GCA_049322315.1 Thermodesulfobacteriota bacterium | reverse complement strand
GACATAAATAATTGCGCATTATTAATCTCTGCGCTCTCTGCGTCTCTGCGAGATAAAAAGGTTTCTCGCAGAGGCGCAGAGGCCGCAGAGAATGTCAACCGCGGTTAATTAAGTCGCTCAGTATAGAAAGCTACTTGACAATAGTTTCAATAAACTCAAAGCTATCTAAAGATTGGAGTTGGGAAATGGCACTGAAAGATGATCGCTACACCTACCGGGTAACCTGGTCAGAGGACGACCAGGAATATGTGGGCCTGTGTGCCGAATTTCCCAGTTTAAGCTGGTTGGCTCGCACCCCTGAAGAGGCCTTGAAAGGCATTCGCAAGGTGGTGGCGGACGTAATCAAGGATATGGAGGAGCAGGGTGAAGAGCCTCCCGAACCCATTGCCGTAAGACATTATCGCGGCAAGTTCATGGTCCGGGTACCTCCCGAAGTCCATCGCCACCTGGCTCTTAAAGCGGCAGAGGCCGGTATTAGCTTGAACCGGCTGGCTAGTGCAAAATTGTCACAGTAGATTTATCTTCGTCTTTCCCAAGTTCAACTTGGGAAGGAGAAAAAAAAGGCGCCTATCTGGGGTATGGCTTTTAGCCGTTCATGAATTTACGGTTCCAATACCACCTTCAATGATTCCCGGGCCTCGGCCACGATTTTAAAGGCAGCTTGGATTTGGCTGAGCGGCAGGGTCTGGGTGATGGTGTCTTGGATGTTAATGGTTTTTTTGGCGATGAGGTCCAGGGCTTCTTCCAGATCTGCGGGCGCGGCCCCGTAGGAGGTGGTCACCGTGAGTTCGTTGCGCCAGAAGTCGGGGATGGGGATGGCTATGTCCCGGTTGGGGATGGCAAAGAGGAGAATGATCCCCGCCTTGTCGACACAGCGGAAGGCCTGCTCCACTGCGGCATAAGCGCCGGTGCAGACGATGACCCTTTCCGCCTTGAGGTTCAGGTCCTGGGCCCCGTGGAACACCTCATCGGCGCCGAACTCCCTGGCTTTTTGCAAGCGGTATTCATTGATATCGGTGGCAATCACCTTAGCGCCGGTCAACTTGGCCAACTGGATATTGAGGATACCGGAGATGCCGCAGCCGAGGATCAAGACGGTGTGGTGGGGCCGGATTTTGATGAGCCTGAGTCCCCTGACCCCACAGGCCAGGGGTTCGATCATGGTGCCTTCGAGATACGACACCTGCTCCGGCAGGAGGTAAACCCCATAGTCCACATTGATCTTGGGGACCCGGACGTATTCACTATAGCCGCCGGGATCGTAATTGCCCGCATGCAAGGTGTCGCAGGCGGTTTGATGGCCGTCCCGGCAGAATTTGCATTCATGACAGGGCACGTGATGACTGACGAAGACCCGCTGGCCCACGTGGTATCTGTCCGTTTGGGACTCGACGATTTCGCCGGCGATCTCATGGCCGAGAATCCGGGGCGCCTTGGGCAGCCGGTACCATTCCATGACATCCGTACCGCAAATACCGCTGGCCCGGACCTTGACCAGGATCTCCCCCGGTCCGATTTTGGGGATGGGGATGTCTTCCAGGCGGATATCGTTGTTGTTGTAGTACTTGGCGACTAGCATGCGGGAGCGTTTTCCGTTTTTCGTTTTTCGTTTTCCGTTTTCCGGAAAATTATAGAGAATCGGTAATTGGTTAAAGGTTTCGTAGCGGGCGAATCTTATATTCGCCCGGAGGCAGAGGATGGGCGACCACCAGGTTCGCCCCTATCTTGCCGCGCTTTTATTCTTGCCCTTTGGTCTCGTTGTAGATCTCCTGGGCCAGTTTAACGGAAGCATTATCGTGGATAATGGCCCGCAAGGCTTTGGCCATGGCCACCGGGTGGGGGCTCTGCCAGACGTTGCGCCCTAAATTGATCCCCACCGCGCCCTTGCTAATGCCGTCATGGACAAATTCCAGGACCTCCAGTTCCGTTTCGCACTTAGGCCCCCCGGCCATAATGACCGGCACCGGGCAGCCGTTCACCACCTTATCAAAATGTTCCTCACACCAATAAGTCTTCACCACCCGGGCCCCCAGTTCGGCGGCGATGCGGCAGCTTAAGGCCAGATAACGGTACTCCCGCTTCTCCATTTCCCGGCCCACGGCGGTGACCGCCATCACCGGGATGCCATAATCCTCGCAGAGGTTGGCCAGGGTGGCCAGGTTCTTCAGGGTCTCCCTTTCATATTCGCTGCCAATAAAGACCGAGACCCCCACGGCAGAGGCATTCAAGCGGATGATTTCGGCAATGGAGGTGGTGAGTTCCTCGTTGGCCAAATCCTTGCCCACCATGCTGGTGCAGCCGGAGACCCGGAGAACGATGGGTTTGCTTTTAAGAGGGTCCAGGGCATAACGCAACACCCCCCGGGTGCAAAAAATGGCATCCACATGGGGCAACAGCGGTTTTATTGTTTCTCCCGGCTTCTCCAGATTGCGGGTGGGACCTTGAAAATAACCATGGTCAATGGGCATAAAAAAACATTTGCCGTTGGGCATGAGTCGGCCTAAGCGATTTTTCATTCCCCAATCCATGCGTATCTCTCCTATCCCCTGAATATCAAGAATATCAAAAAAAATTATTCCGGCCTGACCAGCAGATAACCTTTATTAATCAACCAATGGTGAAATTGATAAGTGGTATAGCGGCAATCGGTCTTACAAGTCTGTCTGATCTCTTCATAACCAGCCCCACCCTCGGGCTGGGCATCCAACTCCATTTGCACCGGACACTGCACATCTTTGCAAAATTCCCGGCGTTGGTAGTCTAGATAACCCTTAATAGAAGACATCTATTGTTTCCCATGGTTCAGCAAAAGAATAGTTTTCTCGCCGGGGCCAATTTTATATTGGTTACCAAAAGTTTTTTCCGTTCCCCTCGCCCTGGCCCCCGCAGGGGGAGAGGGGACTAAGAGGAAAGAACTTTTGGCAAATGCTATAGTTCTACCCTGACCTGGGGGAGCACCCAAGGTTAGCCTACTGCGGCTGAGGCTCAAGGCCATCAGCCTTAATAACATATAAGAATTAATGGTGAAGGTAAAGGGAAGAGTTTGGGGACGAAGATGGATATTTTCCCTTTGATCTTCGCTCCGGACCCCTGCGGTTATCTTCTCCGCCCGGGCGGCAGGCTGCGAAGGCGCTCGATTTCGGCCTGCTCCAGTTCCAGGAACTCCTCCCTGGGATAGTCGTGGCGCATGGTGCGGGTGACCCGGTGAATGGAGACCATCATGGGAACGGTGTACATGTTTTCCCAGGTTATATGAACGGTATCAGTTTCCTCTTCCCAATGCGCCCCGCGCCAGGCCCCGAAGACCTGGTCGAACTCCAGTTCATAGAGTTCTTCCCAGGCTAGCTTCAAGAGTTCCACCACTTCGGCTTCTTCGAGCCGGGGGTCCCAATAATAGAGTGAGTAATCTTTCATGGAAATTACCGGGGGAGACAAAGATAGGGGCGCCGGCAGCGCCGGCGCCCCGGTTTGGTGTTTAGTTTATCCTACTTTTTCTTTTCTTGGAAGAATTTGCACTCCGTGGGAGCGGTGAACGCCCCGGGACGCGCTTCCATGAAAATGCCCAGCAGGAAGGGATACTCAATGGCCCGGCAGTGACCGTATAAGACTTTGGAAATCTGCGGGTCGTAAGTGCGTTTATAGTTCCGACAATCTTCACAGAGAATCGCCATATTGAGGATTCCTCCTATCTTCCGAAGTTACGGGCCAGCTACCAGGATTTCCCATATTTCCGCTGGGCGGTGATGCGCTTCCAGGCGCTCCCGTCCAGGTCTTCCGGCGTGAGCTGGGTGCAGGCGCACAGCTTGCCCCGGGCGGACACAGTGGTGTTCTTGGGTTTACCCAGGAAGGTAACGTTGGCAAAGGGCGGAGGCGAAGTCTTGCCTTCCCCGGAAAGGGGTTTCAGATCCTTGGTCTCCGCGTAGCCGGGCAGGATGAATTCCGTGCCCCGGCCCGCTTCCGGCTCCACCACCCGCTGGCCGTTTTCCCATTCCGCATAATAAAGGGTGTCGCAGCCGGCGCACTTAAAGTTGCCGGAGTATTCCCAATAGCTATAGGGATCGAAGAAGTTGCGCGTTTCGCACTTGGGGCAATCGTAAAACAACGAGACTTTATATTCACTCATATCGAGTCATTCCTCCCATAGTGATAGAGGTGCGACTTGGGGGCTGAATCAGAAGCCCGCCCCCACCGTCCCAGGGCTAGATGATTTCCTTGGCTTCCATTTCCCGGATCTGATCCGAGCTGAGGCCGCAGACCCGCTGATAGATCTCTTCGTTGTCGCAGCCCACCGGCCGGTGCACATGCTTCAGCCGCGGCGGGGTCTCGCTCATCTTGTAGATGACCTTCTGGGTGAAGACGTCGCCGTAGTAGGGATCGTCGTACCAGCCCAGGGCGCCCCGCTCCAGCCAGTGCTCGCAGTTGGCCGCTTCCCGGACAGTGAGCAGGGGTTGGGAGACTATGCCCACGCCGCTGAAGATGCGGTTAGCCTCTTCCTTGGTCTTATCCTTGAGGAACTCCTCGATGGCCGGGTAGATCTCTTCCTGAGCCTTGGCCTCCACCCGGTCGTCATGGGTGGCGAATTTCTTGCCCAGATCGGGACGACCTACCAGGTTCATGAGTTTGGCGAAATCTTCGTCAGTGTAGGCGCCCACATAGATGTAGCCCTCTTCCTTCTCCGCGGGATGGTCCGAATGGGGATAGGAGGAGAGGCCGCATTTGCAGATGCCGTTGACGCAGATTTCCGTGTCCCAGTTGCCCCAGCGCATGCGGACGATACCGGAACGGCCCCACAGAGGCAGGGCATATTCGGTGTAGCGGGTGGACCCTTGCACCTGGGAGCATTCGAAGTAGTTGCCCAGGTTGGAGACCGTGTCCCGCCAATAGATGCCGGCCAGCATGCCGGTGGAGACCAGCATGCCCACGGAGTAGTCCATGATCCAGGTGGTGTGTTTGCTGGGGAAGCCAGCCGCGGCGCCGGCCCGGTGGCCGGTAAAGGAGAAGACGCCGCCTTTGGCCTGGCCCAGGATGTCGTAGGAGGCCCAGTTCCGGCCGGGGCCGAAGCCGCCGAAACCGCCGCACCAGGCCAGGACGATTCTGGGGTTCACCTCTTTGCAGGCGCCGTAGCCGATCTTCCAGCGGTCGAAGGTGCCGGGCCGGTAGTTCCAGACCATGGCGTCGGTCTTCTGCACCAGGTTGTAGAAGATCTCCTTGGCTTCCGGTTTGCGGTAGTCCAGGGTGACGAAGTATTCATTGTGGTTAGCTCCCTGGAAGGCCGGGGAGGTGCCACGGCCCGGGTTCCACCGGGAAACGGGGTAAAACCAGGGTTCGTTGTAAGGCGAGCAGTGGCGCATGGGCTCACCCAACCGGGGCACCTCGATCTTGATGACCTCCGCGCCCAACTCACCCAGGTAGGCGGCGGCGCAGGGCCCCAGGATGTACTGGGTGCAAGAAAGCACCCGGTAGCCTTTCAGAGCCTCGGGTTTTTCGAAGAGTCTGTCCTTATCAAAGACAGTCTTGCAATAATCCTCAAAGGGTAGTTTATCCAGGTGTTCGGTCATATTTCCTAACCCCCTCTATTAAATGAGCCCTTTTTCGTAAAGCTCATTCAGCTTAGCGGTGTCGAAGTTGCAGAACTTGCGGTAGACGTCGCTGTTGTCGTAGCCCACGGGACGCCCCAGGTCTTTGACCCGGCCCGGAGTCCGGTGGCCGTAGAACAGGGAGCCGCAGAACAGCACCTTGCCATAGTGGGACGTGTCGATGGCCCGCACCATGCCCCGGTATTTGTAATGCGGTTCTTCCGCCACTTCGTCGATGAAGGAGACACCGCCCGCAGCCACTTCCTCCTCCAGCAGCTTGGCCCGGCATTCTTCCCGGGTGAAGTCTTTCATCCAGTCGGTGAGGCAGACCAGGGTTTTCACCTGCTGGTCGTGGCCGACCCGGTCGATGACCACCCGCAGGGTGGGTTCATCCAGGATCATGTCTTCCAACTCGGGCCGGTCCTTGCCCACGGTCTTCCAGATGCGGTACCACAGCCGGTCATGGCCGCCGCCCACCATCATGTAGCCGTCTTTGCAGGGGTTCACCGAGTAGATGTTGATGGCCAGGTCCCAGTTGCCGTAACGGGGCTTACTGGAGCCGTCCACGCCATACCAACCCCAGGCATAGTCATGAATCCTGAGGTGGGCTTCCGCGGAAGTGACCTCGATGAACTGGCCCTTGCCGGAGACCGTGTCCCGGTAGATCAGGGCGGCGATGGTGGCATGGGCCGTGAGGTTGCCGGCCAGAATGTCGTCGGCCCGTTCACCCGCGCGGATGGGGGTGCCGCCGAAGGCCTTGGGCAACCCGGTGGCATGACACCAGCCGGAGGAGCAGGGCGAAGAGGGATAGAGTTCGCCAGGTTTATCTTTGAGGGGGCCGTATTGGCCCTTTTGGCCGTTCCAAACATAGATGAGGCGGGGGTTGATCTTGGAGAGCTGGCGGAAGCCGATGCCCCATTCGTCAAACTGCCCTACCGGATAGTTTTCGACGAGCACGTCGGCGTGGATAACCAGCTTCTTCAGGATCTCCCGGCCCTCTTCCTTGGTGAGGTCCAGGGTGATGGACTGCTTATTGCGGCATTCATGGATAAAGGTGCCGCCGCAAAGGTCGCCGTTGATATTGTCTTTGAACATGTAGCGCTTGCGCCCGAAGGCCGCCAGCTTCCGCAGAGGCGAGCCGCCGGGGGGTTCCACCATGATGACATTGGCCCCGAGTTCGCCTAAGTAGCCGCCGGCCTGCATGGCATTGACTTGGAGGCCGCCGTGGCCGCATTCCAGGACCCGGATTTTCCCCAGGGCCTCGGGTTTGCCCATCTCGTGCTTGGGATGGAGCCAACCCTCGAAAATGGTGGAGATTTCCCGGGAGGCCTCGGTGCAGATCTTGGGATCGTACACTTCTTCAAAAGTGGGAATGGGGCTTAGAGGCCACAGCAGTGGTGCTTCTTGAACCTCTTTTTTCAGATCATCGGACATTCAGGTTCCTCCTTCAACGATTAATTCAAAAAAACCATGTGGAAACTCTGTCCGCAGATGTTGCCAGACAATTACTTTAGGTCTTCACCCCCTTTCTCAAAATCTCTGGTCCACAACAGGAGCCAGGCGCGATTTGGTGCCCTCCATACTTGGGTTCCCAGGGCATGTTTATATCTTCTGAACTTATGTCCCCAGTCGCTTTAAGCTATATTTGTGCCAAATAACGCGAATTCCCTAATAAAAAACCAAAAGAATAACAAGCTGAATTAATTGTAAGAATTTTCTCAAGCTCGGCCCTCAGCCCAAATTTCCTGGCCTGGAGAGGCCTTTCCTGCCGCAGTATTGGGGGAATCGGTATCACCAGCAGGGGTAATTCACCCCAGCAGACGCGGGCAGACCTACCACCCCCAGAAGGTAGAGGCAGAGGATCAGATAAGGGTGACGGATTGCTGGAAGCCGGACGCAGCAGGCGGACCTGCTCCCTCCAGAAGACTCCTTGAAGAAATGCCGGGGAAGCAGATCTCAGGGGTTCTGCAACCGGGGTTCCCACCAGTTGCGGATGAGGGCCACCACCTCGGGAACTTTAATGGCTTTAAGGCAGAGATTGTCCGGGCATTCCTGGTTCAGGCAGTGTTCCTGGGAGCAGACTTCTTCCTTCCGGTAGAGATAAGTGCCCCAATCCACCGTCTGGGGTCCGATGCGCCGGGGATGGTCCGCGCCCAAAAGGGCGATGCTGGGCACGCCCAGGGCCAGGGCCATATGCAAGGGACCGCTGTCGTTGCCCACGAAGAGGCGGCAATGCTTGAGAAAGGCCGCCACTTCGGGGAGGGGACGGCCGGCGGTCACCAGGTTGGGCCCCGCCAGCCGGGCCGCCAGGGCCTCCGCCTCCTTGCGGTCCTGGTGGCCGCTGACGATGAGGATGGCAGCCTCGTAAGTCTCATGCAGACGGTTGCCCAGTTCCACATAGGACTCCAGGGGCCACCATTTGTAGCGTCCGGAACCGGTGGGATGAAAAGCCACCAATAGAGGGATCTTGCCGCTAAAATGCCTTAATAGCAGAACCTCGGCCCGGACTAACTCCCGGGAGGGCAGAAAGAGTTGCATTCTTTTATCAACGGTGTCGGCTCCCAGGGGGCGCACGTAATTCAAGCGCCGCTCAATGGCATGCTCAAACGGGTCCAGTCGCTCCACTTGGTGCGCATAGACGAAGTTAAAGGGGCTGCCGCTGGAGCCGATGATATAAGGGCTGCCGGTGGTCCAGGCCAGCAGGGTGGCCTCCGGGTCGTTGCCGTGGAGGATGATCACCAGATCATAGCGCCGGCGCCGGAGCTGCCGCATTAAGGGCAGCAGACGCCAACTGCGGCCGGGAAAGCTAATAGTTCCCTCCAGATGCGGATTTTGCTGGACCAGGGAGGCGTAATTGGGGTTTACCAGCAGGTCCAGACGCCAATCCGGAAAGGTCTCCTTCAGGGCCCGGATGGCCGGGGTGGAAAAGAGGATATCCCCCAAGGCGGTGCTGTTAATCAACAGCACCCGTTTCTCCCCCAGGCGGTCGAACCCGGCCAAAGGCCGGGGCGGCCGCGCCCGCACCTGGCGCTTAAGATACTGACTGGTCCACCACTTTAAAAGCTTATGTCCCAAAGTATCGTCCTTAAGGGTGGGGTGGGCAAAAGGGCTTTATCCTGTCATCTCTTAGCGAAGAGTTTAAGGTTCCAGGTTGATGCAACCGCAAAAAGCCATTTTCTCCCCCCTCACCCTAACCCTCTCCCCCGGGGGGGAGAGGGAAATAATGATGTAATATCAAGGTAATATAAATCAAAGCCAGGGAGCCTTTTTTGAAAAGACGGTCACTTCAGGTTTTTCACTGGCCACTGACCACTGACCACTGACCACTGACCACTGGCCACTGACCCATGGCCCCTGCTCACTGCTTACTGTTCACTACCGCATCATACACTTCTTCCTGGCGTTGGGCGATTTTTTCCCAGGAGAAATGCTCCTGCACCCAACTACGGCCCTGTCGACCCAGGCGCAGGCGCAGGTCCCGGTCTGGCAGCAGTTGGCTAATCTTGGCGGCCAACTCCCGGGGGTCATCGTGCTGCTTCAGGAGCAGGCCGTTCAACTCTTCCCGGACGATTTCCGGGATGCCCCCCCGCCGGGTGGCAATGATGGGCAGGCCCCCGGCCGCGGCCTCCAGAAAGACCATACCTAAGCCCTCTTCGATCTGGGACGGAGCCACGAAGATGTCTCCCAGGAGGTAGGCCTCCGGCACCCTTTCCGGGGGGATAAAGCCGGTGAGCGCCACTCGGCCCCGGGCCGTCTCCATTTGACGGCGCAACTCCCGGAGAAAAGGGGTCTCCCGGTCCGTGCGGCCCAGTCCGAATTCCGTGCCCCCCACCAGGACCAGGACCGCCCGGGGGATCCGGGGCCAGACGTGCTCCATGGCCGCCAGTAAAATATGTACGCCTTTGCTTTCCCGAAGCTTGCCCACAAACAGGACCGTGGGCTCGTCCGTTAAGTGATATTGCTGCCGCATATTTTCCCGGGGTGCCGGGTGATCCCAGGGGGTCAGGAAAGACCCGGTGTCCACGCCGTTGTAGACCACAAAATGGGCGGCCGCGCCCCGTCCCAGACGGGATTTTTCCTGCTCCACCACGAATTGGCTGCAACCGATAAAGGCGGACACCGGGATGGAGGTTGCCTTATCCGGCCTCTCCCGGCGGCCCAGGGAAGGATAAAGATTGTGCATATGCAAGATGAGGGGAATCTGCCCCAGGTCCCGCCTTTTTTGCAGAGACAGGCAAAGCAAGGGGCGGTTGTGCACATGGAGCAAATCCGGCTGCACCCGGTTAAGAATGGCCGCCACCTGCCGGTCGTATAAAGGAAAGCAGCGGCGATAGCGCTTATAGAGGCGGCCGCGCCAGCCACCCAGATGAACCCGGAAATATTCCACTCCCCGGCGCACTTCATAGTCCGGCAGCTCCGGGTCAGAAGGGCCGATGACCACCGGCCGCCAGCGGCGCAACCGGGCTGCGGTTTGCTCGATAAACAGCTCCACCGCGCCGCCCCGGATGGGGGGAATCGGGTAGAGTTCCGGGCCGATGAGGGCTACAGTGCGCATGAAATTGCTTTAATTTTCGGGAGATAAAGAGCTTAAAATCAGTATACCAAATCTCTGCTTGATCTTACCCGGGAAAACGGTAAAACCCCGCAAATAAAGGCTAGGGGCCAAGCTGGGAACTGGAAACCGAAAACTGAAAACTGCAAACCCACAAATTTCTTGACACTTGCCCCAGACTTTGTAATATGCTTCACATGGTTTAGTCCGGATAAAGGCCGAGAACCCTTTAGATAACTAAATGCCAGAAGGAGGATGCAGTACATGGGTAAGATTCCTGCTGATTATTTGCCCCCCAAAGAACTCTGGGCCGAATATACGGCGCCTGAGGAGTTCAAGCATTATGCTTCAGGACAGTGGAATATTGCGGAAGAATTTTTGGACAAGCATGTACAAGCAGGTCGTGGGGACAACGTCGCCATTCTTTTCGGCGACCAGAAAGTCACCTACAAAGAGCTGTTGGCCCAGGCCAACAAATTCGCCAACGTCCTCAAAAAGATTGGCGTCGAGCCCCAGGACCGGGTAGGCCTGCGCATGACCAATATGCCGGAAGCCGTTGCCGCCAACTTCGGCGTCCAGAAGCTCGGCGCCATCCCGGTGCCCGTCTCCCCCCTGTGGGCCAAGGAAGAAGTGGCCTTCGTGGTGAACAACGCCGAATTCAAGGCCTTTGTGGTCAGCTTCCCTCTCATGGGACCGGTGGAAGCAGCCCAGCACGAATTTGAATTCGGCACCAAGATCATCGTAGTGGGCGGCAAGCCCGAAGACGCCGAAGCCAAAGGTTTTGTTTCCTTCGCCAAAGAAATGGCCGCGGCCTCCGACCAGTTCGACAACGTCAAACTGGACGCCGCCAACGATATCGGCGTCATTCTCTTCACCTCCGGCACCACCGGCCAGCCCAAGGGCTGCGTGCATTTCGTCCGGGAAGTGTTGATCGAGTCCAACCTGGTGAATAATTACGTTTACAAACTGGGCCCTGGCGACGTCCTGGGCGGTTCCGCCCCCGTGACCTTCGCCGCGGGCTACGGCACCTTCTGCAATATCCCCTTTGCCGGCGGCTCGGCGATTTCGCTGCTGCCCAAGTTCACCCCGGACGACATGATGTCCACCATCGTCAAGCACAAGATCACGGTGATCACCGGTCTGCCCACCGCCTACCGGAAGCTCCTGGAAATGCCCAACTTCAACGACTACGACGTCTCCAGCGTCCGCATGTACACCACCGGCGGCGACGCTTTGACCGGCAAGACCCTGGCCATGTGGCAGGCCAAAACCGGCAAGCCCATCTGGGAAGGTTTGGGTGGCACCGAAATGATGCACCTGGTGACCTCCAACACCATGAGCGACGTGCCCATGCCCGATTCCATCGGCCGCGCCCTGCCCGGCTTCGAGATCAAGGTAGTGCGGGAAGACGGCACCACCGCCGGCCCCGGCGAAGTGGGCTCCATGATGATCAAGGGCCCCACCGCCACCCTGTACTGGAAGCCCTTTATCCAGGAAAACAAACTCTTGAAATCCATGAAAAAGGGCATCAAAGACGGCTACAACATGATGGGTGACGCGGTCATGATGGACAAAGACGGCTTCATCTTCTTCCAGGCCCGGGAAGACGACATGATCAAGTCCTCCGGCTTCCGTCTGGCGCCCACGGAGATCGAAGACGCCATCATCCGCCATGCCGCGGTGCGGGACGACGCAGTGGTGGGGGTCCCCGACGAGATCATGGGCCAGAAAGTGGTGGCCATGGTGGAGTTGGAACCCGGCCACGAAGCCTCCCAGGAGTTGGCCAACGAGATCATCAAGTCCACCATGGACGTCTTGGCCACCTACAAGCTGCCCCGGGAAGTGGTCTTCCTGCCGGCCATTCCGCGCACTCCCACCGGCAAGATCATCAAGAAAGACCTCCGGAAGCACTATCCGGAATACACCAACAAGTTCGTACCCAAGGTAAAATAGCACCTGCGTCCTCGCCGGTGCTCCATTAACTCTCCGGGGGCGGGTTGCCGCCCCCGGTTTTTTTTGAGGATTAGGCCAGCAAACGCCGTTGCAACAGAGTCTGCATATCCCGGCGCCCGTCGGCAATCAACAGCACATAAACGTTATTGTCCATGACCCGGTAAATGATGCGGTAGGGTTTAAAGAAGATTTCACGGTAGTCCTTTATCCCTATCGCCGATAATTCCTTGGGGTAAGCTCCCCGGTGAGGGTTTTCGGAGAGGCTGTTGAAGGCTTTTTCCAGTTGCGCCAACACGTGATCCGCCTTGCCCGGAACATCATGTACTTTAATATAATCGTATAAATCCTCAAGATCGCGCCCGGCGTCAGCGGTCAGGAGCGCCGTCCAGGACATCAGCGGGCTTCCCGCCGCTCCCGCAGCCGCCTGATGACTTCGGCGGCGGGTTGAATCTTGCCCTCTTCGATTTGACGCATTCCCAGCGCCAATATTTTTAGGAGCGCCATGGTTTCCTGGGTCTGCTCATAGCTTTCGATGTCCTGCATGACCGCCTTGGCCTCGCCATTCTGGGTGATTATTAGAGGACCCTCCTGTTTCCCCAAGTTACGGATGATTTCGGCGGCATGCGCCTTGAGATAGCTGATCGGCTTGATGCGAAGGGACAATTTCATCATCCACCTCCTTGGTGATATGACCAATTTTAGTCCTTAAACGGGTCTGCTGTCAAGGTAATGGTCATCACCGTCCCGGGCTACCTGGCTAATCCTCTCTCCGGGGACGGCCGCCGCCTCCGTTTTTTTACCCCCTTCAAGTCAACTCTCCACCTGATGTCCTAATCAAGGACGGCATGGTTCGCACACTTCCCATAAAGTTTCATAATAATTTTATAAACTTGAATATTTTTCTTGTTTTTTTTTGAATTAGGATGTTAGCCTATTTTCAAAATATAGTGGAGATGGTGTCTGTCCCTAATTTAGGCCGCCCCCGAATCTTTTTATCCCCAGGCAATTCTAATAAACCACAAGGAGACCTGCCCCTCATGCTGATCAATCTGAAGCTGAGCAGAACCTCTTTTGTTGCCTTGATTATCTTCCTGGTATTTATCCTGACCTTTCCTAATGTTGCTGGGGCCGAGATAAAGGTCACCAAAAAGCAAATTACTGATAACAGCACTGATAGAAACCCGTCTATCAACAACAAGGGGCAGGTGGCCTTTGCCCGCTATAGCGGCACGGATTGGGATGTCTACCTTTATGATAACCAAGCTGTTATAAAGATAAATGATAATCCCCATAACGACACCAACCCGGATTTGCTGCTCGACGGCCCGGTGATTAACGACAACGGCCAGATAGTCTGGTCAGGATATGACGGCAGCCACTGGCAGATTTATTCGTATCTCAATGGCACCACCACCAGGATTACCGACGGCAATCATAATGAAATGGGTCCGTTGTCTATCAATAATAAAGGGGAAATCGTCTGGACCAGATCGACTACCGACCCCCTGGGACCAGGGGAAATTTATTTATATACCGAAGGTTACATCGTCAATTACAGCCATGATGACGGCACCCATCTCAATAGGTACCCCCATATCAATGATTATGGGGATGTGGTGTGGAACCGGTCCCAGGGTACCACCCCGACCCTCTGGGAAGTTGTTCTGGGCCTGCATACCACCTCCCAAAAGAAGCTCATTACCAATGACGGTAAAGAAAACATAAGGCCGCGCATCAATAAATGGGGTCAAATAGTCTATGAGTCCGGGGGGAATATTCAATTATATAGCAATGGCACCACTAAGCCGATTACCACCAACGGGAACAATAGATACCCGGACGTCAATAACCGCGGCCGGGTTATCTGGTTCGGAGTGGTAACACCCGGAGAACTCGAAGCACTTTTCCTATATAAGAACGGGCAGACCACTAGAATTACGGAATATGATTATCTACCAGATACTTTGCTGAATTTTGCTGATAATGAAGTTGTTCTGGACTCGAGCGGCATATCTAAAATGCTCCTTGTGGATGCGGCGATTCCTAGCGATGTTATTCCTTTGCTTTTATTAGGGGATAAAAATTAAATTTGCAGAGGTTTGAAATCGGGTGGCGAGAGCTAAAATCCACCCAAGACGCGCCGGCCACCGGCAAGCTGCCCCGGGAAATGGTCTTCCTGCGGGCGATGCCGCGCACTCCCCCCGGCAAGGTCAGCAAGAAGGGCCTCCGGGAGCACTAGCCGGAATACACCGCCAAGTTCACACCCAAGGAAAAGTAGGATAGACTTCTCTCCGGGGGCGGCCAAGCCGCCCCCAGGGGAGCTTGATCTTTATCGAGTAGGAGGGGGCCTTACGGCCCCCGTCCTCTCACACCACCGTGCGTACGGTTCCGTACACGGCGGTTCCTGAAGCACCTTGAGACCTGCGCAGATAATCAAGCAGCGACACGAGTCCCATGT
>JBMORF010000044.1:0-1962 GCA_049322315.1 Thermodesulfobacteriota bacterium | reverse complement strand
ACAAGGTTCGCCACGCCAAGCTCCAGCTTGGGAACGGGCGGTTTCCGGCGAAGCTGCGCTTCGCCTCCTTTTCCCTCCCTTGCCCCAGGAGAAGCCGCTAGACCATTAAAGAGCCGGGCGGCGTCTACTTCCTCACCTGCATTTTAAATTTTCTCGCAAAGGCGCTAAGGGCGCAAAGAGAGGCTAAAAACCTTGGCGGCCTTTGCGTCTTGGCGAGAAATTTTGACCCCCGGCCCTTTCCCTTCTCCAGTCACGAAGCCATCCGCACTTCCTTATTGATCTTCTCCACCAGGCGGGTTTCTTCCGCCATTTCCAGGTCGTAGCGAGATTGGAGGTTGAGCCAGAATTGGGGATGGTGCGGAAATACCGGGCCAGTCTGAGCGCGGTGTCCACGGTGATGGCGCGCTTGCCCCGGATGATATCAGTGATTCGTTGAGCCGGCACCCCCAGGTCCCGCCCCAGTTTGTTCTGGCTGATATTCAGCGGCTTGAGATACTCTTCCAACAAAACCTCCCCCCGGTTTCCCGGGGGACTGCGCAAGTCCTCCAGGACAGCCGCGGCAGCCAGTATCCACAATTGCCGCATGGCCACCCGGCATAGGTCCGGCGGCAGCCTCATTACCGCCTGGCGCTGTAATAACTTTTCAGTTTCCCGGCACTTAACGTACTTGATCATCAGTAAATTTTTATTATGCTATTCGTGATGTGGCAATCATGTTAATAATAACTTACCCACTCTTCTGCGGCCCTTAGCCCCCCTCACCTACAAACCCCTCCTTATTTCCGCCGCCAAGGTTGCGCCGACCCTCGTCCATCCTTATTTTTTTATATACAAAGTTTGGGTGGCAACCGCCCCGGCATTAATGTTTCTGGCGGCCGCAGTCGATGTCAGGTTTAAGCTGTGGCCCCTTAAGCCGGAGAAAACCAGGAAGTATAGGTGGCCGGGGCTAAACCCATTAATACCCAGACCAAGTAGGCGGAAAGGTATGAGAGCAATACTTCTGTGGAGTGGGGCAATCATTTCCTTGTTGCTGATGAATCCAGCGGTGCAAGCTCAAGGACTGGAGCAAAATAATCCCATTTATCAGGAATTGGCGGCCCAGGGCAGGATGCCCACCGGAGAGGTGGTTGAGGTTTATGGCGTGCCCTGTGTGGAGGTGATGCTGGAGAGTGGGGAAAGCATCAAGACTTTGGTCCAATCCCTGCCTTCTTTAAAGCAAAAGGCCCTGATGGCTCAGGACCGCATTGCTCTTATTAATAAAACCCATTATCTCTTGGTCGTGCATGGGTCCGGCAATATCAGCACCGATAAGGACAAGATGTTCGTGCCGTTGGACTTTGACATCAAGCCGGAAATTCTGCCGGGAATTTTGTCCGGGGCGGCCAATCATGAAAAGTACATTCTGATAGATCGCCGCCAACAATATCTCGGGCTGTATGAATGGGGAGAATTGAAGCACTGTTTTCCCATTTCTTCCGGAGCCAGGAATTCCACGCCTTTAAGAAAATTCGTGGTAAATGGCATGGATCAAGTGCATTTCTCCAGAAAATATGACATGGCGCCCATGGATCATGCCCTGCATATTGGCGGTGATTATTTTATTCATGAAGGCATAGTTCCTGGATTTCCCGCGTCCCACGGCTGTGTCCGGATATTTCCCCTGCATGCCCGTTTTCTTTTTTATGAGTGGGGCAAGATAGGAATTCCCGGTAAAATTATAGGTTGAGCCCCTGACCCCCAGGATCAGTGGCGGCGTTTCCTTTTTCTGGAGAGACGCCCCTGCTCCGGCTGGGGGACCTGGAAACTAAAATGGGGTAACTGCTCTACACTCCCCACTGGCTTATCTGCTCCTTAATTTTCCCCCAAAATTAATGTCTAATACCAATTCGCATTCAAAGGACGTTGAACTGTAGGGGCGGACCGTGTTTTGGGCCGGGGCGCCGGGGGGCACCCAAGAGTGTC